>JBGTBA010000042.1:0-45916 GCA_041749595.1 Flavobacteriaceae bacterium | reverse complement strand
TTGGTCTCGATATTCCTTGAATTTTTGTTTACAGCTTTCCTCGTCAGGATAGGAGGATATAAAGTCGATCAAGTTCATATGACATGGTTTAGTGTGCTAAAGGTAATAAAAATAGGGAAATATACGGATAATCATATTGTTTTATACAAAGATAGGACTTATTGTTTAATAATGGACAATAATGTCCGTTATTATTTCAATATGGATAAAACGAATATGAATTGTGATTTGAGCTAGTCAGATTTGTGTTATTGATCCTTTTGTGTTGTACGCTTTCTGGCTTCCTTAGTAAGGGCAAAACTTTCACGTCTCGTAATGGTCTTTATAAATGCTACCTTACGAAACCGTAATGCGCTCCAGTCCTCATCAATGGCAACCATCCGCACAGGTTCAAGATCTAACTTTCCAAGACTGGCCCATCCGTTGTCCCGATTAAAGTCGCACTTGTATTTTTTAGAAGTTCCTTTGGGATAGCAGAACCATAAAACCGCATCCCCTACCAACCTTTTGTTTAACTTGGGTGCTAAATGGTCTATTTCCGTTTGGGCGGTTACAAACACCATTGCAAAATGGATGTCCGTAACTTTTTTCAAGTCTTTAAGAATTCTTGTTTGATCCGATATAAGGTCTAGTTCTTTTTCGAAAGTGGCTGGGGAATTTAAAGCGACAATGGATATATGGTCTTTATAATTGAGTTTTTTGAAGAGGATAGTCATTTTAGTTTTGGTTTAAAAGGCAAAATTAAATAACAAAATTAAAAATTAATCAGTATACATTAGCGAATGTTAAACGGTGATTAGCGTTAAAAGCGCACGATTTATTCTTTCTCGATATCGGTAAAATGCACTTGTTTTGATGTGTGCCCGAGTTGGGATGCCCATCACAGATGTGTTTTATCAATTAAACACCTTTTCATCTGACCGCCCAAAAAAACAAAAGAACCTAAAAATTATCTTTGTGCCTTCAATGAATCAGGATGGCTTGGTATTTAATGGGTTGATTAGTTTCTAACTTGCAGCTGCCGAATGGACTAACTTAAACTTCTTATGTATCGAATGAAAAATTTCATAAAAAACAGGCCACTCATCAGTTTGATTATTGCCTTCCAGCTATTTCGATTCTTACTTTTACCCTTTGTGGGCATCATGCCACAAGATGCATATTATTATTTCTACGGTCAGCACCTGGCACTCTCTTATTTGGATCATCCGGGAATGATCGGTTACATTCTCCGACTGTTTACAGATCTTTTTGGCTCATCGGTTTTTGTGCTCAAATTGGCCGATTTTAGCATTTCGACCCTAACACTCATCGCCTTTTACAGGCTCGCAACGCTTTTCTTACCTAAATCCAAACGACTAATTGCATTTGTTTTGCTGGGTAGCAGTGTGATGCTGTCTGTCTTATCCATCAATTCAACTCCGGATGTCCCTTTGATGTTGTTTTGGACTTTGTCAATCATCGCGCTGTACAAAGCAATATTTTTTGACGAATTCAAACATTGGCTGTGGGCGGGGCTGTTTATGGGATTGGCATTTGACAGCAAATACACCGGAATCTTTCTGCAATTTGGGCTCATCGCTTTTTTGATCTTATCCAAAGAGCACAGAAAACTACTGTTTTCTAAAGGACTTTTAAGCGCGTTAATTCTCTCTGTACTTGTTGCCTTTCCTGTCATTTATTGGAATTACCAACACAACTTTGTTTCTTTCTTATTCCAGTCAACCCAACGCGCGGAAGATGTAAAATCTTTTGGTCTGAAACCCATTTCTTTTTTGGGAACCATTGGGCATCAAATGTTCATCTTATTGCCATTTTTGTTTGTCTTTACTGTAATTATTACCTTCAAGTACCTTAAAAAATACTTGGTAAAATGGCAACTTCCCGATTCGAAGATTTTGTTTTTGTTGTGCTTTTTCCTACCGACCTTTTTAGGATTTTATGCGATTTCCCTTTTTTATTGGGTGAAATTAAACTGGCTGATGCCCGGATACATCACCGGAATCATTTTTGTGAGTTTTTTTATTACCCAAAAATGGATTAAATGGAACCTATTTTTTTCGGTATTCATCCACCTTTTGCTCGCCGTTGAAATCATATTTTACATCGTACCCGTCAAAAGTGACGACACTTGGTTCGGTTGGGAAAAACTGGCAAAAGGCATTACAGAAATTCAACGACAACATCCCGATACATTTATCTTTTCTGATGACAATTACAAAACCACGGCGGTGCTCAATTTTTATCTCGACCAAAAGGTGTATGCCCAGAATATCATTGGTAAATTTGCTTTGCAATTTGATTTTATAGGCGATGATTTGATGGTTTTGAATGGCAAAAACGCCTTGTTTATTGACTCGGACAAACGATGTAAAAACGATGATAAATTCGGTCAAATTCCCGAAGAAATTAAACCTTTTTTTAGAAACATCATCGAATTAGAGCCCATTATCATAAAACACCACGGCAAAACGGTTCGGAAATTCTGGGTGTATTACGCAACCGATTATCACAATAAACCCATCCAATAGAAATGGAGTACTTTAGATTTCGGTAGATGAAAAAATCCAAACAAATACGATTACTTAAAGATACACAGAAATGCATACTTTTGTTCGACTACTCGCTTTAAAAAATCACCAAAAAATGTGGCGACTCAAAATACCCATTCGCACAATTTTTTCACTTTCGTGTTTGATGCTTTTGGTTTTTTCAGATTTGTATGGGCAAACTAAAAATCTGGATTACTTCTTGAAAACGGCTAAAGAAAACAACCCTTTCCTTGCGGACATTCAGAATCAGACACTGGCATCCAAATTGGACAGCTTAATTTTCAGGGCTTCAAATGGTTTTCAAACCAACGGAAATTTATATGCCAATTACGCACCCGTCATTGATGGTTATGGCTATGACACGGCCATCAGCAACGGGCAAACCATAACCGGGCTGGTTACGGTAACCCAACCCATTGTCTTTAATCAAACGCTTCGAAACCGCCGGGAATCTTTTTCAATTGTTAGAAATTCGCTTAACAATAACCTAAAAATTGCTGTCAAAGATTTGAATCTCAGCATTACCGCACAATACATTTCCGCTTTTGGGGATTTTCAACAATTGAAGTTTAATCAAGATTTATTGCATTTGCTGCAAGAAGAATCTGAAATATTGAAAGAACTTGTCAGAGCGGCTGTTTACAGGCAAAGCGAATACCTCATTTTTGCCAGTACAATGCAACAACAGCAATTTGTTGTACAGCAATGGGAAAATCAATATGCAAACGATTTGGCACTGTTGTATTTTTTATCGGGAGATGAACCGACTCAGATTGACAATTTATCACCTCCAAATATAACACTTGGCAATCCTTTCAAAATCAAAGAAACGGCAGACTACAACAAGTTTGTACTTGACAGCCTTACTATTTTGAACCAGGACAAATTAATCAATACAAATTACCAACCCAAGTTCAGTGTGTTCGCCGATGGCGGCTACAACTCATCTTTTCAGCCCCAAGCTTATAAAAATTTTGGAACGAGCATCGGATTATCGCTATCCGTGCCCATCTACGATGGCGGTCAGCGAAAACTCCAACATCAAAAAAATGAATTGGCATTAAAAACCAACACGGCATACAAACAATTTTTTGAAAATCAATCGCGACAGCAATTGCAACAACTTCATATTCAATTGAATCAAATCAATCAATTGAACGCACAGTTGGAAAAACAATTAGCGCTGAGTGAGGCACTGATTGAAACCAACCGAAAACTGTTGGTGAACGGCGAGGCACGGATAACTGAATTTTTGTTATCCATCGGCAATCTAACCTCTGTAAAAAACAACGTGATACAAAATGAAGCAAACAAACTCCAGGTTATCAACCAGATAAATTATTGGGCAAAGTAACTATTTTAAGAAAATTGAAATCCAACGTATGAACAAATCAATTTTTATCGCACCGCTTTTAATTGCTTTTTTTCTCTTTTCCTGTAAGGAGAAAACACCAGATAAAGAACTCAAAATAGAAAATCGAACACCGGTTACCATTACCCAAATAGACACCGTACCCATCAGAGCCTATGTTGATCTCAATGCAACTTCTGTCTTTCTGGTCAAAAACCAGATCAAGGCAAAGGCTACCGGCTATATACAATCCATAAACGTGAGTCCCGAATCTTATGTAGCCCGAGGAAAATTATTGCTCACCATAAAAAGTAAGGAAGCTTCTATCTTGGGCAATACGATCAATAAAATAGATTCCACCCTCAATTTTGGCAAACCAATTCCTGTCACAGCCACAGCAACCGGCTATCTTACCTCGTTTAATTATCAGAATGGAGATTATGTTCAAGATGGAGAACCTTTAGCTGTCATCAATGATCTTCAAAGTTTCGCTTTTGTTTTAGACCTTCCTTATGAATACAGAAGATTTGTCGAACAGAAAGACGAGGTAACCATTTATTTGCCCGATGGAACGGTACAGGCAGGAATCATCGATAAATTCAAGTCTTCGGTAGATGCCGTTTCTCAAACTTTAGGGGTCATTATAAAATTGAAAAACAAAACGTACATTCCGGAAAACCTCGTCGCTAAAGTACGTATCTACAAAACTGCTCCGGATGTTGCAAGCGGAATTTCCCTGCCTAAAGCGGCTGTTTTGGCAAATGAAACGGAAACGGATTTTTGGGTAATGAAATTAATCAATGACTCCACAGCCGTCAAAATTCCCGTTATCAAAGGAATTGAAACCAATGAAAAAGTCGAAATCTTAAACCCGGAATTTAGTCTGTCGGACAAAATCATTTTAACGGGAAATTATGGCGTAGCCGATACTTTGAAAGTTTCCGTAACCAACAATTATTCCAAAAACTGATGAATAATTTTTTTGTAAAATACAAGCATCCGCTCAGCGTAATTATTTTGCTGATTGTCATCGGTGGCGTTTTTTCATACGCAAAAATGCAAACGGGCTTGTTTCCTGAAATTACTTTTCCAAAAATTAAAATTATTGTCGATGCCGGGCAGCAGCCGGTAGAAAAGATGATGATCACGGTTACCAAACCATTAGAGAATGCCATCAAACAAGTACAGGATTTAAAACTGATTAGAAGCACCACCAGCCGTGGCAGTTGTGAAATTTCTGCGTTTATGGATTGGGATGCGGATATCGATATGAGTAAACAACGCATCGAGTCCAAAATAAATCAGATCAAAAACGCCCTTCCTCCCAATGTGAGTATTACGGTAGAAAAGATGAATCCTTCTATCTTGCCGGTGACCGGATATTCCTTAGAAAGCGAAACCAAATCACCCATTGAACTGAAGCAATTGGCTCTTTATACCATCAAACCTTTTTTATCGCAGGTAGAAGGGGTGAGTGAAATACGGGTGATTGGCGGGAAAACAAAAGAGTATTGGTTGGAATTGGATTTTGATAAAATGGCTGCCTTGCATATAACACCGAATGATATTTCTCAGGCAATGGCTTCCACAAATTTCATCCAATCCACAGGTTATCTAAACGATTACCGAATGCTCTACCTCACCTTGTTGGATGCGCAAGTGGATAAAAAAGATGAACTCGAAAATTTGATTATTAAAAACGACGGTAAACGCATCATCAGTTTAAAGGATATTGCAGCTGTTGAGATAAAAGAAGCCAAGGAATACATCAAGGTCAATGCCAATGGCAAAGAGGGGGTTCTGATTGCCGTATTGAAGCAACCCAATTCAAACTTGGTCAGCATGTCTGAAGATATGCGCAAAAAAGTGGCGGATCTAACATCTCTTTTGCCCAAAGATGTTCATCTGACTCCATTCTATGTACAGGCAGATTTTGTCAACGACACTGTTAGTAGTGTACGCGACAGTTTGATGATCGGGTTGTTATTGGCCATTGTCGTAGCCGTACTTTTTCTGAGGTCATTCAGAGCAAGTGCGACCATCCTCATCATCATTCCGGTTACCATCGCACTGACAATTATCTTCTTATATGCTATCGGTGAAACTTTCAACATCATGACTTTGGGTGCCATAGCTGCGGCGATCGGACTCATTATAGATGATGCCATCGTTGTCGTTGAACAAATACACCGCACGCACGAAGAACATCCCGAGGTAAGTACCCTGAAATTGCTCAAAAAAGCAATAAAATATTTGTTTCCGGCCATGTTGGGTTCATCTTTGAGCACCATCGTCATTTTCTTGCCATTTGTCCTGATGTCGGGGGTTGCCGGTGCCTATTTTAAGGTAATGACAAACACCATGATTATTACATTGGTTTGTTCATTCTTTGTAACTTGGCTGTTGCTTCCGGTCGTTTATCTGTTGTTCAGCAAACCCCACAAAAAAACCAAAAAACACAAAGCACAAAAAGATTCCCATCAATTAAAAACCCAAGCTTGGGTTGGTTTTTTTATCCGGAAACCCTACTTGAGTATCTTGTTTTCAGCATTTCTTGTGCTCTCAATTTTTCTGATACTTCCCAAGCTCGAAACCGGTTTTTTGCCTGAAATGGACGAGGGAAGCATCGTGTTAGACTACAACTCTCCGCCGGGTACTTCATTGGAAGAAACCGACAGAATGCTTCGCGAAGTAGAAAAAATAATCATCCAAATACCGGAGGTAAAGGCTTACAGCCGAAGAACGGGCACGCAGATGGGTTTTTTTATCAC
The DNA here is from genome assembly GCA_041749595.1 of Flavobacteriaceae bacterium. Classification (GTDB taxonomy): domain Bacteria; phylum Bacteroidota; class Bacteroidia; order Flavobacteriales; family Flavobacteriaceae; genus Aurantibrevibacter. The sequence goes on along the minus strand of JBGTBA010000042.1, from coordinate 39,242 downwards.
TGAACCCAATCGCGGCGATTATCTCATCCAACTCAAAAAAAACAGAATCAGAACGACCTATGAGGTTATCGATGAAATACGGGCAAAAGTTGAAGCAAGCCAACCTGCCCTGACCATTGATTTTGGTCAGGTAATCGGTGATATGCTGGGAGATTTGATGAGTTCGGTTCAACCGATAGAAGTCAAAATTTTCGGGACAGACCATCAAAAAATTCAGGAAATTTCCAGACAAGTTGCCAAAGTTGTAGAGGAAGTCCCGGGCACAGCTGATGTTTTTGACGGGATTACCGTCGCGGGACCACAGATCAACATCACGCCCAATTTTTCGCGATTGGCACAATACGGCATCACGCCGGCTGATTTGCAATTTCAAATCCAAACTTCTCTGGAGGGAAATGTGGTCGGCTCGCTTTTCGAAAATGAATTCACCACAGATATACGACTGGTTTACCCAAACAGCGCAAAGATTAGCGTCGATGACATAAGAAAACTTCGGGTGTTTTTACCCGGCGGTAAAACAGTTCCAATTACGGATTTAGTTGATGTTGAACTTGCCAAAGGACAAACAGAAATAGAACGCGAAAACCTGCAAACTTTGGGTGTGGTCAGCGGAAGATTGGACAATCGCGATTTGGGTAGTGTCATGAACCAAATTCAAAAAGATATTGCGCTAAAAATAAATTTACCATCCGGATATCGAATTGAATATGCCGGTGCCTATCAATCTCAACAACAATCGTTTCAGGAATTGCTGATTATCTTAATCACATCCAGCCTATTGGTTTTCTTGATTATCTTGTTTTTGTTCAGAGACATACAAGTTGCACTTGCTATTTTACTGATTTCTGTTTTGGGAATTTCCGGCAGTTATTTACTGCTTTTCTTTACCAACACCCCGTTAAACGTAGGCAGTTATACGGGCATCATCATGATAGTTGGAATCATCGGAGAAAATGCAATTTTCACCTTTCTGCAGTTTAAAAATACGTTGACTGAAACAAAAAACGTGGATGAATCCATCGTTTATTCAATTTCCACCCGATTGCGTCCCAAATTGATGACCGCCCTGGGGGCAATCATCGCCCTGATCCCGTTGGCTCTTGGGATTGGCGTGGGTGCAGAATTGCACCAACCTTTGGCAATCGCTGTTATCGGCGGATTTTTAGTAGCATTGCCCTTGCTGTTGGTCGTATTGCCAAGTTTGCTGCATCTGATTTTCAAAACCCGTAAGCAATACTAATAATAGATCATTATTCTCCAAAAAACAACTTATGAAACACCGAGCTCAATACATAAAACACAATAATCGCTGGCACGGCCAAAAATTTAAGTGTCAATAAAAGCACTATACTTATCGCAATAAAAATATACCTCAGTGCATTGTCCTTAAAACCCCAGTTTTTAAATTTGAGGGCAAAGAGTTGTAGCTTCGAATTCAGTAAAAAAGCACTCAAAAAAGTAAGTCCGATCAAGAACCACTGGTTGAGGATAATGCTGTTCAACACATCGTTGTTCTGATAAAAAAGGATCAGCGGTAGGGAAAGGATAAGCAGCGCATTGGCTGGCGTGGGCAAGCCTATAAAAGAAGATGCCTGGTTCTCGTCCAGATTAAATTTGGCCAAACGGTAGGCCGATGCCAGGGTAATGATAAAGCCTAAAAAGGGAAGGAGCAATAGGTTGGCTTCGCCCAAAGTCGCTCCATGAAGTGCATGCCCCGAATTCCACCCACCATAAACGGACATACCCAAAAGTTGGTACATGACAATACCGGGTACAAGGCCACTGGTAATCATATCGGCCAAGGAATCCAACTGTACGCCCAATGTGCTCTGCACGCGGAGTACACGGGCGGCAAGGCCGTCGAAAAAATCAAAAAAAATACCCAGGAAAACAAATAGTGCTGCGGTTTCCAATTGGTTCATTACCGCAAATACCACGGCAATGCAGCCACAAAAAACGTTGAGCATTGTAATTAGGTTGGGGATGTGCTTTTTCACTGTAGTTGGTTTTGGTAAAAATAGTACAATTTTTCAGGAAACGGTTTAGTGCCATTATTTATTCGGATATTTGTTATTAAATTCAATGTCCACAGCACGGAATATGCCATTTCAAAAGCTTTTACTTCTATGTTTTTTGGGGTTGTGTAGTTTGGGTTATGCCCAGAAAGTGACCTTATCACCCTCGGCAAAGATCAGTCTTATTACCTGTGGTGCCGGGGAAGAACTGTATTCCACCTTTGGCCACAGTGCCTTCCGAGTTTTCGATCCCGATTTGGGTATAGACGTGATCTATAATTACGGTACCTTCAATTTTAACACACCCAATTTTTATATGAAATTCGCCCGGGGGAAGTTGCTGTACTCCCTTAGTCGGCAGCAGTTCGATAATTTCCTGTATGAATATCAGGTAGAAAACCGATGGGTGAAAGAGCAGGTGCTGCAACTTGGTGAATTGGAAAAGGATGCCCTGTTCCAATTTTTAGAGCACAATTACCTGCCCGAAAACCGGGAGTACAAATACGATTTCTTTTTTGATAACTGTTCTACAAAATTGGGAACGGTTTTGGAGCAAACTTTTGGAACCGCACTAGAATATGATTATTCCCATTTAGAAAACCACTTTACGTTTCGCGAACTAATTCACCAAAACTTAAAAACCAATTCGTGGTCGGCCTTCGGGATTGATTTGGCATTGGGATCGGTTATCGATAGAACCGCTACCCCCCATGAGCATCTTTTTCTGCCCAGTTATGTAATGCGGCAGTTAAATTTTACCACACTTGGGAGCATGCCCATTGTGTTCCGGGAAAGAACTATTTTAAAAGAAGGACCCACTCCGGTGGCATCCGGATTTTACACTACCCCGCTATTTTGGCTTTCTGTAGTATTGTTGATTGTGGCGTTCATTACCTATTGGGATTTTAAAAAAGGAAGCCGAAATCGATGGTTGGATTTTAGTCTGTTTTTTGCTACCGGAATTGCAGGCTTAGTGATTATTTTCCTTTGGTTTTTCTCGGAGCATACTACTACAGTTTCTAATTTTAATGTATTTTGGGCCTTTCCCCTTAATCTAGTGGCGGGTTTTTTACTGCTTTCGAAAGATCCAAAGGGAAGGGTGTTTCGCTATTATCTTGTTGCTCTTTTGGTATTCTTGGGCATTACCCTGCTGCTATGGGTCTTAAAAATTCAACTATTTTCTCCATTATTACTTCTTTTGTTGATTGCTTTGGGGTTGAGATACCTATTTTTGCATTTTATTTTTAAAAAGATCAAGGCCTAGACAGCAGTTTATACCCTTTATGGGAGTACCACCCCCGGATTAAATCGCGCTGTATTAATTTTAAATTCAACGAATGAACCTACTTACAGTAGAAAATATATCCAAATCTTTTGGGGAACTGGTACTTTTTAAGGAGCTGTCTTTTGGCATCAACAAAGACCAAAAAATCGCCTTGATCGCCAAAAACGGGACCGGTAAGACGGCTATACTCAATATTATATCCGGGAAGGAGTCTCCCGACGCAGGCCGTGTCAATTACAGAAAGGAAATCCGAGTCTCGTATTTGGAGCAAGAACCCAATCTGGATCCGGAATTTACTATCGAAGAAACTATTTTGGCGTCGGACAGCGTCGTGCTTCGGGTAATTACCAGCTATGAAAAGGCGTTGGAAAATCCGGAAAATGAAGAAGCCTATCAAAAGGCTTTTGAGGCCATGGAGCGGCTAAATGCATGGGATTTCGAAAATCAATACAAACAAATTCTATTCAAACTAAAATTAGAGGACCTACAGGTAAAAGTAGGTCTCCTGTCCGGGGGGCAAAAAAAGCGTTTGGCATTGGCCAATGCCCTTATCAACAGACCCGATTTGTTAATAATGGACGAGCCCACCAATCACCTGGATCTGGAAATGATAGAGTGGCTGGAACAGTATTTTGCCAAAGAGAATATTACTTTGTTCATGGTAACCCACGACCGCTACTTTTTGGAACGTGTCTGCAATGAGATTATTGAATTGGATAGTGGACAACTTTATTCATACAAAGGAAACTACTCATACTACTTGGAAAAGAAGGAGGCCAGAATGGAGCAGGAGGCCGTAGAACAACACAAATCCAAACAACTTTTTAAAAAAGAGCTGGACTGGATGCGCCGACAGCCCAAGGCACGGACCACCAAATCCAAATCGCGAATTGACGACTTTCAGGCGATAAAAGAAAAGGCTTCCCAACGCAGAAAAGACCATAAAGTGCAGTTAGAGATCAACATGGAACGGATGGGAAGTAAGGTGTTGGAGCTCCATAAAATTTCAAAATCATATCCAAACAAACCTATATTGGATAAATTTGAGTATGTTTTTTTACAAGGAGAGCGCATTGGGATCATCGGGAAAAACGGTACGGGAAAATCTACCTTTTTAAATCTTTTAACGGCTAAGGATCAGCCAGATGCTGGAAAAGTAGTAGTCGGTGAAACCATTAAATTCGGCTATTATACTCAGGCAGGTATTACCATCAAGCCCGGGCAGAAGGTTATAGAAGTAATCCGGGAATTTGGCGACTACATTCCGCTGAAAAAAGGCGGCCAAATTTCTGCGCAGCAACTGCTGGAGCGATTTTTGTTCGATCGAAAAAAGCAGTACGATTTTGTGGAAAAACTAAGTGGAGGGGAACGCAAACGCTTATATCTCTGTACGGTGTTGATCCAGAACCCCAATTTTTTAATTTTGGATGAGCCTACCAACGATTTGGACATCGTTACCCTGAATGTCCTAGAGGACTTTTTGCTCGATTTTCCGGGCTGTCTTTTAGTGGTCTCCCACGACAGGTATTTTATGGATAAAATTGTGGACCACCTTTTTGTGTTTAGAGGCGATGCCGTTATTGAGGATTTTCCCGGTAATTACTCCGATTTCAGGGCTTACGAAGATAGCAACGAAGAAGAAATTAGAGCGATCAAGGTAGAAAGTGTACAAACCAATCTTTCTAAAAATGTATGGAAAATAGAAGATACATCCAAAAAAATGAGTTATTCCGAACAAAAGGAATACCAGCAATTGGAAAAGGAAATTCAGAATTTGGAAAAACAAAAAGAAGAAATACAACATAGTTTTACCGATGCCTCCCTAGCCGGCGATGCGCTTGTGCAGCGATCCATAGACCTTAAAAAGATAATAGATTTGTTAGAAGAAAGGACCGAACGTTGGTTTCAACTTTCGGCCCTTATGGAAAGTTAACCACAACCCAGTGTAGCTATGCCTTATTTTTTGGATTACCTAAATTTTTTGTTGAGGGCTACCAATCAGCATGGCGTACATTCTCCTTTTGTCTATGCTTTTGTTACCAAATGCCTTTATAGAAAATCGCATGCAAAAAGAACAACGAAATCCCTTGATGTATTCTTAAAAAGCAAGGCATATTTTAAGGCTGAATCCATAAAATTATACACTGAAAGCACTGGGCTAAAAGAGGAGCTGAAAAAAGAATTCGTGTTCAATCCAAATCAAAAACAGCCATTTGATTTGGTCTATATAGACCGATCTTCACAACATCTTATTCTGGAGTTTCTACGGAAAAACGATAATTGGCACAATAATTCTATGGTGCTGCTTGATGGAATTTATAGCACAAAAGAGTCGCAACACCTTTGGAAAAAGGTAAAAGCGCTTCCCATTACTTCGGTAACTGTAGATCTATTTTACTGTGGTGTCCTTTTTTTTAGGAAAGAGCAGGTTCCGCAGCATTTTAAGATTAGGATATAATGCCGTAAATTTAGGATTTAATTCGTTGTGCAATGGAAAACAACACCATATTTATTGTGCTGGCGGTCTTGGTGGTTATTTATTTTGTGGCGCGGACCTTCTCCAAAAAGCGTAGGAAAAAACAAAAGACCCGGAAATTCATGGACGGTCGTGGGGAGGTCAACAGGACAAAGCGATCATAAACAAATTAAAGGGAGAACCACGCATATTGATTTTCTTATAGTTTGGCAATCCCTATTGGACCTGAATTATATCCTTAATTTAGCCTTTAAAATAATTTGCGCGAATGAGAACATACTATATAAATGATAATGGTTTGGAAAAGAACGGAGAATGGGCAGCGAATTGTTGGATCAACATAGAAAATCCTACGGAAGACGATAAAACCTATCTCCTAGAAGATCTCCAGATCCCCGAGGCTTTTTACAATGACATAGAGGATGTGGACGAAAGACCGAGGATTGAAATTGAAAATAGCTGGACTTTTATCTTATTGAGGATTCCCTTCAAAAACAAAGACCTTAACAACCCATACACCACGATACCTTTGGGAGTGATTTTTAAAGGGGATATTTTTATTACAATTTGTTTTTTCCATTCAGAGTTGGTAAGCGATTTTATCCATTTTTCCAAAAGGAAAAAAATAACAAAAGAAAATAATCTCGACTTTGTCCTGCGTTTTCTATTATCGTCAAGTGTTTGGTTTTTAAAATATTTAAAACAAATCAACCAAAAAATAAAAATGGCCGAAAATACCCTTGAAAAGTCAATCAGAAATGAGGATTTGCAGACTCTGTTCAATATAGAAAAATCCTTGGTGTACTTTACCACCTCGTTAAGAAGTAACGATATTTTGCTCCACAGGCTTAAAAACCTAAAAACCTATAAAGAAAATTTTAATGCGGAACTTGTGGAAGATGTGGAAATAGAGCTGAGACAAGCCATAGAAACAACCAATATCTTTAGTGATATTTTAAGTGGAATGATGGATGCGTACGCCTCGGTTATTTCCAATAACCTAAACGTGATCATGAAGCGTTTGACGTCTATTTCCATCATTTTAATGATACCGACATTGATAGCCAGTCTGTATGGTATGAACGTGCCAAATGGACTTGAAAATAACCCCCAAGGATTTTGGATCGCCATATTATTGTCCATAATCATTACTGTTACCGGAATCATTTTGTTTCTAAAGAAAAAATGGTTTTAAAAGCAATGGAAATCATGGCAATGTGGTAAAATAAGATATTCTTTACTGAATCTAGGCCAATTATCCTAACCCTTTAGTAGAAATGCCAACCCCTAAAAAACGGAAATATAAAAAATGAAGATATACACCAAAACCGGTGACACGGGCACCACCTCACTTTTTGGGGGAACTCGAGTGGACAAGCACCATATCCGGATAGAAAGTTATGGCACATTGGATGAATTGAATTCCTGGCTAGGGCTGGTCCGGGACCAGAAAATAGATGTGCATTACAAAGGAATCCTGATTCGGATCCAGGAAAAATTGTTCGCCATCAGTGCCATTTTGGCTACCGATCCAAAAAAAAGTGTGCTGAAAAACGGAAAAAAGCGACTGAATATCCAAAAAATAAGTGCTGGGGATATCTTCTTGCTCGAAAATGAAATTGATAGCATGAACGATCTTTTACCGGAAATGACCCACTTTATACTTCCTGGGGGGCATACCACGGTTTCCTATTGCCATATTGCCCGTACCGTATGCCGAAGGGCAGAACGATTGGCCGCACAACTCCATCAGGCGGTGCCTTTGGAAGAAAATGTGCTGCCATATATCAACAGACTTTCCGATTACCTGTTTGTATTGGCGAGAAAACTTTCAAAAGACCTTAATTCGCAGGAAATAAAATGGATCCCGGAGAAAAACAGTTAATAATTCCGTTGTTTCTCCGTTATCAAATTGGCAATATGGAAATATTGTTGATAAATAAGTTGAAATAGTTTCAAAATCACTTGACTATTTGAGTTTAAAAATTATTTTTGCAAAAAATTAAAACATACACAGATGTATTGGACTTTAGAACTAGCCTCATATTTAAGTGATGCACCTTGGCCGGCCTCAAAAGACGAGTTGATAGATTATGCCATCAGAACAGGCGCACCCCTAGAGGTGGTGGAAAACCTTCAATCCATGGAAGAGGAAGGTGGGGAAATCTATGAATCCATCGAGGAAATCTGGCCGGACTATCCTACGGAAGAAGATTACCTCTGGAACGAGGATGAATATTGATAATATTAACTGAATTACAACAGAAAAGTCTCCATGGAGGCTTTTTTTTTATGTAATTTTGATACTGCAATTTTGAAACGATAACATCCAGGGTAAAACCGGATTCCAGTAGGCTTGTAAAATAATTTTGGTTATGGGGGCGACTTTAAGTAACCCCGATACAACCGTTCATTTAATAGAAAAGGATATGGGTTTTTTAAATTCGGTGCTAAAGGTTTTTGTTGGGGATAAATCAAAAAAAGATGTAAAGGAACTCCAACCTTTGGTAAATCAGATTTTAGCTTTTGAGAAGGAACTTGAGAAAATAAGCCATGACGAACTTCGGGCAAGGACCTTGGTTTTCAGGACGAAACTAAAGGAAGACGCACAAACCCTTAGCGATGAAATCGCCAAGCTTGGGGAAGAAGTAAAAACCTCAACGGATATTGACAGGAATGAGGATATCTATGCAGAGATAGACAGACTTAAGGAGGAACGTTACAGGATTTCGGAGAATACGTTGAATTCCATTTTGCCAGAGGCTTTTGCAGTGGTCAAAGAAACGGCAAAACGTTTTGTGATCAATGAAAGATTAACCGTTTCCGCATCGGAAAATGACAGAAAACTGGCCGGAACAAAAACCTACGTTACTTTGGACGGTGACAAGGCCATTTGGAAAAATTCCTGGGATGCGGCAGGAAAGGAAGTTACTTGGGATATGGTGCACTATGATGTGCAATTGATAGGTGGTATAGCCCTCCATCAAGGCAAAATCGCCGAGATGCAGACCGGAGAGGGAAAAACTTTGGTGGCCACCTTGCCCATGTACCTCAACGCACTGACAGGAAATGGGGTGCATCTGGTTACCGTGAACGATTATCTGGCAAAAAGGGACAGTGCCTGGATGGCACCATTATTTGAATTTCATGGGCTCTCCGTGGATTGTATAGACAACCACCAGCCCAATTCAGAAGGACGTCGGGCTGCCTATAATTCAGATATTACCTACGGCACCAACAACGAGTTTGGCTTTGACTACCTCCGGGACAATATGGCCCATACACCAAAAGATCTGGTACAACGCCCCCACCATTACGCCATTGTGGATGAGGTGGATTCCGTTTTGGTCGATGACGCCCGTACACCGCTTATCATATCCGGACCTGTGCCAGAAGGTGATCGGCACGAGTTTAACGAGCTGAAGCCGAAAATCAATGATATTGTACAGAAACAACGACAATATTTGACCGGGGTTCTGGCCGAGGCCAAAAAGCACATTACGGCAGGAGACACCAAGGAAGGTGGCTTTTTATTGTTAAGGGTACATAGAGGGTTACCCAAGAACAAAGCACTGATCAAGTTTTTAAGTGAGGAAGGCATAAAACAATTGCTTCAAAAGACAGAGAATTTCTACATGCAGGACAACAACAGGGAAATGCCCAAGGTAGATGAGGAGCTTCTATTTGTGATCGACGAAAAAAACAACCAAATAGAGCTTACAGATAAGGGTGTTGAGTATATTTCAGGAGATACGGACAAAGACTTTTTTGTAATGCCCGATATTGGCGGGGAAATCGCTAAAATAGAAAGTCAAAATCTAGTGATAGAAAAAGAGGCGGTACAAAAGGAAGAACTGTTCAAGGATTTTGCCATCAAGAGCGAGCGCATACATACCATGAGCCAATTGCTAAAAGCCTACACACTGTTTGAAAAAGATGTGGAATATGTGGTCATAGATAATAAAGTCTTAATAGTGGACGAGCAAACGGGTCGTATTATGGATGGTCGCCGTTACTCAGACGGGCTTCACCAAGCCATAGAGGCCAAGGAAAATGTAAAAATTGAGGCTATGACGCAAACTTTCGCCACTATTACCTTGCAGAACTATTTTAGGATGTACAAAAAATTGGCAGGGATGACAGGTACCGCCGTAACCGAAGCCGGCGAGTTCTGGGAAATCTACAAATTGGATGTCATGGAAATTCCCACCAATAGGCCGGTTTCAAGGGAAGATAGAAACGATCTTATCTACAAGACCAAACGCGAAAAATACAATGCCATAATAGAAGAGGTCACCAAATTATCCGCTGCGGGAAGGCCCATATTGATCGGTACCACCTCAGTTGAAATTTCGGAACTCTTGTCTCGTATGCTCACCATTCGCAAAGTTCCGCACAATGTATTGAACGCCAAACTCCACAAAAAAGAGGCCGATATCGTGGCCGAAGCGGGAAAATCGGGAGTGGTTACCATAGCTACCAATATGGCAGGCCGAGGTACGGACATTAAACTTTCCCCAGAAGTTAAAAAAGTGGGGGGGCTAGCCATTGTGGGTACGGAGCGCCATGATTCAAGAAGGGTAGATAGGCAATTGAGAGGTCGTTCAGGGCGTCAGGGAGATCCGGGCAGCTCACAGTTTTATGTGTCATTGGAAGATAACCTAATGCGGTTGTTCGGTTCGGACAGAGTGGCAAAAATGATGGATCGCATGGGCTTGGAAGAAGGGGAGGTTATCCAACATTCCATGATGACAAAATCAATTGAACGTGCCCAGAAAAAGGTAGAGGAAAACAATTTCGGTATCCGTAAGCGGTTGCTGGAATACGATGACGTAATGAACGCCCAGCGCGAAGTGGTATACAAAAGAAGGCGCCACGCCTTGCAGGGGGAACGCTTAAAGGTGGATATAGCCAATATGGTCTATGACACCTGTGAGGTTATCGCAGAAACCAACAAAGGAGCTAATGACTATAAAAACTTTGAGTTTGAGATCATTAAATATTTTGCGATCACCTCTCCGATTCCTGATGCGGAGTTTACCAGATTGAACATTCCGGAAATCGCAGGAAAAATATACAAGGCCACCTACCAGCACTACTTATCCAAAATGGAGCGCAGTGCCGCAGCCGCATATCCAGTGATCAAAAAGGTCTATGAGGATAGCGGAAATAGGTTTGAGCGTATTGTGGTGCCATTTACAGACGGTATAAAAACCTTAAATGTGGTGACTAACCTAAAGGATGCCTATGAAAGTGATGGAAAACAATTGGTTACCGATTTTGAGAAGAACATAACCTTGGCAATCGTTGATGATGCGTGGAAAACGCATCTCCGCAAAATGGACGAGTTAAAACAATCGGTGCAATTGGCGGTCCATGAACAAAAAGACCCACTTTTGATCTACAAATTTGAAGCCTTTGAACTTTTTAAGGCCATGATAGACAAGGTGAACAAAGAGGTGGTTTCTTTTCTGTTCAAAGGGGAACTTCCGTCCTCAAACCCAAATGAAATCCGGGAAGCCGGAAATATACGAAGGCCCAAAGAGAATTTACAGGCCAGAAAGGAAGAAATCCCCAACAATGATGAAAGAGCAGCCCAAAGCAGGGCTATAGGTCAAAATCATAGCGGAAGGCCACAGGTGACCGAAACGATTGTGAGGGAAAATGCAAAAATAGGAAGGAACGATAAGGTAACCATTAAAAATGTGTTGTCGGGAGAAAATAAAACGTTAAAATACAAGCAGGCAGAATCCTTATTAAGTAAAGGGGAATGGGTCTTGATAGAAGATTGATGTTTTCAGGAACTAAGAATGGAGTTAAAAAAGGTTTAAGGGATAACTATATAAGCACATATAATTTGTTTGTGTAAAACACTATCCCTTTTAACTATCGAGTTGTTGAAAATGGTTTCTTTGCTTTGGTATCTATTGATACGATTAGCGAAATTCATTGTAATAATAGTCTATATGCTGTTCGCATAGGTAGTACTATCCGATGAACGTGTATGTTAAAAAAAGTACGTTAATTTTAGACCAGATCTTCCATATAAAATCCATATCTATTTTGTCTTCTTTTATTTAAATGATCCAACCAATGTTTGTTAAAACAAAGATAGTGGTTCGTTTAGGAACACCTTGATTTTGGGCACAACATTTTCCATTCCAAAACAATATTTTATTACAAGTTCCGAATACAAAAAAACATAAGGAAAAACAGTACCCGTTTACCCACCGTTAAAAAAATGGAGCCTTGGCTTTTTAGGAAAGCCAAGGCTCCATGTACTGTGGTTCTTAAAAAATATTTTGTCGTATAATCATTTTGACCCGATTTTTTTTGGTCTATGCGGACAGCCTTTATTAAGGAGGTTTTGAGCCTGTTTAATTTTGAAATATCTCCGTATTGTAGAAGGCCGGAATAGAAAACCACATACCCATCATGTATTCTGCTGGTTTTAAAAATTGTCCTTGTCTTGGCCCGGAAATTGCCTCCCCAAAAACATTCCATTCATTACCCTCATTATCGCCTAAAATAATTTCGGTGCCATTATGGATGTATTCAAAATTCAAGCTGTTCGTTACTGTAGTAAGTTCAAAAGAAACAATAAAATTAGCATTGCCCACAATGATATAGTTTTTTCCTTTAAACGTATCTATCTTTATATTGTTCCCTAACGGAAAACTGGCAAACCTATATGCGCGGGCATCAGAACCATCTATAATGGCAAGGACTTTTTCTTTGGAAGGAAGCCGTTCATCCTTGGGTACCGGAAAGAGAAAACGATTGTTATTGGTATTGTAATCCCCATAAGGAGATATGCCGTAAGTTCTGGAAAAACCGGTATTAAGGCCTAAGACCTTGGAATTTGGGTACAACTCCTTCCATGTTTTCCAGTTGGTCTCGAACAACATTATTAAATCCGCCTTCTGGCCCAGCAGGGGGCCATTGACAGACTCGTTTAAAATTTGGGCCCAGTTGCTCCTTGTAGCCCTATCAAAGGGAATTAAATTGGTATTGTACAATAAACCGGAAACCCCAAATGTAGTTTTGGCACCGTTAATGATTCTGTTCCACCCAATTCCGGTTCCTGTAAGCGGGCAATAGGTTATTGCAACGGAAATGTTATCTATATCGTCATTTACAATTTCGTGCCAATCCAAAATGGCATGTGGGTAGCCCCTAACATCATCCCCTTGCTTGAATCCTAGAATAAGATCATCGTCACGCATGTAGGTAATATTGGGTATCCCTGTAAAACTTGGGCCTTCCAATGCCGGAATACCATCCCTTCCCGGACCCCCATCCAACACCTCATTAATGGGGATGCTCCATTCTGTAGCACCGGACGTAGGTGGGTTGGGAGCACCTGTAATTGGATTCGTTGTACTCTCAGAACTACCAGAGGTAGTACAAGCAGTCATGAGACTGCAAAAAAACAAGGGTAAGATTAACTTTTTCATAGGTCTATTTTTAGCGTTTTTAATGTTTTGCAAGGTATTCCTAAAAGTATATGATGAACATACTTGATGTAAACACACCTTAAAACCCGAAATCTGCTCGCATCATGGTTCAATATTTATAAGGGTTGACTTTCTGGTATTAAACCGATAGGAAAATCCGGTGGAAAACCGTGCCGTGGGGGTAACCTGCGTGCCTACCACATAACTGTAAAGGGGTAGTTCCAACCTAGTGTTCAGTATTATGTCAGGGGTTAATTTAGCGGCCAACTCTGGGCGTATAAAGATCCACTCCCCTCCTGTGTTTGGAATACCGATATCATCAATTTTATCCTGAAAAGCCCTTCGGTATTTAATGATCAATCCAGGGTTGAAGATGGTGTTGAACAACAAAAATTGATCGGTATATCCTACGTTCGATTGTATCTCGTTCCCGAATTCATAGGTCGCCGTGTTATTTAGATAATCGCTGTTCACTCCGGTTAGCCTAATGGTAAAGCTACCTGAGACCGTTGCGGATGGCCTAAAATCCACACCTTTAGAGACAGAAAGCCACCCTACACCATCCCAGGCCCCGCTTCCAGGCTGCAGGTCTGCTGTAAGTTGTATTCCCTGGTCCGTGAGAATATCCGATTTCCCGAAAGGAACTTTGGTGCCCACACCCAAATTTAACAACGTACGATTTCCAAAAATGTCCGGAATGGAATATTTCAACAATAAAATAGCATCTCCTATTCCCGAGGTCTCGGTAAAATTTTCGTTCCCAAATTGGGTAATGGTCCTGGATTGGTTTACCCAGGTAAATAAGGTTTCTACAGAGAGCTTATCGGTAAATGCATACCCCAGATTCAATAAAACGGAATGTGTGATCCGTTGACGGGAATCATCGTCCAATTCCCTAGTCCCAGCATTTAGTGTGTTTAAATTATTGTAGTCGTAAGTTACACCCGCTACCACAACCCCTTTACCTTCGTTTGGCAAGCCTAAATTACTGGCCAATGGCACCCCTCCGGAGCAACAGGTTTGGGAAAAAATCTTTAAGGTAAATAGAAACGCCAAGGCCGCACAACCTAATTTTCTCATATGCTCTAAATTTATTTGGTGCTTCTTCGCTCTAAACAAGGATTTGTTAAAAACCATGCCTAACTAAAAAGCCTAATTAAGGTGTTCGCAATTGATCTAAACTACCCAATATCCCGCTAGATCGTACAAAGCCGTTATATCCCTTTTTTTACTACAACATAAACAGACGTGGCCCCGTACACAAACTGACAGGTTTTATGAATATTTTAAGAAATGGAATAGTTGCCCAAATGTTACACCTCGGGTTTTTTAATGAACGCATTCAATTTCATCAAGGATATCTGTGCGATCATGAACATCATCATGCGTAAGGGGAAGTCAAGGTATAATTTGGACAGCATGTTCTTTTTATAATGGATCTCTATGGTCATTTTGGTGGATTCCGGTGTAATTCTTTTGAGCACAAAAATGACATTGAGCGGGGAAAGCCACGTGATGCTGTTGCTTTGTTCCACATACTCCACCAAACCCTTATTTATATTTTGTGCCGTTACCTGAAATTCCATTGTTGTGGTTGGCATTACACAAAGGTGCTTAGAACCAATGGTATTAAGATGGTCATGGGCCTTTATATACCTCAAGCCTAAAATCCATTTGGGTCGTAAGGAGAAATTTGTAACAACTCCATGAAGTTTTCTAAGCGATACTTTCATGACCATTGATCTGGAAACGGGTCTTCTGAATTTTTGAAACTTGGTTCTGGAAACATGTTCAGGAATGGTGCCCTTTAGAGGTTCCAATGGTATGTAATTATAGGTAATTGTCCCTATTTCCTTATAATTATTGGCACTTCTCTTTAAATTTACCCATTTTGGCAATTTTTCGTTTTCCGGTATTTCCAAAGAAGTAGTTAACAATAGGTATTCTGAACTAAGTACGTTGTTTTTTAACAAACGATGCGCAAGGGTAACATCGGGGCCAAAAAGTTTTGTGTGCTTCCCTACCTTTCTGGTGGTTGTCTCCCCAAAATGGCACACAAATTTTAAGGTAAGTTTATGTGCCGTGGCACATGCGCCACATTGGCATATCCTGCTATGTTCATAGGTTTTTAAATGCTGATGGAACCTAAAGAACATTTTTTCGGCCTGGTATAAGATCTCCTTTATCGAAGGCTTGTTCCCCAAATGATAAAAGAAAACGGCATCACCTTCTATCTCCGCTACTTTTAGATCTAATGTATTAGAGGATATAATGATCTCCAGCAATTCGGTAATGATGTGCGTGCTATGGTCAATCTCTACCTCATTGATGAATTTTGTATAGCCCGAGATATCGGGAATAAAAAATAGGGTCGGTTGTATGTTGTGGTCGATGTGCATAACCCTACTGTAGTCGTTTAAAGTGACCACTAATTACATCGCCGAATGCACTTCGATTTTTAAATATCAATCTCTTTTATATTTCCGTATGATGAGCTGATTTGCCTTTTCATAAGAAAAATATTTCGTGATCCAGTTTAGAGCTACCCTAAACTTATTTTTAAAGCCGGTAATTGCAACCAAATGGATGAATGACCATAAAAGCCATCCTATGCGCCCATCCAAAAAAGCGATTTTCAAATCAGCCACGGCATCCTTTTTGCCGATTGTCGCCATTGACCCCTTGTCTATATAATGAAAAGGTGCTTTAAAACTTCCCGCCCTTATTTTGTACAGTAGGTTATTTGCCAGTGTTTTTCCCTGCTGAATGGCTACTTGGGCTACCATAGGATGCCCTTTGGGATCTTTTTCGGAAACCATTGCAGCAATATCGCCGATGGCAAAAACATTGTCCGAACCTTCTATTTGATTATACTGATTTACCTTTAGTCTATTTCCGGGAAGGATTATCTTTTTGTCCAGTCCTTCTAAAACATTACCCGTAACGCCGGCAGTCCATATTAAAGTGTTCGATTGAATCGTGTTTTCCCCATCAGCAGTAATTACTAGGATATTTTCGCCATCATAATCTTGGACACGGCTATTGAGCAATACTTCCACGCCCAATTTCTTCATTATTTTGAGCGCATGGGTAGATGCCTTTTGCGACATCGTCGGCAATAACCGATCTACTGATTGAATTAAGTATATTTTCATGCTTTCCACCTCAATCTCAGGATAATCGCTACTCAATAAATATTTCTTGAACTCCGCCAATGCTCCTGCCATTTCAACGCCTGCGGGACCCCCACCTACAATTACAAAATTGGTAAGGATATCTTTTTCCAGGTTATTGCAACCTTCTACCGCTGCTTCCAAATTTTGAAGCATCCAGCTTCTAATGTTTATGGCATCATTTATATTCTTTAACCCAATGCTGTACTTTTCTATGTTTGCAGAACCATAAAAGTTGGTTGAACTTCCTGTGGCGATAACCAAATAATCATAAACCACCGTCCCGATATTGGTTTGGACCCGATTTTCCTTGATATCCACATGTTCTACCTTGGCCATCCGATAAATAAAATTCTCTGTGGACTTAAAGAGTTTTCTGTACGGGGATACGATGGAGTCCGGCTCCAGACCGCTAATGGCCACTTGGTACAGCAACGGTTGAAATTGGTGGTAATTATTTTGGTCTATAAGGATTACCTGTACTTTTTCATTCCTGAGTTTTTTTATAAAATTGATGCCAGCAAAACCAGCACCGATAACGACAACTTTTGGATAGTTGTTATCTGGTATGCACAGGGGTTTGTTATAATGGTCATGTTTATGCATGTGCAGGTGATTTTATGGTGAACTTATATTTAAGCATTTCGCCTTATTATTTAATTGGGTATAAACATGATACTACAACAGGGAACCTTACATCCCAAAATTGATTCAATTTAGACAAGTATTAGCATTCTATTCCTTATTATAATTACTTTAAAAGACACAAACCTTAAGTGCCACTTTTATAAAAAAGCGTATATCCTTTTGTACAGAATGTAATTGGTATGGAATCTTTTTTCGAAGACTTCTTGCCTTAATCGGAATATGCGTTTAGTTGGAATCCTTAATTCGTTGTAAAATTTTTCTTTTAGAGGAATCGTCCAATCGTTGCAGTTCTTCCTTGGTAGATTTTACAATGCGCTCTAACATCCTATCCATTAAACGGGACTGCTTTTCATAAGATCTACAGGCACTGCACATCCAAAGATGTATTTTTAATTGTGCTTTTTCCCTTAAGGACAAACCGGTTACTTGTTTTTTTTCGACCAACCCAGTTGCCTCCTTGCAGGAAAGCACCAAAACATTCATCATTCTTTTTAACATTCTTGGGCAAATTTAAGAATTAAAACTTCCACTTTTGGTCAATGCACTTTTTAAGCGTCAATTTTGCTCTGTGGATGATTTGCCAATAATTAGACTGGGTGACCTTTATTTCCTGACAGATTTGTTCCGCATTTTTATCCAACAGATATTTGGACATAATGGCCAATCGCCAATTTTCGGGCAGATCTTGGATACAATTTGTCATGATCACTCTAAAATCCGCATTGTCCAAAATATGGAACTCCTCTTCCCAAAGCACGGCATCATCATTTAGTTCCCAATTGTGGTCTGCATCAAAAAAGGAAGCTGTGAGGTTCTGGGTTTTATATTCGGCCCTATGGTCATCCACTTGCAGGGATTTGGTCTTTAAACGATAATAGTCTATGATTTTATTGTTCAAAATAGCGAACAGCCATGTTTTAGGATTGCTCTTATTGTTAAAACCACTAAAACCCCTAGTTGCCGATAAAAAAGTTTCCTGGACCAAATCTTCCGAGGTTTCCCTGGATGAGGTCTTGTGCAAGGCCCATGTAAATAGATCGTCCGAATATTCGTGGAACCATTTTTCTACTATTTCATGCATTTTTGACATTGGCTAATTAATTCGGATAACGAACAATTTTGACATTCATTTTGTCGATAAATCGGTACAAATCTTTCAAATTGATGTTAAATAGGGATATAAATTAATGCCTTTCCCTGAAAGGCAGGGTTTCGAAAGCTTTTAAAGTCATTTTATTATTTCACAGCTATTTGGGCAATACTATTTATTGGGCAAGATAGTATAAATAAGGTACAAGTTGGGAATTTGTAATCCTGGTACATTCTTTTTTTTTAAATGTCAGGAATAAAGTATTAAACGACTATTTAGCCATAAAAAGCAAAAATACAATGAAGAAAAAAACTATAAAAATAATCGTTGGCTTAGGAATCTTGTGCGTATTGATCGGTGGTGTTTTGGTATATAGAATGATAAACATGCCCCAACGTGACGTGCAGGCAGCGAAAACGGATTTTAACATATCCGCAGCAGCACTTGTACATGAATATTTGGCAGATGCATCCGAGGCGAACTACAAATACCTTCAGGAAGAGGGGGATTCTAAAATACTTGCTGTTTCAGGCATCATTGCCTCCATAAGTGAGGATCAGAACAATCAGAAGGTGATACTTCTTAAAGACGATTCTGAAAAAGCCGGAGTTAGCTGCACATTTACCAGTGAAACAAATGTCAGTACCACGGATTTACAAATTGGACAGACCATTACAGTAAAGGGCGTAATACGTTCCGGTGCAGGATTTGACAAGGATTTGGACCTATATGAGGATGTCATTATGGAAAAGTGCGATATCGTTAAAAAATAGAAGAAGTAGCCATCAAATACATCAAAAATAAAAGTTAAAAAATTAATCCCCAATAATCAATAATTTTAAATTTAAAAATAAAATATCATGAAAAACGTTTCAATTTTAGCAATAACATTAAGTATTCTACTATTTTCCGCATTTACAACTATAGAGGATAAGTTGATCACTAAAGATGTCCACATAAGTTTCTTTTCGCACACAGCCGTAGAGGATATTGCCGCAAACAACTATAAAGTGGTCAGCACATTAAATATGGCTTCTGGCGATGTGGTCTTCTCGGTGCCCATGCAGAGTTTTGAATTTGAAAATGCCTTGATGCAAAAACATTTTAACGGACCGGATTTTTTAAACACAAAAGAATTCCCGAAAGCCAAATTTAACGGGAAGATCAATACTATTGGCAATGTTGATTATACCAAGGACGGTACATATAACGTTCAGATATCGGGTAATTTGACCATCAAGGATACCTCAAAACCCTTAAGCGAAAAAGCCACCATTACAGTAGAGGGAGAAAAAATCAGTCTTGATTCAAAGATGAAGGTTGTTTTGGCCAATTATGGTATTACCTTTACCAAAGGAAAACCGTCCACAAACATTTCCAAAGAAGTAGAGGTGGTGGTAAAAGCGGTATACCAAAGCGGGAATACCGATAAAAACAGTAAATAGTATAACTTGGGTAAACATCTAAAGATATATACGTCGGGGTTTTTGATAAGCTTATTGGGGTCCCTACCTCTAGGGACCTTAAATGTTACCGCTTTTCAAATTGCGGCTTTTCAAAGCATATATGAGGCACTATTGTTTGTGCTGGCGGTTATATTGGTTGAACTTTTAGTGGTCCGGATTACGTTGACTGGTGCAAACAAAATTGATCTTGGCAACAAACTGTTTTTTTACGTATTGCCCATTGCCGTGGCCGTACTGATGTACTTGTCCGTTTCAAGCTTTATTTCGGCCAATAACCCAGAGGAATTAGGTATGGGCGAAAATCTGTTCCCAATGGTAAAATCATCCTTCCTTTTGGGCTTGCTGTTAAGCACGCTTAACCCCATGCACATCCCTTTCTGGATAAGTTGGAACAGTGTTTTGACGGAAAGGAAAGCACTGGATGAAAGCCCCGGCATGTATTCTTTATATATGGCGGGCATTGGTATCGGGTCTTTTTTAGGTCTAATGCTATTTGTTTTCGCAGGAAAATATATATTTCAAAATTATCATCAATACAGTTATGTCATTGCATTTATAATGGGTTGCCTATATCTGGGATTTTCATTTTATTTGCTCTATGTTCTCTATAAAAACCATTTAAAACTAAATATTCAGTAAAATGTTCAAGACTTCTATCAATACCCTGGAACAATTTAAGGAAGTACTTTCCCAACTGCCCGGAGATTGTTATGCGAAACCCTGTCCTACCCTCTCATGGGCGACCATTGGGCAGCATACAAGGCACATCATAGAATTGTACCAATGTCTTCTATCGGGTTACACACCCGCAGAGGTATCGTATGACAATCGTAAAAGGGACAGACAGATTGAAGAGGATGTCCATTTTGCAATCAATCAACTTCACCAAATACAAAATGCCCTTGAGCGGCCCAACAAAAATCTGGTGGTGGGTTACGAGCTCAATGGAAATGAGGAAAAGTTTGAATCAAACTATTATCGTGAAGCCATGTACAATCTGGAACATACCATACACCATCAGGCATTGATAAAGGTGGCCATCAACCAATTCACGGATATACTATTGCCGGATTCCTTTGGGGTTGCCCCTTCAACCGTACAATATAGAAACCAATGTGTACAGTAAGCTTTATAGCAGCAGATGGCAACAAATATATGATCACCTCAAACCGTGATGAGCATATATCACGGCCTTTGTCCTTTCGTCCAAAGGAAGAAGTTATAAATAATTGCAAACTGGCATTTCCAAAAGACCCAAAAGCGGGTGGTACTTGGTTCGCAATAAATGAACACGGTGCCGTTGGGGTTTTACTGAATGGTGCCTTTCATAAGCATGTTCCATCGGGTGGATATGCGAAAAGCAGGGGGCAGGTTTTACTTGAAATTGTGAGCACTTCATTACCTATGCGTAGATTGAAGGAGATCGATCTGGAAAATATAGAACCTTTTACAATTATCCTGTTCCAGAATTACGAATTGTTGGAGTTTCGTTGGGATGGTACCCGTAAATACTTTAAAGATTTGAGCATTGCCCAGAACTATATTTGGTCTTCGGCCACCTTATATAACAAAGAGGTCAGACTTCATAGAGAAGGCCTGTTTTCGAAATTTTTAAAACAAAATGGGACGATAGATCCCGGTACCATAATCGATTTCCATTCAAACAACAATGATGATCCGGAGAACGGGTTCGTCATAAATAGGACCAGTGGCCTAAAAACGTTCAGTGTTACCCAGGCAATTTTAGAAAAGGACGTAATAGTTCTTGACCATGTGGATCTTATCAATCAAAAAAAACATTCCATTTCCCTGCACTGCAATCGGTTTTCAAATCAGCTACTATGAATAATTGGAAATTACAATGGCATAGGATAACGCATTGGGAGTATTGGCCCTTGGAAGCGGTATATTATCCCATTTTTCCATTATGGTTATATCTGGCAATCAAAGCAAAGTCGTTTTTCTTTTTCAATGCTGCAAATCCTTCCATTAAAAACGGCGGCATGGCCATGGAGTCCAAAAAAGAGATCTATGATCTTATTCCTCCCCAATACATTCCAAAGACAATCCTTGTAAAAAAAAACGAACCCTATGAAAGTGTTGTCTCGGCCTTGTTGAAAGCGCAAATATTCTTTCCGATGATTGCCAAACCGGATATCGGCATGAAAGCCTTTGCCGTGGAACGATTGGAAAATGAGGACGGTCTCCAATTGTATTTAAACAAGATCCCACACAATTTTTTGATTCAGGAACTTGTTGGTTTCCCAAATGAAGTGGGGCTTTTTTATGTGCGCCATCCCAATGAAAAAAGGGGGAAGATTACAGGTATCGTTTCAAAAAAATTCTTATCAGTGACCGGTAATGGCAAAGATTCCATTGAAGGGTTGATCAAACAAAATCCAAGAAGCCATTTTCAATTGGCCGCCCTAAAAACAAAATATGGCAAGCAGTTAATGTCCATTTTACCTAATGGTGATAAATTTGTCCTAGTGCCGTACGGCAGCCATACAAGGGGCGCAAAATTCGTGGATGACACCCATATGGTGAACGAAAAATTGTTGGATATGGTAAATGCCGTCTGTACCCAAATCCCGGGATTTTATTATGGAAGATTGGACATTCTCCATACCACTATGGAAGAGCTGGCCGATGGCAGGAATTTCAAGATCATAGAGGTAAATGGTGCGGGCAGTGAGGCCACCCATATTTATGACCCCAAACACTCCCTGTTTTATGCCTGGCGCGAAATCTTCAAGCATTGGAAACTATTGTACGAAATAAGTACTGTAAACAAGAAAAAGGGACATGGTTACCTCAGCTATAAAGAGGGTACCGCCATGTTGAGGGCGAACAGTAAAATGGAAGCGCAATTAAAATTGATTTAAAATGAAACAGCACTGCATTGTTTACAGTATTGCCATATTGCTTTTGTACGTCCCTTCTTGCCACTCGCAAACGGCACCGGAAGGAACCAACGCTAAACACACCGACCTAGGCCTATCGGTCCAGCTATACCCGGCAGGGATAATCCCCACAATAAATTTAGAACGCTATATTACCGAAAATGAATCATTGTTGTTCCGTCTGGGTGGCAACATTATAGATAGGCAAGACTTTAGTGACGAAAATGACCAAGAAGAAGGCGGTGGCTTTGGTGGTTCTTTTGGATATCGGAAACATTTTCCCTTAAACAAAGGAAAAATCGTTGCCGGTGTACATTTTGACGTATGGAACCTATGGATCGATTGGGAGGACAACAATGGTACGCCCAATGAATCTTCTGGCACCACATACACCCTAACATTACAGCCTTGGTTGGAAGCAGGTTATTTTTTCAATATCAAAAATTCTTCCTCCCAATTGGGGATCACTGCCGGTTTTGGCAGGGAAATAAACGCCATAACAGATGGTGCGGATGTGGCGCAGGATTGGATCGGAAGTATATCGCTGCAATATTATTTTAAGATAAAATAAAGGTTTGTCCCCAATTTTAAAAATACCCTTTCCTAGAACAGCATTAATTTGTACTTTCTTACTGTTAGGCATGGTATCCTATGCCCAAACCCCTATTAAGCAGTTTGTAAAGGAACACCATGATTCACTTGTATATCCAAAATTTGCCCACAGGAAAATAATTCCAAAAGAAATAAGGGAGCAGGCTCTTATTGCCTTATACTTTTATCCGGAATTAAAAGACGTAGACGTTGTTTTTCGATATCGAAAAACAATAACACCTTTATCATCACGGCCCCAAGTCCTTAGTGCCTTTAAAAAAAGTAAAAACCGTACCTATATAATCACCATAAGTACAAAATCGAATAAAAAACTATCCCCTATTTTGCTGTCAAATCTTCCTTATAACGCCCAAATCGGGGTTTTGGGACACGAATTGGGGCATGTGGCCTATTACAATGGAAAGAATACCGGCCAATTATTGGGGCTATTCTATAAGATATGGAATACAAAGTTTGTGGATAAATTTGAATTCAATACCGATCTTATAGCCATAGACCATGGCTTGGGGTACCAGCTTTATGACTGGAGCGCATATGTTAGGAGCGTTTTGAATGTTCCGGAATGGAGAGGGGCATCAGACAAATACCCTACAAAAGAAGAAGTAGAGCCCAACCAGCGTTACATGAACCCCGAGACCATTGAAAAATTTATGGAATCAAAAACCATATACGGAGCGGCAAGGTAGTAGGCACTCTGTTTTGGGTTATAGGAATAGCATGAAATACGGACCTAGTCAAGACCACTGTTTATCGGGGCACTAAAATTTTCCAAGGCATCATCAATCACCAAAACCCAGTCCTGACCTTTTCCAGAAGAAGGCGGCACCACTGTAATGGAATTGGATTTAACCACGGATAATGCCTCATAGGCACTGCCTGTCCTGGGGTCGTACCACCAGAGGCGCAGGGTTCCCCCGTTCAACATTGATAAATCCAATTCCGTGGTAGCTCCGGTAGGAAAATAGACCATGGCATACGAGCCTTCGCCGTCCCTTGTCGCAATTACATGACCGGTATCTTCTTTTTGAGGTGTGGCCACTATGGATTGGTCCGGAATCCTTGTAAAATAGGGACGGGATAAAAAAAGATTTTTTAAGTGTTTTACTTGGTTGGCCATGGGCAAATCCAATGCCAATGGCCATGGGCGTAGAGGATGATTTATGGGTTCTTTGTCCAATTTGTACATTTGCCATACATCATGGCAACCATAAGTTTGTCCGCAGGCCCCGGCAAATACATTCCAGTACATAATTCGCCGTATGTCCTCCGGCACGCTATGTCCCAGCTCCTTTGCATTAAAACAATTTGGGTGGTCCTCGTACAGGGGTTTCCCATCCAGAACTGGTTTTATCGGCTCCAGGCCATAATCATGCGCAATATGTTTATAAGTTCCCTTATTTGCACAATGTCCTGTCTGGTGCATATTAAAATCCAACCAGTTTTCTTTATGGAACCAAGTAGAAGATCCTCCTTCTCCCATGGGTTGGGGGTGGTAGGACATCAAAGTTTGGCCATAGCCTCCCGCGGCCTCGGCAATGCCTTCCGCCATTTCGTTCCATATTTGGACATCCTTGGTATTGGGTCGCGGATTTCTATCCCCTCCGATGATCCAAATAACATTGTCGAAATCTTTGTAACGTTTGCCTATCCATTTGCCAAATATCCGAGCGTTCTCCTCGTTAAAAATCTCCGGACCCATGCCCCACCTGTCTTTAAACAACTTGTCTCCCCAAGTGGGCAGCAGAGCAATATAAAGCCCCAAACTATCCGCTTTCTTTATGATGTGGTCTACATGAAGAAAATAATTTTCATTGGGCTTTGTGGGGTCGTTGTCCAGCAAGGGGGTTTCCCCATACGTATTAGGGGTGTTAAGACCATCAATTTCAGCAAGGGCCACAGCCTGTACAACATTGAATCCTTGTTCTGCTCTTTTGACAAGGTAATTATTTGCCTCTTCCCTATCGCAGCGATGAAAAAGCTCCCAAGCCGTGTCTGCCATCCAAAAGAAAGGTTTACCGTCCTCAGTGGTTAAAAATCGGCCATTTCCACTCACACCGATACGTTGGGCGGTTATAGTGCAAAAAGTAAATACCAAAAACAGGGAAAGGAAAAAATGGTTCATATAGCTTACATTTAGTAAAGTAAGTTAACCATTTTTTCAATAAGAAGAAATTGCAGCTTTTACCTATTTGGTTTTTGGAAAAGATATATTTTCCCCAATCTAAAAATATCTTCCCATAAAAGCTTGGGAATACTATGCCAATTTAGCTTTGTTGTTTTTTGTAGTGAAGGATAATTCTTTTTTTGCCAAGGAATTTTTATAGCGGTACAAACGGGCAACGGTATTGTCTTTCTTGGAAGTTGAAGCGTTGGTTTCGGTAACGATCCCCATTTCGATGGTTTCCACTTTAACCTCGGTTTTGGCGTCTTTGGCCTGGGCAGCGGTTCCTATGAAGATGATGAAAATTAAAGTTAGAATGGTTTTCATGACTTGGGGTTTTCTTATGTAAATTTAACGCCATGTAACCGTTGACCCTGGTCGTAAATCGTTCAAAGCCACCTATTTTTCGGTTATCGAACCAAAGTTGGATGAAGTGTAAAAAATAACCGATAACAGCAACGGGCACCAAAACCCGCTTACCGATGGAAGCTGCTTTTTAACGGGTAAAAAGAATTATACTTTTAAAAGAAAAAGGGGATTCGGACAATTATTTATATAGTAATCCAATTTTTTTGTAGTACAAACCCCCGGATAATCTCCATCATATCCCCTTATGTCCTCTATAATCTGAAAATGAAGATGCGGCGCATAGTTTACATTGATGTCCGGGGTGCCCAAAGTACCGAGTACCTGTCCTTGTTGAAATTGTTTTCCTTTATAAAGTCCGTCCAAAGAAGCAAGGGATAAATGCCCATAAAGCGTATAAAAGTCAATACCCAGCAACCTATGCCTTAAGATAATGGTGGGGCCATAATCACCGCTGACCGCATTATTCTTAAAACTATGCACGGTTCCTAGGAGGGGTGCCAAAACCAGAGTACCCGCCTTTGCCCAAAAATCGACTCCCAAATGGATGTTCCTTTGATCGTTTGTACTTGTATGGAAATTGGTATTGCCGGTATATAGCTTCCGTTGCTCCAAATAGCCCCCATAGGCCACTTTTGCCGCTTTGGAAGTAAGTACAGTATCTATAAAGGCCTGACATGCTTCATGATTTACTATATCGACCTTTTCCAATACGGGATTATGGATGGACAAGTCAATAGGCGTGTATTGATCCATTGAAATTGAAGCATCCAATATAGGTGTGGGTGTAGTGGAACAACTTTTTAAAAGTACTTCAAGCGATGGCATAGGTGTTTTGAAAGGAATAGTTAAACTCATGGTGATTACTTTTCACTTGTGCAACCCTTCGATTAACCCAAGGTTCGGGACAAATAAAATAGCGTTTTTTGGCATGGTTTATGTCTAACCTTATTTTATCATACTATCTCCCAAAGCATCCATCTTCTTGCCCAAGTCATTGATGGCATTGGCATAGCGGGTATCCCATTCTTCCAAACGATCGGATGCCGATAATGCAATCTCATACTCCAATCCCGGCAAAATCCATGAGGCATAGCCACTAAAGGGATCCGAAGCCGCATAAAGCGATTTGTACCATGCACCAAAATACATTCCCTTTTCCTCAATAAAACTCTTTTCCAAAGCCAATAGTTGTTTGTTTGTATCCTTAAGTTGTTTTCTGGTAAGAGCTGTTTTTAACGCGGATTCAATATGCTGCTGAAGTTGGGCTGCTTTTTCGGTCAAAGCGGCAATGGCAGCGTTTGAAGCGGAAAAACCGTTAAATTCCTTGTCGTAGTCTTTAATCTTCTTTTCGGCATTTTCAAAATGCAGTTTTAGATCCGTGGCATATCGGTTTACATCATAGGGTATGATTTCGGCATTGGCCAAGCGCAATGCCATAATACCCACCAACTGCTCCACAGCGGGACCCATTTTAAAACCGGGATCTACAAACCGCTCGTAATAGGCAAAGGTGTCATAATTGGAATGGTATAAAGTTGGGCCGCTGGTACCCACATTTAAGGATGGAATCCCCACATGCATATAAAAAGCGATATGATCTGAACCCCCGCCCAGATTGCCAATCCCAGGTTCATCCTTTTCATACCCTTTCCAAACCTCAAAAACAGTTTTCACGGTCTCTGGGTAAATCACTTCTTTTGATGCTTCAATTATCAATTTTTTTAGGGTAGGCGATGAATCGGCTCCAAAATCCTTGCCTGAAACCCCGGCATCAAAATTCATATAGGCCACTGTTTTGGCATTCAGCTCAGTACGCATTTGCTCTACCCATTCCGCAGAACCTATAACCCCGTGTTCTTCAGCATCCCAATGGGCAATGAGGATGGAACGTTTTGGTTTTCTACCGTCTTTTGCCAATTTCCCTAATGTCTCACTTAAACTTAGAAGCATGGCCGTACCACTGTTCGGATCCGTCGCCCCAAATCCCCAGGCATCGTAATGGCAACCCAAAATGACCCATTCATCCGGAAAATCTGTCCCTTTAAACATTCCCACTATATTGTTTACCCTTACGTAATCCCGTTTCTGATCGACCATCAAACGTATGGTAAGGTCATTGCCCCCATCAAGTCTATACGTAAACGGCAGCCCGCCCTGCCAATCGGTTGGAATTACAGATCCCTTCATTTTACCTAATATTTCCTGTGCCGCACCATACGAAATAGGGGTTACGGGAATGGTGTGCAATTTAGCCTCCCTTGGATCCAGTCGGTTTATTTTCTGTTTGCCATCCAGGGGCAGGGCAGGTTCAAAGGGGGTTAAGGGGTCGCCCGTAAAATCTGCTGTCAGTACCGAACCTCTTTGGATGGTGCTTTCACTGAAATAAGCTCCCTCAGGATATACCAACCCTTTTGTAAACCCACTATCTTTGGGGTCGGTATAGATGATGAGCCCTACCGCCCCTTGTTCCTCGGCAAATTTGGCCTTGTATCCCCTGAAATTTCCCCCATAACGGGCCACAACTATTTTTCCTTCGACAGAGATACCCAGTTCTTTCAATTTTTCAAAATCGACTTTCCTGCCATAGTTGGCATACACAATCTGGGCGGTGACATCGCCACTGCCCGAATAGGCGTTCCACCCTTTCCAAAGTGTGGGATCCGAAGTGAAAGGGTCTTCTACCAAGGGTGCTTCCTGCTGGTCTAAAGTCTTTGCAATAGGTGTAACTATTTCAATAACGGAACTTCCGGGTTCCTTGGACATATAGATATCATAGGGATATAATTTTACATCCATCCCGGCATCTGTCATTATCTTGGCCATATAATCCCCGACATCTTCATTGGCCTTGCTGCCCGCCACGTGGGGCTTTTCAGTCAGCCTTTTTAGGTGTTTCTTAAAGCTGTCGCTATTTACGGTTTTAACAAATTGCGCTTCAACCTGCGCCTCTGCTTGTTGGGAGCCAGCACCAAAACCAGCCACTTGTTGCGAAAAGCTTAGGTGCTGCACTACAAGGGCAATACTAAAAAAGAATGATTTTCTCATTTTTCAGGTCGGATAAATTTTTTATACTCCAATTCAAGGGTATTTTAAAAATATATACCCTTTATCCCCAAATATAGAATATCCCCGAGAATGACAAAACTTTTTGATGGGCGCTTTCGTAAGTATTCGTATATTCATTATTAGAATTGCTAAAAATCAAGAAAATGGTAATACTACGGATTGTGGCACTATCCACAAGCATTTTATTGAGTACAAGTTGTAAACCGACAAGTAAAGAAGAACCATCAGAAGTTACGGCTATAAAGCCTTTGAAAAGTGAAATCGTATCACCCGCGCCCCAAGACCTCAGCAGGTATGAAACCGCCTATTTTGCCAGTGGCTGCTTTTGGTGCGTGGAGGCCATTTTTGAAAGTGTAAAAGGTGTAAAGGAAGTTATTTCCGGTTACTCGGGCGGCACGGAAGAGAACCCCACTTATGAGGCGGTAAGTTATGGCAGAACTGGTCATGCCGAAGCGGTAGAAGTCTATTATGACTCTAAAGTAGTTTCTTTTGAAACCCTTGTGAAGGTTTTCTTTGGTTCGCACGACCCCACCACTTTAAACCGTCAGGGGCCGGACCGGGGAGCCCAATACCGATCCATCGCCTTTTATAAAAATCCGCTGGAAAAACAGCTTATTGAGAGTTACATAAACGCACTTATAGAAAAACAAACGTATGCAAAGCCTATTGTGACTGAGGTAAGGGCTTTCCATAAATTTTATGATGCCGAAGATTACCATCAGGATTACGAAAAGAACAACCCCAACAACCCGTACATCCAAAATGTGTCCATCCCCAGGTACAATCGGTTTAAAGCCAACTTTGCCAACTATTTAAAGGAAAATGCACATTGATATCGTAAAATCCCGTGAAGTGGATTTGTTTAATCCTTACAATTCCAAGTTCACCTCACTGTATTTGGCGTTCAACGTAACCCATTTGCCGTTATTGCCTCCCAAATGCTTCCCTCTATAGGCCACGTTATTGCCCTTTTGGGTCTTGTTCAGTTGTAACTTTTGGGAAGGGTTGAATTCGGACGCCGTTCCCGTGTAAGAAATCTCAAATGGGGTTTGGGGCAATGCAAAGTTCAATTCCGCATTTTGCAAGGATATGTCGATATTCGTAAAATCCTTGGACACCGAATTTACGTGCAATGCCCCGAAATCGTTTTGGGCCACTATACTTTTTAATAGCTGGTCGATGGTCACCTCCGACGATGTTGCGTTCAAAATCAAATTATGTACCTGGCGCAGATCCACTTTTTCGGAATAATCGGCCTTCAGATGCCCGTAATTCCATTGAAGCACGGTAACCGGGGAATAGGAAGTGACTATATTGGTTTTATCACCGTCTATGGTAAAGGCCAATAAGCTTGCATAGGACAGGGTAGCGTCCATGTTTTTGGTATTCTCGGCCAATTTCACCTCTCCGTGGCGCACGTTCATTTTTAATTTTGTGGATTTGGGCATCTTTATTTTAATGACCTTTTTAACTTTTAAATTACTTTCCTTTCCATCTGATGACCAATAGAAAATATTGGGCGTATCCGAATCGGAAGAACTTTCCCTTTCTATTATGATCTCCTTCTCCACTTGGTTCCCCACCTCGTTTTCCAGTTCTTTTTGTATTTCTATCCGGTGCTCTGCCATGGCTTCCCGGCGGTCTTTTATGACCTCTTGCCTATCTTCCAATGCCCTTCGTTCTTCGCCCATTTGGTCTCTACGCAACTTCATATCCTCGCTCCGGGCTTTCATCTTTGTGCTCCATTCTTCCATTTCCTTTTTAAAACCCTCGTTGAAATTCTTGTCAAAATCCTTCTTCCATTTTTTCAAATACTTTTCCCCATCCTTTTCATAGGCCTCATAATCAAATTCAAAATTTTTAGCAGCAATAGGGGGCATTGGGGCCATCTCAGGAAATTCCGGCAACTCGGGAATGGGGGGTGTCTCAAAGAAAAAATCCATTTCCGGGATTTCCGGGATTTCAATATGAAAATCCTCCATATTTGTATGGTGCCCACCCGAAATCCAAGAAAATTCGCCTTGTGTGCTTATTTGGATGTTTTTACTGTTCCCCACTATTTTTATGGGGTTGTCCTTAAAATAATTTTCGGCTTCCTCGGACGAAATCCCCTCTATTTCCACGACAGCGTCTATCTGGACTTCATTTTTGTCCCAGGTTTCAAACTCAATGTCGGCGTAACTGGTATTTATGTCCAGGGCCGATTCATTCCCTACGTTGAATTTCTCATTATACACTTTGGTCTGTTTCTGTCCGTAGGCCTCTGCGGAAACCACGATTAGGGCAAGTGTTACGATTTTAAATACTATTGGATGTGACCGTTTCATTTTCCGATGATTTTAATTTGTTTAGTTTATATTTCAGTTTTTGCAATAGTTGTAAGCGCAACTGTAAGTTTTTAAGCAATGCCGCAATGGTCTTGTCATTAGGGCCTATCCCATTGAGCTCTGCATTTAATCTTTTATATTCCAAATCCAATTCTGCCATTTGTTCCATGTAACTATCAACCAAAACCCTTGTATCTCCTGAAATCTCCAGTGTTGAAAGTTCTAAACCAATGTTCACCACATAATAATCCTCTATTTTCTTTAACTTAGGGGAAAGATCGCCCAAGGAAATACTTTTGCCATCAGGAACTCCATTGTTTTTTTCAACGATCTTAGTGTTGCCTTTGTTGGTATATGGGGTGTACATATAAGCCCCCAGGCACATCAGCACCAAAAAGCCTGCTGCAGTTCCCCATATAAAAATGGAGGGATTCCTTTTTCTGGGAAACTCCTTGTCCAACAGTTTTGAAAAACGCTTCTTGTGCCCTTCTTTCATGGTATATATGGTTGTTTCCCGTTTATCCTTGAGCATTTCTTTAATGTCCTGTGCCATGATCTCTGTTCTTTATTATTTCTTTTAGATATCCTTTTCCCCGCAATAGTCTTGTACGGCAAGTGGTTTCCGTAAGCTCCAATATTTCCGAAATCTCCGCATGGTCATAGCCTTCCAGAAGATATAGTTGCAATACGTGCCTGTACTTTTCCGGTAACATCCCCATCGCCGATTTTACCGTTTCAACCGTGATACCGTCATCAATTGTCCAATCATCAGCTTCAGGGATAATCATATAGCTTTCATCTAATTCTACCAGCTTTTTTTGCTTTGATTTCAAGAAATCCATGCATTTGTTGATAACAATACGCTTTAACCATGCTCCGAACGTTACTTCTCCCTTGTATTGGTCCAGTTTCTGAAAGGCCTTTATAAAAGATTCCTGTAAGACATCCTCTGCATCGTCCTCGTTTTTTAAAAACCGCATGGCCACGCAAAACATACCCTCGCAATATTGTTCGTAAAGTGCCATTTGGGCTTTACGGTTATTTGTTCTGCACTTTTCTATTAAATCAATCTGAAACATTTGGCCGGTTTCATTCGTTGGTTACCGTATTGTTTGCCTTAAGGACGATGGAAATATTTTAATGTTGCAAAAAAGTATGTTTTTACGAAATAAAAATCATTGAGATATTTTTTTTCAGGGAAACTAAGTTATTGAATTAGGATTTTATTCGATATTTGCTTCGAATTGATTACCATTTCGATGCCTTCCTTAAGGTAAGCATGATTTTATTACTGCTCCCGGCGGTCTGAAAGGAAAGTTTTTTGTGTGTAGCCCCCGATTTTGGCAAGATCCATATCGCCGTGCCTAGGGCTTTGGGGCTCTCCGAATCGCAAAAGGTGTTATCATGGATTAAACCTTACGTTTTAAAAAAGCCGATATTTTATCTTTGTCGATAAAAATTAAATACAGGCTACAAGCAAATGTTATTGATGCTAAAATAAATAACAGGCCACCATCGTTTTTAACCGCAATTCCAAGTACCGATAAATGTGAGACAATCGCTCCGACCATGGTGCCAAATGCCAGTAATGCACCCAATAAAGTTGTTCTTGGCATTAGAATTAAGATGGAAGCGATTAGCTCAACAATTCCTGAGCCTATTCTTCCCAAAGGTTCAATACCCAGTGTTTGAAAAATATAGATACTTTCTTCAGCCCCACTAAATTTAAAGAAAAGTGTTTGCAATAAGATAATAACCGCTGTAAGTTTAATTATCCAAGTTAGCATGTTTGGTTTCATTTTTTTGTTGCGCCTTGGTTTATTTAATTATTTTTTTCCAGTTGGCATCCGCTTTAACCATTAAATTTGCTTCATCTTTATTCCAAGTTTTCAAGGTATTGTTTAAAAATGCATTGTAAAAAAGGTTTAGTTTTCCGGCAACAATCTTGAATG
The DNA here is from genome assembly GCA_041749595.1 of Flavobacteriaceae bacterium. Lineage (GTDB taxonomy): Bacteria > Bacteroidota > Bacteroidia > Flavobacteriales > Flavobacteriaceae > Aurantibrevibacter. The sequence goes on along the minus strand of JBGTBA010000042.1, from coordinate 6,242 downwards.
TTTCTGGGTCTATTTCAACTTTCTCTCCTGTTGTTCCCATAGCATAAGAACACCATCCACCATATTGTGGTTCATATTGAGATGGGTCCTTTAGAAACAGATCTTTGTCCACTTGGGCAGCAAAATAATAAGTTATGCCTTCGTAAGTGGCTGCAATTGCAGATTTTCCCTTAACCGCTTTATTTTGGGTAAAATAAGCTACCGGATCATAACCCTGAATAGCTATATTTTTTTCTAAATTGAATTCTGCTCTCCTTTTTGCTGCTGTTTGACCAAACGTTGTTGCTGATAAGAATGCAACGAACAGTAATAATGCTGGTTTTCCCATTCTCTTTTGAATTTTTATCTTTTACGATTTTCAGTGGATTTTTAAATTCTGCCATCTCGGTCTTTAAGCCATGTACCATTTATTTTGTTCCCCTATGGGCAGTACTGTCCGTTCTAAAAGTTAGGCGTTCGGTTCAATATGGATAAGTACGTGACCTAGATTTGGAATGTTATGCCTTAGGGCATCCTTAAGCTTATGCGCTAGGTCATGTCCTTGCTTTACAGAGATATCTGCATTTACAATGGCATGTAGGTCCACATGGTACTTCATCCCCGCCTTTCTAATAAAGCATTTCTCCGTACCTAAAATCCCATCGACTTTTAACGATTCTGTGCGTATTTCCCTAATGAGGCCATCAAAAAGATTTTCGTCCATAATTTCACCCAGTGCCGGCCTAAAGATCAAATAGCAATTGTATAGAATGAACCCTGATGCAAAAAGTGCCGCCCAGTCATCGGCGGTCTCATATCCCTTTCCAAAAAACAGGGCTATGGAAATGCCAACAAATGCGGCCACCGAAGTTATGGCATCGCTTCGGTGGTGCCATGCATCCGCTCTCAGGGAAGTGCTTTGGGTCTCTTTGCTTTTTTGAAGGATCAAACGATATGAAATTTCCTTCCAAATAATCACCGCTCCTAGAACAAAAAGGGTCCATGGCTCTGGCAGTTCATGTGGGGTCCTTATGTTCTTTAGACTCTCATATGCGATTATTGTGGCCGAAATGATTAAAAACCCGACAACCAAAAACGTAAACAAGGGCTCTGCCCTGCCATGGCCGTAAGGGTGGTTTTCGTCTGCCGGCTTATTTGCATATTTAAGACCGAACAACACCAAAAACGAAGAAAAAATATCCGTAGTGGATTCAATGGCATCTGCAATTAAGGCATAGGAATTTCCGAAAAAACCGGAAAGTCCTTTGATAACGGCAAGAATAGTATTCCCGATTATGCTAAAATATGTGGCTCTTATAGCCGTTTTTTCGTTTTTCAATGTCCCCATTATCCATAAATTCCTCAGTTTGCCATTTTTCATGCCCGTAAACAAAACTAACTGTTTTATGATTTACCCAATTTATATTTTAGGTTTATTTATTGTCCATGGAACCAAAATACTATTTTGTAAAGCACCTTACCCTTGCCATCCCTGCATTTTAAAAAAACCTAATTAAGTAAACAGGTGCGGTCAAGAGGTTTAAACCTGATGGATAATTTTACTTTCCCATATTCTTTTTCTTATTATATTGCATGCCTTAAGGATTGCTTCCGGGTTATGGCATAAAAATACCACAAAACCCACCGCCCATTGAATCCTTAAGAACAAGCTAAGAAACCCCAATACCATCTTTGTCCTTTAAAAGGGCCTTGAACTAAACGAACAGGTAATTTAAATTCCGTATAAATATGCGATAAATTTGGATATTACCTACGTTGCCCTAACTATGTGGACCATTTCAAAACAAATAGGTTATACATAACAAAGGATCATGAAGAATGCGGTTTTAATGTTAAATTGGATATCCCCTATCCCTTTATTTTTTATTCTTTTTATTAGCGGTTGTTCGGTACCAAAGAATACATATCAAAAAGAGTACGGTAAAATATGGAAGGAAATCATAAAATCCGAAGCTTGGAAAAATACCCTGCTCGCCGGCAAATCAAGCTCGGCTTCGGAGAGCGCCGATTTCTATTCCAGTACAGTAGATGTGGCCCCAGCGAAAAAAAATGACTTTCCAAACCCCGGTACCGAAGCCGATTTTCCCAAAAAATACCATGACCTGGTCTCTAGGGCCTATTTCAAGATCATTGCACAGGCTGAAGACGCAGATGCCCGGCTTAAGATGGAACACGATTATTGGAACGCCGAAAGCCTAGAGGGAAGCACTAAAAAAGATAGGGTCCATAAGCAAGATCTGGTAATGGTGAACAAAAGGTATATGGCCCATAAAGCGATGTTGGAAGGCCTTAGGTCTTGGAACATCTTCAGTGAATACCGATCCGGGGATTTGGATTTTTTTAAGGCTGAAAACGAAAAGGAAATCCACAAAATGATGCTGCAAGGTGAAAACAATGATCAAATGGTGAATTATCTGGTCTATAAGTTGGCCGATCTCTATCATTTTGAGGATTAGATTGCAACAATAGACCCGAATGATTATAACCGCCCATGAAAATTATAGGCTTTCACGTTTATAAATGGTGCACACCCCCAACCCCCAACAAACCATTTCCACAATCATCCCAAAAAACGAGGCTTGCCCGGCCAAATAAAATAAAAAGGTTCCCTGTTGGGTTTACTATATGGAAAAGATACTGTCCTTAAAGAGTAATGAAATGCACTTTAACTGCTCAATTTCCACCTCCTGTGGCTCCACAACCAAAGTTCCGGCGATTCCGTAACGGCATTTTCCAGCTTGGCGGCATATTGCTCCACAATTTCATCGCTTTTCCTTTGGGAGGGGCTATCCGAAATTACTTGAAACTGTAATTCGTAATGCCCCCTTCCCACTTTTCTGAACAGGGGGAACAGCACTACGGGATCCGTTTTTTTCGCAATCTTCGCGGCTCCCGTAAAAAATGCCGTTTCCCTATTTAAAAAACCGCACCAATGTTTCGTGGCATTTCCTGTAGGGCTCTGATCCCCGATTATGCAATTTATAACCGGTTTATCTTCTTGCCGAAGTCCAATAAAGGTTCTATAGCCTTTCTCGGATTCAATGCAGTTAACGCCAAAACGTTCCCTGATAAGCTTTACCAGTCCATCAAAATACCTGTTTGCCAAAGGCTTGTAAAACGTGTTGGCCTGACAGGGGAAGTATAGGGGCAAAAAGATAAGCCATTCCCAGTTTCCTTGATGTGCCGTATATAATAAAATGTTTTTTCTGCTCTTTATGTATGCTTCAATTAAACCGGGATTTTCAATACGTAGGTGTTTCCTTATGGATCTCTTGTTTATGGTCAGGGTCTTTATGGATTCGAACATGATATCGCAAAAATGCCGATAAAAATCCTTTTCTATTTTCCTTATTTCCGTCGGGGTTTTTTGGGGGAACGACTTTTTTAGGTTATCGTTCACCACTTGCCTTCTATATTTAAAAACACCATATACCAAAACATAAAGAATGTCCGAAAAGAAGAAAAGGATTGGCATCGGTATCAAGGAAATGACATAAAAGGGGAAGTACTTAATTCTGGAGGATGTCTTTTTTTTCATCATGTAAAATTATTCGTGGCAATTACATATTGAAGGCGGATGCTTCTCTGTATCCAAAAACAGGTTTCATGGCTTATCTGTACTTTTCTATAGACTGTTTTTTCTACAACTCCTTACACATCAAAGCACAATGTTTTCCATAAAAGTAAGATCAAATAAGGGGACCGTTACCTACCTATAAGATATTGAATTTTTGAAAAATCCCTTCCTTTTCCCTGCCCGATGTTCCTGTACAATATGGATGGTTTTTTCGGAATGGTCCATGTGGGTCGCTGGCCTTAAACCATACTTTAAGGTCTGCCGCCATCCAAAAACGTGGCCCCGGCATGGGCACCAGATATAAGCTTTTCCCTTATTTATGCCCCTTAATGGCAAGTTGTTCGCAACCTCTCCGAAATTCCCGATGCATAGTGGCCATTTTAAAACAAATAGTTATTTATCAAGTAGTTATGTTAAAAAAATACCATTTATAAGCAATATTAGCGCAAAAAAACAGTTATTAAAAATTATGTTTATTGTAAGAAAATGCTTAAAAAATCGATTTTAATAGAGAAAAAAGCCTCTATAACCTGCAAACAGCTACAGCTTGTCATAGAAACGGAAGACCGCAGCGCAACGATTCCCATTGAAGATATTGGTTTTATTGTTATTGACCATCCGGAAACCTACATCAGTATCCCGGCACTTAATTTCCTTATAGAAAACAATGCCTCCATCATCCTTTGCAATAAGGTGCATATGCCCAACGGCATGTTCCTTAATTTAAACGGGCACCACATACAGCAGCAATTGTTCAAATACCAGTTAGAGGCTACCATGCCCCTTAAAAAAAAGCTATGGCAGCAGACCGTCAAGGAAAAGATAACCAACCAAGGGGTTTTATTGGAACGGATAACCCAAAAGAAAAACCATTTTGATTATTTGTCCAGTAAAGTGCTGAGCGGCGACACCTCAAACATGGAAGCCGCCGCCGCCAGTGCGTATTGGAAAGAATTCTTTGAAATCCCTTTTAAAAGGGAGCGTTTTGGAAATTACCCCAACAACTTTCTAAACTATGGGTATGCCATTCTCAGGGCAGCCACGGCACGGGCCCTTTCGGGAAGCGGACTTTTAAACACTTTGGGAATTCACCATAAAAGCAAGTACAATGCTTTTGCCCTTGCCGACGATATTATGGAACCCTACAGGCCCTTGGTAGATGAACTTGTATTTACCTTGATGGAAACCCATGAGGAACAGGAACTGAACACCGCCATAAAAACCAAAATCCTGAACCTACTAACAAGGACGATATACTTTAGGGACGAAAAGAGCCCATTGATGGTAGGTTTGCAAAAAACCGCCAGTTCCCTGCAGCAATGCTATACCGGGGAACGGAAAAAGATAAAGTACGCCCAACTATGGAACTAAACGGTTACCGTATTATGTGGTTATTTGTGTTTTTTGATTTACCGACCGAAACCAAAAAGGACCGAAGGAACGCCTCCGGTTTCCGAAACCAACTACTGAAAGATGGCTTTTCCATGATGCAGTACTCGGTGTACATACGGCATTGTGCCAGTGGCGAAAGTGCCGACGTGCATGAAAAACGGGTACATGCCCTTTTGCCCCCATTGGGCAAGGTAAGCGTGCTGCGCATTACCGACAAACAATTTGGCAATATCCTAAATTTCTGGGGAAAATTAGAAGTTCCCAAAGAACCGCAACCCACACAGTTGGAACTGTTTTAAGTAGCCCCCTGACCCCCAAAGGGGGAATTTGAAACCAAAAAATGCCCCAATACCGCTTTATCAATGGCCCCCTGACCCCCAATGGGGGAATTTGAAACCGAAAAATGCCCCAATCCCGCTTTATCAATTCGGAAAAGGAGCATTTTTTGTTACGATATTCTTCTTTATTTTGCTGATTACCAGAAGGCAGCGGGCCAACTAATATCGTGACTTCTAATCTTTAATCAAACCACAACGCAATGGACTTAAAAAAAGCCGGGAACAAAAATATCGTGACTTCTAATCTTTAATCAAACCACAACAACGTCGATAGAGGTTGGCGACAGATATAGAATATCGTGACTTCTAATCTTTAATCAAACCACAACAAATCAAGTTTAAAGCAATTGAAGAAAAAGAATATCGTGACTTCTAATCTTTAATCAAACCACAACCGGTATTGAATCAAACATAAAAGAGCATTAAATATCGTGACTTCTAATCTTTAATCAAACCACAACAACAACAAAGCCATTATATTGAATGATGAAATATCGTGACTTCTAATCTTTAATCAAACCACAACTAAATATTTTGAGATTGCAAAACAGCGTATAATATCGTGACTTCTAATCTTTAATCAAACCACAACTAGAAGGCATGAAATAGAATTTGCGCAATAAATATCGTGACTTCTAATCTTTAATCAAACCACAACCGTTAATACTCTTTGGTTTTTTTGAAGTAAAATATCGTGACTTCTAATCTTTAATCAAACCACAACGAAAAATCGTTGCAACAAAAATCGAAAGGTCGATTTTTCGTTGTGGTTTGGCTGTTTAAGAGTTTGAAAAATTTATGTCAATGAACTTTTTAAAAATCTTGCCTTCCTACTATGGTGATGATTTCTGTTTCATCGCCATTAATTTTGTAGTATATGGTGTCAACACCACATACGCAAAATCGATAACTTTGTTTATTTTTAATTGTTTCTG
>JBGTBA010000041.1:0-39810 GCA_041749595.1 Flavobacteriaceae bacterium | reverse complement strand
GGTAGCCTTGGCTCCGCCAGTTTGTCTTTCACAATGTTCCTATCTCCAGAATTCTGATCGGGTTGATGTCGGGCACCTTAAACGCCAGTTCTAAAATCGAGCTTTCATCCGGCAATACTGTTTATAAATTTAATGATTTTCCGTTCAACCCTCGTTATCAGCCTGGTCTTTTTTGCCGCCAAAAATGGGGAATTCTGACTAACGTTTTTTTGATTATTGAAAATCAATATATTACAAATTTAATTTTTATCCCTCTCATTTGCCTTGCCTTTCACCTTTGCGTTAGCCCCAGAAGTCAATACTTCGGTATATGGAGGATTGTATATAACGCAATACGCCAATTCAGCAGTTTTTTATCGTATATGCACAAAAATTCCCTTGCCCAAGAACTGGGGAATGAAATTACACCATTTTCCTGTTTTCGTCACGCTAAAATAATAATTTCATAACCTATTGATTTTCTTTTTCTTACAATCCATAAAATAGAATTTTGGGTGTCCCGTTTGTTTTTTTGGTTAATTTTGGTAGATGTTTATAAGGAAAAAGAAGAACAAGTCAGGTAGCATCAGCGTACAGATTATATCCAAATCTCACGGAAGGTACAAAGTCATAAAATCTTTTGGTAGTTCTTCAATGCCTGAAACGATTTTAGGCAATCTGCTAAAAGCAAAACAGGAAATTCGTCGAATAGAGTCTTCTCCAAGTTTGTTTGTTCTGGAAAAAGACACTTTGATAGAATCGTTTTTGAGCGAAGTTGAAAATGGACAAGTGCGCACTATTGGCCCTGAACTGGTTTTCGGTAAGATTTTCGATCATATAGGCTTCAATGTTATAAACGAAGAACTTTTTAGACATTTGGTGATTGCTCGATTGGCATTTCCCCTGAGCAAACTCAAAACTATCGAATATCTTTATCGTTATCAAGGAATCAGTCTTGAGATAAGTGGTGTGCACCGTTTTTTTGGACAAATTAAACGATGAATTAAAAAACACGGTCGAGATCGCTTTTGCCCACACAAAACGGATTTTGAACAACGATATCAGCATTGTATTTTACGATATGACCACTCTTTACTTTGAAGCCAGCGATGAAGATGATCCGCGTAAAACAGGCTTTAGCAAAGACGGCAAACATAGTAATCCCCAAATATTTTTAGGTCTGTTGGTAGGTCTGGAAGGTTATGCCATTGGCTATGATATTTTTGAAGGTAATATTTGCGAAGGACATATTTTAATACCCACTATTGAAAAAATCAGCAAAAAATTCAATCTATCAAAACCAATTGTAGTGGCAGATGCAGGCTTATTATCTTCTAATAACATCAAAACGCTTTTGGAAAACGACTATCAGTTTATACTTGGGGCAAGAATTAAAAATGAATCTGAAACGATTAAAACCAAAATTTTTGAATCAAACTTGAAAAACAATGAATTTGTCGTAATAGAGAAATATGAAGAGGTAAGACTGATTATCGCCTATTCTGATAAAAGAGCTAAGAAAGATGAACATAATCGCAAGAAAGGATTGGAAAGATTAGAGAAAAAGATAAAAACGGGCAAACTTACCAAATCAAGCATCAATAATAGAGGTTACAATAAATATCTAAAAATGGAAGGCGAAATCAAGGTAACCATAGATAAAGACAAGTTTGACAAAGATAAAATATGGGATGGTTTAAAAGGATATATTACCAATTGCAAACTCAAACCTGAAGAAATAATCGATAGTCACAAAAACTTATGGCATATTGAAAAAGCCTTTAGAATGTCAAAAAACAGACTTACGAATACGTCCCATTTACCATCGAAAACGCAAAAGAATCGAAGCTCATATTTGTCTGTCATTCGTTGCGTATTCAATATACAAAGAACTTGAAAGGGTATTAAAAATAGAAAAATATCCCTTATCAGTTGAGAAAGCAGCCGAGATAACACACAACATGTATCAAATCCAGATAGTATTGCCTGAATCCTTACATCCTAAAAACATTCTTCTAAAAATGGATGAAAACCAGAAACAGCTAATCGAAATTATTGATAAATTTTACTAGGGTGTCCCATTGACGAAAACAGGACTGAATCAACAAGACCAGGGAACTTAAAATGACCGTTTTTAATACCGCAGCCAACAGTTTACTATATCATCTGGGAAAAATCCTGAACTTCTTCATAAAAAGACAAACCAATGCAAATGCTGAATCTTTCAACTCAAAAATAAAACTCTTCAGAGCTAATCAAAGAGGTGTTGTGGATACAAAATTTTTCCTCTTTAGAATGGAAAAACTTTTTGCCTAATCCCCTGAAAATTTATGTGAGCCGAAAAACCTGTCATTTGCGCAAGCGATTTTAACGGTATCTACAACGTAAAATATTGATGGGCAATTGTTTATATCGTTTCTAAGGCTCGACTAGTTAGATTTTCCAGTTTCCCTATTAAATTCGTACACATAGATTCCATCACTTTTGCCCTCCTTGGTATAGGTGCCGATCAAGAGATTATATGAAGTATCGGACATAATAAACTACATAGGATCGAAATAGTCCTTCTTTGTACCAATGGTAAAAACATATGTGTCATTGCTATACTATTCCTTATGTGTTATTGATCGCATTGTTCAGTTGGCATGTCATAATTCTATCGGCTATTCGAACCTAATGGTACGGAACTTATCAAGATCGTGAAAAGATTGTGCTATAGTCGGGGACCAGGACCATCTCACTTCGCTACCGGTATCATAATCACTTCTGTAAAAATTTGCGTTCCATAAGGTGCCGCTTTTTGGCGGAACCAAGGATAGGAGTCCTAACGACTTGTAAGATATAAAAACTTCTGCGCTCCATGAGGTGATCTTTCCATCCAGTTCTTGTGGCCCGCCCAATATTTCAACTTTATTTATGGTTCCATACGTATTCCTATCGTACTCGTTAAAGGGTATCCAACTTACTCCGTTCTTCGAGTTGGAGATAATCAAAACAAGCTGTTTTTCAAACTGGTTTACTTCATATTCAAAATACTTTGCCTCTTGGGCGTCCGTTTGGAAGAAAACCTCGAAAACATCACCGTTCCAGATTTTATCCATGTCCTTATAATCCGAAGTGGTAATTTTATCATCCTCGCCATGAAAGAGTACATATATCCCTTTTTCCGATGCCAAGACTTTAAATTTACTTTTATAGTCAGCTCCCTCCCTATCCAATTTGGTAAGGGTCGACCATTCGGTCTTGTCCCATTCAGGGTCATTGCCTTTTCCCGTAATATTAAATTCACTACACCTTTTGACCAAAAGTGGCTCCTGGGAACCCTCTGATAGTTCATGGATACTGCCATATGCAGATCTATCGTCCAAAGATTGTGAAAAAGCACAAATAAAGAATATGTTAGCTAAAACCGTACCAACCAATCTTTTTGCCCTTATCCTACTTTTATACATTTATTATAGCTTTCGAGGTATTGTCTACTTATTATCTATTGATCGGTTTCGTATTTCCACTACTTTTAAAGCACTTACCGGAGAGGATTCATTACCGAACCTTTTTCGGATATACGTTAATATGGAGGCAATGGCATGGTCGTCCAAATGACCGTGCCCCGGCATTAGCCCATTATAGGTCTTTCCGTTGACCGCTATATCCCCCTGCATCCCGTTCAGTACAATATCAATCAGTTTTTCCTCGGTGCCTATGACCCACTCGGAATCGACCAATGGAGGGAAACGGTTGTTGTCCCCTTTTCCATCGCCCTGGTGGCATGCCGCACAATAAGTATTGTACATTACCCTGCCACTATAGGTATCCCCCTCTTGTCTTATGTCCTTGACCGGGTCGGGATCCCTAATATAGCTTTGGGTCGCCTTTCGATTCTCCATGGCTGCCAGATGCTCGTCACTGAACCCCTCTTTATTGCCCTTATACATTACCCGCCAGATCTTTCCCATATTGGACTCGCTAATATATAGGGAACCATCGGGTCCGGTCGAAAGACCCATTGGCCTGTAGACCGCATCGCTCGTATTCACAACTACTTCCACGCCGGCGAATCCATCGGCAAACACCTCCCAAGTTCCTATAGGCTTGCCCTTTTCATCAAAGGGAACAAAACAGACTATAAAGCCGGCCATTGGATAGGGTGCACGGTCCGTAGATCCATGAAAAGCGACAAAAACACCGTTGTTATATCGCTTGGGAAATTGGTCTCCATGATAGAACATAACGTCCATTGGGGCCCAATGTCCAGGAAACCCAATTGCGGGATTGTCATAACCACTGGCCTTGCCTACTATATTCCCATCACCACCGTATCCCGGCTGAAGGACATTTTTCTTTTGAATCTGATCATAATAGGCATAGGGCCACCCATAATCGGATCCTTCGGTCACCTTCATAAGGGTCTCGGAGGGCAGCACTGCGGCCTGCCATTTTGAAAAAATCTCTGGAAAAATGGTGTGGAAATTATCGATCCCATTTCCTACCGCATAAAGACTTTGATCCTTCGGGTTCCATTCCATCCCTACGATACTTCTTATACCTGTTGCGAATTTGGTCCCATCCTGTTGGGTCAGACCGATTTTGTCGGCATCGAACCGCCATATTCCGGCATGTTTCTCCAGCTCTGGACAGGGATCGATTCCTTTTCCGTTGGGAATGCCCACTGGCCCATAGAGTTCCAAATCCTGACATGCATCGGATGGGCTCCCAAATGGAACGTACATGTTTCCCTTGTGATCAAAGGCAACCGGCTTTGTAGTATGCCAGTTCCTTCCAACGTTGGGATCCATATCCGTAAGTACGGTTTCCGTCCCGTTGGTCGGGACCAATTCTCCTTGGATCAATTTGGTCCGGAATATATGTTTTTTGGTACTGGTATATAGGTAACCGTTATGTATCGTAAGACCGGTGGCGTCCCTGCCACTATCTATATAATCCCCGAAATGGACAATGCTGTCCGCCTTGCCATCATGGTCAAGGTCCCGCATTGCAATGGTCCCTTTACCATCGTCGGAACTCTGTAGCTGGGCATAGATATCACCATTGTCGTTCACGACGATATGCCTTGTTTCACCGATACTGTCAACGACCACCACCGCTTCGAAGCCTTCTGGAAGAAAAAGGCCGCCGTTGTCCTTATCGGACTTCGGCAAAGTTGTTACCGATGGGTTGGAACACTGAGCGAACAAAAGTATTAAAAAAAAGCTCAATGGCACCTTAAAAAAAATAAGTGTCGGTTTCCTAATATCTAAGTTCATTTTTAATCCGATATTTACGTATTTAATTTTTTTCGAATGGTTTCGCGGCAAGTCCGTTTAGGTCCCATACCACCTTGCCGGCCCTTATAGTCATTTCGGCCTCCAGCTTTTTATCGCCCTTGATGCTGTTGTTCCGTGCATCGATGAACCCGAACTCCCCGCTTCTTAGCGACAAGAGCACAATATCCGCATCGCTCCCGGAACTCAGGTTGCCAAGATCCTCCCGTTTGATGGCCTTGGCAGGGTAATAGCTTCCCCGTAGAAAGACATCTTTCAGGGGCATGCCCATGTTCAGGTATTTGGACATTACGTTCAAAATGTCCTTCATCCCCGCGTTCATGCTGAACCGGTGAAGGTCCGTCCCGAACGAATTGGGCCAAAGGCCCTGTTGCAATGCGGGAATCGCCTGATCGAACCAGAAACCGGCCCCACCGTGCCCAACATCGAAGAGGACACCCCTCTCCAATGCTTCCAATACAAATGGGCGCAGCTTTCCGTTTTCATCCACTACAGGCATCCGTTCGTCAATATTTTCAAAGGAATGGGTAATGATGTCCCCTGGGCGCATATGATCAAGCTGATCTTTCAGGGAATATTCTGGCAAATGGCATTCCACAAAAAGGGGACGGTCCGTTTTCGAGGCAGCTTCTACGGCTCTGTCGAAGGGAGCCCAACTTTCCCCGTTGAAGTGGCCGATCTTTACACCCACGATGATATCCGGATATTCTAAAATCATTTCAGAGGTCTTGGCAACGTCCATCTCATTGATGTCATGTTTTTCGGCCTCGATTTTTGTAAGTTCAATCTCCGTTCCGTTTATTCCTTGGGCGGCAATATTCAAAAAGGCCAATACCCGAGTCTTCGATTGGTCGATGACCTGTGACTTGAACTGGGGGAAGTTCTGCCAACCCGAAGTGCCGGCGTCCACTACGGTAGTGACACCTGATTTAAAACTAAAGTCATCAGGGGACAAGCTGTTGGACCCGTCAGCGAATTTGCCCGGCTTCGGCCCCACGAAAACATGGGTATGGGGATCTATAAGGCCCGGGAGAACATAAAGGCCCGTTGCATCGATCACTTGTTTTGCTTGTTTTTCGGATATGGAAGGAGCTACCCGGACTATCTTCCCAGCGGCTATGGAAACATCCGAGATGGTGTCTATATTGTTCTTTGCATCGAATACATGTCCATTTTTAATTAGAATGTCTATTTCCTGCGCCTGAAGGGACAGTACAGTAAGGAACAGTATCAGGCCGATAATGTTCTCCTTGATTTTGAAGTTGAGTATTTTCATCGTTATATTGAAGTGTTATATTAATCCGTCCGAGCCCTTTTATTCCTTAAAATCTTCCGAGGCTATCCCGTTCATGTCCCATACTACCTTTCCGGCCCTTAAGGTAAGTTCGGCCTCTAGTTTTTTATCGCCCTTTAACCTCATTCTCCGGACATCCAGAAAACCAAAATTTCCTTTACGCAAGTTGAAAACGGCCACATCCGCTTCGGCACCAACGCTAAGATGGCCCAAATCTGGCCTATTGATAACCTTTGCCGGAGCCCAAGTAGCCCGTAAAATGGCATCGGGAAGAGAAATACCGAGTGCCATGAATTTAGATAGTACGTTGCTCAGGTCTTTCATCCCCGAATTCATGCTCTCTGTATGCAGATCGGTGCTAACCACATCTGCCTTGAAACCTTGTTTCGTGGCGGGAACCGCCTGCTTCCACGTAAATGCGCCGCCGCCATGGCCCAGATCAAAAATAATGCCCCGTTGTTGCGCTTTTAGCACCAATGGCTTTAATTTTCCGTTTTCATCGACTATGGTCTCTCGTTCTTTAGGCCCATTTGAATAGGTATGGGTGAAGATATCGCCAGGTCTAAGGTGCTCCATAAAAAGTGCCTCGATGGAATTAGGAGGATTATGCTCCCCAAAATCCACCATGACCGGGACCCCGGCCTTTTTGCCCGCCTCAACAGCAAGGTCTACTTGTGTAAAGCCGCCCCAATAATGGGCTGCCTTTATCCCAACTAGAATATCGGGATACAATTTTTGGATACTGTAGGCCGTCATTTCAGGATTCATGTCGGTGATATCCTGCTCCTCGAACCTACTCCTCATCCCCGTGCCTACAATATTGAGCAGCGCAAGCACCCTGGTTTTCGCCTTATCGATGGTCTGCTCCTTGAACAAAGGGAAATTCCTCCATCCTGAAGAGCCTGCATCTACTACCGTCGTCACTCCGGACCGAAAGGTAAACCCATCCGGCATTACACTGGTAGCCCCGTTCGCAATGTATGCCCCCGGTTCGTTGCCCATGAATACATGGGCGTGCATATCTATAAGACCGGGAGTTACATAAAGACCTGAAACATCGATTGTTCTAGCGGCCTTGTCCTTGGGGATGTTGCGGGCAACTTCTGCGATCTTTCCATCGGCTATGGCGAGGTCCATTGGACCATCTATGTTGTTTTTTGCATCTATAAGATGACCGCCTTTCAGTAAAATATCATACTCTTGCGCTTGGGCATTTAAGAATAATAGCAGTAAAAAAAACAATATGATACTGGCCCTTTGGAGCCTTTCCATTCTTCGACACATAGTGTTGATAGTTAAATTAATCCGATATCAAGTAGCCAACGGTGGACCTCCAGGTACCACTATCCTACTGTGCGACTTGCGATATTCCGTGCGCTTGGCCGAAAACTTCGCCGTAAGGTACTCTCCCAGAAAAACCGATCCAGAGAACATACCGCCTTCCACTTTACCCGAAAACCAATACGTTATATGATCTCCAGTTGCCCGATAATCGCTGCGCAACTTTACCTCATCGCCTTCTATCATCCCCACAATCTCTTGGGCAGCAAAGTCGCTCTGGTGGGTTCCGTTTATCCAATTGCCTTCTTGTTCAAGGAAAAGATAATGCGTGCTCCTGCTCGTGAAAAACTCCATCTCTACTTCCCAGTGCCCTGTGATATTGGCCTTTGCGGTGGCCATCTCGTCCGAGATCGGTTCGCGCTTCTGCAAAAGGATCTCGTGTAGCCTGACCGCTACGATTTTGGCATTGCCGGGGCGCATTTGGCTCGGTGTTATGTTAATGGATGTCTTGCCTTCACTTGACCCTGCCCCTATGGCAATCCTAGGCTTGCTTCTGGCAACTATCTCCGCAACTTCTTCCCCCGCTATATGAAGCTTATCCGGATCCCAACTAATATTAAGTTTTGGTGCCCGGTTGGAAAGCCCTTTTGGTTGTGACACATCCGTGGTAATACCATCGACCTTTTTCATCTTGGCCGCAATCTCATTCAGCCACGTCATCCACGTGTCCCATTCCGCTTCATGATCACGCGTGGTCCATGCCTCTACCGCTGCAAGCATTCCCATCATCTCCTCCTTGCCAACCTTATTGTCCCTACCCGGGCCATGATGTGGGGAACTTGCCTGCCATGCGGACATCAAAAGATCTTTATCCCCTAATAACAGTCCCGCACATTGTGGGCCACATATGGCTTTTCCCCCACTATAGGCTACTACCGTGGCCCCGCGTTCCAAGTGAACGCAGGGAATGGTAAGGTTCTCAGCCGCAGCATCCACCAATACCGGTATACCGTACTCTTTTGCTATACCGGAAATGATCTCCAACGACAATGGTTGTCCTTTTGCAGAATCCTGGTCCGAGTTGACATAGATCATGGCCGTTCTCGAAGAGATGGCCGATCGCAGTTCCTCGGGAGACGCTACATCAATTATTGTGACCCCTACATTACGTATGGCATGATCATAGACATTCCTTGAATATCGGGGTGCAATTACCTCTGTCTTTTCGAAGCCCGTTAAATTCGGGATCTTTATTAGCTTTTCCGGATTGCCCCCCGTCACGCAGGCAGCGGTTACGTGTTTCAGACCTGCGGCGCATCCTGCCGAAACCATGCCCCATTCGGCCTTGGTCAGTTCCGAGAGTCGTTCACCGATCCCGAAGGCAAGTTCATCATACTGAACGAAATAACCGGAGGCAGCCTCCATGGCTTTTAGTACTTCAGGACGTTCGGTAGACCCTCCTAGGATTGTAAAGGTCCCACGGCAGTTGATGATGGGCACCACACCGATCGAATCATAAACGGCAATGTCACTGACCATGTTATCAACTCCCGAGAAGGACGAAACCCCACCGAAAGTATTGCCAAAAATAGATTCGCTTGCCAATAGACTACCCGCTATGGGGGCGATCCCCAGTTGTCTAAGAATTTCTCTTCGCTTCATAAGCTTGTCTTTGAATTTAAAAGATTAGTAATCCTAAACTGTTTAACAGTTAAATTTAACGCAAAAAACCCACTGCTATCCGAAAGTTTTAGCAAATTTCCAAAAACACCTTCGTAACCCTCATAAACAGGCATTTATTTTTAAATTATGCTGAAAATAAGTCATAATTGAACTGTAAATTAGGTGCTGGTCTTATTTTTTTGCCCCACCATCAACTTGATTGCAAACATAATTCAAGCCCTGGCAATACACCGGACAAATTCTATTCTTTATGGCCAATTTGGAAAATGATTTGGCCTTCTTTGCTACCGTTCTATTAATTAATGTGAACAGCAAATATGTAATCAGTTCAATGTAAATCTGTAATTTTACTACGTTTTCACTTGTCCCCAAGAATTTTTTTATTTGTAAGCTGTTTTTCATGGCTTTGAAAAAGCAATTCAATATCCCACCCCCATATAAACCTGCAATGGTACGGGTTGACCTGTCCAAATTATTGGTTATTATCTCGGCCACCTTGTTTTCGTCTACTTTGTAAACATGGACCAACCATAGTTTCCCCACTAACCCCTGTTTCCTCAGCTTTATCGCTATTTATCGTGATAATTCCAACCTAGATAATATCTCCGTCCCCATCTTCTGACAATTCTAGTTCTTCTATCGATCCATATGAAGTGTTGTCTTTATCCGGGCGACAAAAACCTTACCATATTTTAAAGGGTTTTATACTCAATTGCGAATTGTAATAGTTGGTTTTTCCCGTCACCTCATCGCCCAACCAAGCGGGCTTGGTTAAAGTTTCATTTTCATCTTTTAACTCTACTTCTGCCATTATCAGGCCCATGTTCTGTCCCAAAAATTCATCTACTTCATAGATGTGCCCTTCAAAACTTATGCTGTATCGTATTTTTTCAATGATCCCCTCCTGACATATGTTCAAAAGTTCCTGGGCTTCCCCGACAGCAATGGTCGTTTCCCATTCAAAACGTGTTGTTCCGGACAGATTGGATACACCTTTGACCGTTAGATAACCCGTCCGTCCCTTAATACGGACTCTCACTGTCCGCTCCGGATGCGTGTTAAGAAAGCCCTGTACAATTCTTTCCTTTTTAAACGCTTTTTTTTTGAACACATCGGAGGTAACCAAAAATTTACGCTCTATTTCTACCATGCCCTGTCTGTTTATACTAAAGTTATTCCATTTGCATATGGAAACCATCCATATTCTTACTTATTATTCTGATCTTATCAGACTCGATCCTTACTTGTCCATACCCATTAGTTGCCACCCAAACCATACATTTTACAATTTCCTCTGGGCGAAAGGTTCTATATTTCCTCAAAGATCTCAATAAAATAAGACCAAAAACACCCATTAGTTGCTTAAGTACCTATTCCCAAAAACCGAGACTTTGGCATCCGCCCCAAAAGCGGATAATACCATAAAAGTTGTTATGCCGTTGCCTTTGCGGCGTTGGGCTGCATTTACCGGAATGCGGTAATCAATACTTTATACAGGTTTTTATCCGGAACCTTCGCTTTGCCGGTTCCTGTACGGCATAAAACCTCATCCATCGTAAAAAAAGGGCTATTGTCGCCCAATTTCAAGACATCGATTCAATCCGGTGGCCCTTTAGGATAACCGCGTTTTTTTCTTTCCCTCCACGCATTTAAATATAGCTTAATTTTGTATTGTGCACTATGATTTCCCTTTGCGAAAAATTATCCACATAGATATGGATGCCTTCTTTGCTTCCGTAGAACAGTTGGACAATCCCGGACTAAAGGGAAAACCAATTGCTGTGGGGGGTGGTGAAATACGGGGCGTTGTGGCGGCTGCAAGTTATGAGGCAAGAAAATATGGAGTGCGCAGTGCCATGAGCGGCCATATCGCAAAAAAGAACTGTCCCGACCTCATCTTCGTTAAGCCCCGATTTTCCCGTTATAAAGAGATCTCATTAAAAATAAGGGACATATTTTTGGATTACACTGATTTGGTGGAGCCTTTATCTTTGGACGAAGCTTATTTGGATGTAACGTTCAACAAAAAGGGAAACCCCTCTGCTACGCTCATTGCGGCGGAAATTAGAAATCGCATTTATTCCGAATTGGGGCTTACCGCCTCTGCGGGAATATCCATTAATAAGTTCATTGCAAAAGTAGCCAGCGACCAGAACAAACCGAATGGGCAAAAAACCATAAATCCCGAAGAGGTAATTTCATTTTTAGAAGAATTGGAAATATCCAAATTTTACGGGGTGGGGAAAGTTACAGCACAAAAAATGTATAGTTTGGGCATTTTTACAGGGAAAGACCTTAAGGAACAGTCCTTAACATTTTTAGAAGAACAGTTTGGCAAAAGTGGCGTTTATTACCATAACGTGGTCAGAGGTGTGCATCATAGTATGGTAAGGCCAGACCGAATCCCAAAGTCCGTAGGTACCGAACGGACCTTCAACGAAAATCTGAGCAGTGAGGTCTTTATGTTGGATCGATTGGAAAATATTGCAGGGGAATTGGAAACGCGCTTAAAGAGAGCCAGGATCGCGGGAAGGACCATAACGTTAAAAATTAAGTATAGTGATTTCACACTTCAGACCCGAAGCAAAACGTTGCCTTATTTTATTGCGGATGGCGCACTGATTCTAGAAACGGCAAAAGAACTGCTATATCAGGAAAAAATGGAGAATTCAGTGCGCCTATTGGGCATTTCCCTGTCTAACCTGAATACGGAAAAAGAAGAAAACCCAAAGGATGAAGAAATAGTGGTGGTACAGTTAAAGTTTGATTTTTGAACCCTATGCTCCCTTTAATATAGCGTTCCCCTAAAAACTGCATGTTTCAATTTCGGTGACCCTTAGCGTATTTACCATTCCCTTATCCTTAATGGGCATGGCGGCAAGACTTATGAGCATATCCCCAACATCCAAAAAGCCCTTTTTGCAGGCCATGCTGTTTACGTCTTCAATGGTTTCGTCCGTGGACACAAACCGATCGTAATAAAAAGCTTTTACCCCCCAAAGCAGGTTTAACTGGGTCAATATCCTTTTATTTGATGTAAACACCAAAATATGTGCGTTGGGCCTCCAAGCCGATATCTGAAAAGCAGTGTATCCACTATTGGTGAGCGTGGATATGGCTTTTGCCTGTATTTCATTGGCCATTATTGCCGCATGGTAACAAACCGATTTGGTAATGTATCTTTTGGTCCTTATTTGTGGCGGGTCTAAAGGAACCCTGATCAAACTGGAATTTTCCACGGTTTCCAGGATGCTTGCCATTTTTTCAATGACCTGGACGGGATAATTCCCCACAGAGGTCTCCCCGGACAGCATTACGGCATCCGCGCCATCCATAACGGAATTGGCCACGTCATTGACCTCTGCACGCGTGGGTGTTAGGCTGGTGATCATGGTCTCCATCATTTGGGTGGCAATTATTACGGGTATTCTCGCTTTTTTTGCCTTCAGCACCAATTGTTTCTGTATTAGGGGCACTTCTTGGGCAGGGATCTCAACCCCAAGGTCTCCCCGCGCAACCATCAAACCATCACAATAGGCAACGATTTTATCAATGTTCTGTACGGCCTCCGGTTTCTCGATCTTTGCAATAATAGGGATTTTATGTTCCGAATGTTCTTTGATCAAATTTTGGAGATCTATCAGGTCTTGGCTAAACCGAACGAAGGACAGGGCCAACCAATCCACATTTTGGGATATGGCAAAAATAGCGTCCTCGATATCCTTTTCTGTCAGTGCGGGCAAAGAGACATTGGTATTTGGTAAATTGACCCCCTTTTTGGATTTTAACGGCCCTCCCTGAATTACTTTTGCCTTTACTTGATCTTTTTTGTTTGTAGAAAGCACTTCAAAAATAAGCTTTCCATCATCCAATAATACACGCTCCCCAGGATTTACGTCCTTTGGGAAATTTGTATAGTTCATGTACACTTTTTCCTTGTTTCCTTCAAAAGGCTTTCCCGTAACAAAAGTTATTTCGTCCCCGGGGGCAACCACAACTTCTTCGGCCATGACACCAACCCTAAGTTTTGGTCCCTGAAGATCTGCAAGAATGGAGGTGTTGGTATCCAGTTCTTCATTGAGGTCGCGTATCATTTTGATACGATCGGCCACATCAATATAATCGGCGTGGGAAAAGTTTATCCTAAAGACATCCACTCCTGCTAAGATCATATTCCTAAGAACTTCCTTGGTGCTGGTTGCCGGTCCTAAGGTGGCTACTATTTTGGTCTTTTTTTTACTTAGCATTCATTTAAAAGATTAAATTGTTTTTAGATTTTAAGTTACTGACTTTCATGGCATATGCTGTAATCACTTTTGGGATCGCCAGAATGGTTTTTAGTATTCCATCATCGATATCCAATCCGTCATTTTCGATTTTTAAAAAATAATCCACTTCCTTATACTCTGGAAGTAGATGGTACTTTGTATGGGAGGTCTCATCGTTGAAAAGACCTTCTGCGTTTACATTTTGCTTCTTTGTGCTTACGTTTTTCAATAAGGTCCAATAGCTCTCATTTACAGTATCTTTCCATTCAAAAATTGGGAAAGATAGGTTTAACGGCATATCTAAATCTACAGTGGATCTTTTTAGTTTCGATTTTAAGCATAGATTAATGGCATAAACCAAAGCATAGTCTTCCATGGCACTGTGCACCGCTATCAGGGCAAAAGAATCTTCATAAGAATCCTTTAAAATTTTGTGCACTGCTGCCATTCCACGATCAGAAAACGTAAAGATATGACTAATAACGAAAATAGCCTAGTTACAACGCATGTTAAACAAATCCTTGACCATCGAAAAGATTTAAGTTTAGTTAGGGCTTATCCATTTTATCCTGAAGCGCAAAATAGGCCCGCTTAGAGGCCCTTTCTTCCGCTTTTTTCTTTGAGGTGGCCCTTGCTTTTGCCACAATTTTGCCGCCTATGGACAGTTTTACCGCAAAATGCTTCACCACATCATTGCCCGTATCTTCGTATACATTATAATGAAAGGTTTTTTTTTGCTTTTGACACCATTCTATAACCAAACTTTTGTAACTAATTACTTTTCCTTCCAGCTGTTCAATATCCACATAAGGCTCTATGACCCTTTTGCTTATGAATTTTTCGCAATAATCATAGCCACGATCCAGACAAATGGCCCCTATAAGGGCTTCAAACACATTGCCATGAATGTTATCGCCAAAATGCGATTTGGGGATTTTACTTTCAACAAATTTAATGAGGTTCAAATCTTTGCCCAATTCATTGAGATGCTCCCTACTTACAATTTTAGAGCGCATTTTGGTAAGATATCCCTCATCTCCCTCAGGAACCTCTTTGTACAGGTATTTGGAAATGATGGTGCCCAATATGGCATCTCCCAAAAATTCCAACCGTTCATAATTCATTGGGACACCATCCCCGTCTTTTTTGTTCACGGATCGATGTAAAAAAGCTTTTTGGTAAATTCCCAGTTTCCGGGGTTTAAATCCTAAGATCTTCTTTAGTTCAAAAAAAAAATCCCCATCTTCTTTAGAATGGGAATTAAATAAATTGGAAGGGAAGTTCATGTTATCCTTAACCGATTTTCTTGAAAATCACACAGGCATTATGCCCCCCAAACCCAAATGTATTGCTCAACGCTACATTAACTTCCCTTTTTTGTGCCTTGTTAAGGGTCAGGTTTAAACTGGGATCTATATTTGTATCAACTACGCTATGGTTGATCGTCGGGGGGACCAAACCGTGTACCATAGCCAAAATGGATGCTATGGCTTCTATGGCGCCGGCGGCTCCGAGCAAATGACCGGTCATGGATTTGGTGGAATTGATATTTATATTTTTGGCGTGCTCCCCAAAGACTTGTGTAATTGCCTTAAGTTCCGCTACGTCCCCCAATGGGGTGGATGTTCCATGTGTATTGATGGCATCCACATCTTCCGGTTTAAGTCCGGCATCTCGAAGGCAATTCTCCATGACTCGTACAACCCCGATACCCTCCGGGTGCGGTGCAGTCATATGATATGCATCACTGGACAATCCGCCCCCGGCCACCTCGGCATAAATTTTGGCCCCTCTGGCCTTGGCATGTTCATATTCTTCAAGGATCAAGGCTCCGGCACCCTCTCCCAGCACAAAACCGTCACGGGTCGCATCAAAAGGCCTGGATGCAGTTTCAGGGCTTTCGTTTCTTGTGGACAGGGCATGCATGGCCCCAAATCCGCCCATCCCCGCAATGGTTACGGCGGCTTCGCTTCCCCCGGTTACGATAATATCGCAATATCCCAAACGGATATAGGTAAGGGCATCTATTATAGCATTTGCAGAAGAGGCACAGGCAGACACCGTCGTGTAATTGGGGCCCATGAACCCGTATTTTATAGATATATTCCCAGGCGCAATATCAGCGATCATTTTAGGGATAAAGAAAGGGTTGAACCTGGGCGTGCCATCACCCCCAGCGAAGTTCAGTACTTCGTTCTGAAAGGTTTCCAACCCCCCTATGCCCGCTCCCCAGATAACACCTACCCGGAATTTATCAATCCTGTTCAGGTCTAGGCCAGAGTCTAGAATGGCCTCATCCGAAGAAATTAGGGCATATTGCGCAAACCTATCTAGTTTACGCGCTTCTTTTCTGTCAAAAAAATTCTCCGGATCGTAGTGCTTAAGTTCACAGGCAAATTTTGTCTTGAATTTTTCCGTGTCGTAATAGGTAACAGGTGCCGAGCCACTCTTGCCGTTTTTCAGTCCCTCCCAATATTCCGCAATGTTATTTCCTATGGGCGTTAATGCGCCCAACCCTGTAACTACAACTCGTTTTAATTCCATCGAACCTAATTTTCTTTAATCTCTGAGCCAAATGTAAATTAAAAAAATTATCCATGCGGATGGATTACCTCATGGATAATTTTAAATCTTGTTAAGAAGCCATAAAATTATTTTGCTTCTTCTATATAACTAATGGCTTGGCCAACCGTTGCGATATTTTCTGCTTGATCGTCCGGGATTTGAATGTCAAATTCCTTTTCAAACTCCATGATCAACTCAACAGTATCCAATGAATCTGCCCCTAGGTCGTTGGTAAAGCTAGCTTCTGATACTACTTCGTTTTCATCAACACCTAATTTATCCACGATGATAGCTTTTACTCTTGATGCAATGTCTGACATAATATTATTGGTTTTAAATATTAAATTGTTGGCAAAAATAAAAAACTTTGGATTAATAACACCATTTGTCGGTAAAATGTATGGTAATTTAATAAAATTAAATACAAGAGTGTTAATTTAGCGTAAAAAATTTATACTACGGTAAGCCATCCATTGCATGAAACATATTGTCCTTTTTGCCTCGGGTTCTGGTTCCAATGTGGAAAACATTGTGCGTTATTTTCAAAATGATCCTGAAGTTTCCATAGATTGTGTTTTTACAAACAACAGGGACGCAAAAGTCTTGGACCGATGCAATAGTCTAAAAATAAGTTCTTTGTGTTTTAACAAGACTGCCTTTTATGGCTCGGATTGTGTCCTTTCCATTTTAAGGGCTTTAAACCCTGACCTAATTATACTTGCCGGATTTCTATGGAAAATTCCTGAAAACCTTATTCGGAATTTTCAAAAAAAAATTATAAACATTCACCCCGCACTCTTGCCAAAATATGGCGGCAAAGGGATGTATGGGATGCATGTACACCTAGCGGTAAAAGAAAACAACGAAAAGGAAACCGGGATAACCGTGCATTATGTGGATGAAAATTATGATGAAGGCACTATCATACGCCAGATAAAAACCAAAATCCTTCCCCATGAAACCGTTGAACAGATAGAAGAAAGAATTCACCAACTGGAACAGGGGCATTTTCCTAGAATAATCGATGACATATTACATGGACAAAGCTGATGTACATATCTACACGGATGGTTGCGCCCGTGGAAATCCTGGTCCGGGAGGATATGGGATTATCATGGAATGGGTGGGAAAACCTTATAAAAAGGAATTTTCGGAAGGCTTTAAACATACCACCAACAACCGAATGGAACTTTTGGCCGTAATAGAAGCCCTACGCAGGCTTAAAAAGGAAAACTTAAGAGTCATGGTATATACGGACTCCAAATATGTGGTAGATGCCGTAGAAAAAAAATGGCTGGAGCGATGGGAAAGAACCTATTTTAAAGACAAGAAGAACCCTGATTTATGGAAAATGTACTTAAGGGAGGCCCAAAAGCATACGGTTAATTTTAAATGGATAAAAGGGCACAATGACCACCCACAAAATGAAAGGTGCGATGTGTTGGCCGTTGCTGCTTCCAAAGCCATAAAACTTAAAGAAGATAAGGGATTTATAGCATCCCATAAATTATTGTGATCAACCCATGTAGTATTGTAAAAACCTGTTGATTCTTTTTTAAACGGGCAACGTAAACTCCAAAACTTACCCTTATATTTGCACCTAAATTTGATTTAGTGTGGGTAAATTACTGATTGTCGGCACTGTTGCCTTCGATGCTATTGAAACACCTTTTGGAAAAACCGATAAGATTTTGGGGGGTGCGGGCACCTTTATTGGTCTGGCCGCTTCGCAATTTAATACAGAGTCTGCCATAGTTTCCATTGTGGGAGAGGATTTTCCACAGGAATACCTCGATATCCTGTCCAATCACAATATAGATATATCTGCCATAGAAATTGTGAAAGGAGGTAAAACTTTCTTTTGGAGCGGCAAATACCATAATGATTTAAATGCAAGGACCACATTGGCCACGGAATTGAATGTCTTGGCCAATTTTAAACCTATTGTCCCCATCAATTTTAGGGATTCCGATGTGGTTATGTTGGGCAATCTACATCCCAATACACAAATGGACGTTCTTGACCAAATGACGGCAAAGCCAAAACTAATTGTCTTGGACACCATGAACTTTTGGATGGATAATGCCTTGGGGGAACTTATGGAGATCATAGCCCGAGTAGATGTCATAACCGTTAATGATGAAGAGGCAAGACAGCTTACCCATCAGCATTCGTTGGTAAAGGCCGCCGAGGAAATCCAAAAAATGGGGCCTAAATATGTGGTCATAAAAAAGGGAGAACATGGTGCGCTTTTATTTAAAGACGATAAGGTGTTTTTCGCCCCTGCCCTGCCTTTGGAAGAAGTTTTTGATCCTACCGGGGCCGGCGATACCTTTGCAGGAGGATTTGCGGGGTATTTGGCCGCCTCCGAGAACATCTCTTTTAATAATTTAAAAAGTGCAGTTATACATGGCTCCAACTTGGCCTCATTTTGCGTGGAGCGCTTCGGGACGGAACGCATGCAGAATTTAGACAAGGAAGAGGTCAAACGCAGGTTGCGCCAATTCAAGGAATTGACACAGTTTGATATTGAACTAAAATAGGGCTTAGTCCCGAAGCCTCGGGATCGGGGCTTTTTTACTATATGAGATTATGAGCGATGCCGTTAAGCATGAATGTGGAATTTCCCTGATCAGGTTGTTAAGGCCCCTGGACTATTACAAGGAGAAATATGGTACGTCCCTTTATGGACTGAACAAGATGTACCTAATGATGGAAAAACAGCATAATAGAGGACAGGATGGAGCCGGCCTCGCAAGCATAAAATTGGACATGGTGGCGGGCGAGCGGTACATGAGCAGGGTACGCTCCATAGAATCCCAGCCCATACAGGATATTTTTGATCAGATAAATGAAAGGATAAACAAAGCATTCTTGGAGCACCCCGAATATAAGGACAGCGTTGCCCTCCAAAAAAAAAACATACCTTATATAGGAGAGGTGATGTTGGGTCATTTACGTTACGGAACATTTGGCAAGAACAGCATAGAAAGTGTACACCCTTTTTTACGGCAGAATAATTGGATGCACCGAAACTTAATTGTTGCGGGCAATTTCAATATGACCAATGTACACGAGCTTTTTGATAATTTGGTACAACTGGGGCAGCACCCAAAAGAAATGGCAGACACGGTAACGGTAATGGAAAAAATAGGCCATTTCTTGGATGATGCCGTTGCGAAGCTATATAAGGACATAAAAACAGAGGGCTATAATAAAAGAGAGGCGTCCCCACTCATTGCCGAACGGTTGAACATCGCCAAAATCCTGAGAAGGGCATCAAAGAACTGGGATGGTGGCTATGCCATGGCAGGCCTCTTGGGTCATGGAGATGCTTTTGTACTTCGGGATCCCTCTGGTATAAGACCCGCCTATTATTATCAAGATGATGAGGTTGTCGTTATCGCATCAGAGCGGCCCGCCATCCAAACGGTTTTCAATGTAAAATATGAAAAAATAAAGGAATTGGATCCCGGACACGCCATCATCATCAAAAAAAACGGGAAAGTTGCCCTAAAGGAAATATTGGCTCCTGTAGAACGAAAAGCATGTTCTTTTGAGCGTATCTATTTTTCCAGGGGAAGCGATAAGGAAATATACCAAGAGCGAAAAGAACTCGGGAAACTGCTTTTTCCGCAAATCCTATCGGCAATAGGCAACGATATAAAAAATACGGTTTTCTCCTATATCCCCAATACTGCGGAGTCTTCTTTTTTTGGAATGGTAAAAGAGGCACAGAACTATATGAACAAAAGGAAGGAAGAGCAAATCCTGTCCATCGGTTCAAAAATAACCCAGAAAGAACTTCGCGAAATATTGGAGATCCGTCCCAGAATAGAAAAAGTGGCCATTAAAGATGCCAAACTTAGAACTTTCATAACGCAGGACAACAGCAGGGACGATCTTGTTGCCCATATTTATGACATTACCTATGGATCTGTAAAAAAGAGCGACAATCTTGTAATCATAGATGATAGTATTGTTCGGGGCACAACACTAAAAAAGAGTATTCTTAAAATGTTGGATCGACTTGAACCCAAGAAGATCGTTGTGGTTTCTTCCGCCCCTCAAATACGCTATCCCGATTGTTACGGGATTGATATGGCCAAGCTCGAGGATTTTATAGCCTTTAAAGCTGCGCAGGAATTGCATAGGGAAAAAGGATCTTCGCACATCATAGATGCCATTTACGCGAAATGCTTAAAGCAGGTAAATTCCAATGACAGGGATGTGGTAAATTATGTAAAGGAGTTCTATGAACCCTTTACGACAGATCAGGTTTCCGAAAAAATAGGAAAATTATTAAGCCCCGTGGATATTAAGGCCGAAGTGCAAATTATATATCAAACCGTAGAAAATCTGCATCAAGCCTGTCCCAAAAATCTGGGCGACTGGTACTTTACCGGAAACTACCCAACACCTGGCGGAAATAGAGTGGTGAACCGAGCTTTTATTAACTTCTACGAAGGGAAAAATCAAAGAGCATATTAACAATAATATCGATAAAATACACATATTTGTGTATTTTATCGATGATTTCTGCTGTTTATCGTGTTTCTGATTCTCTTGGGGAAATCCAGTACTACATTAGGCTTGCCATAGCATAAGTAGGTTAAGTTCATGGTAAGATTTGGGGCAAAAAAGGTGGAGACTTCTCCACCTTTTTTATTTACATCCTAATATTGTTATAAGGTTTTTCTTTCCATTTCACAATCCAAATAATCTTAAATGGGCATTTAAACCGATTATAGATACATTCATCTAAAACCTTGCTCAATACCAATATCTTTGCCCTATTTTTGAAGGACCATAGCATAAGTAGGTTAAGTTCATGGTAAGATTTGGGGAAAAGGGCGGAGTTAATCTCCGCCTTTTATTTTTAATTTTTTATCCAATAACTACCTATTTTCTTTGGGGGTGGTCTATTGGCCTAAGTCAGGGCCAATCGGCAATACGCCAAACATTTTTTCACTTCGGTAACGGCATCCGAATATTCAGGGATGTTGTACTCCAGTTCTATGGTGGCAGGAAATTTATAGTTGTTTTCCCGCATCAATTGCAATACCTCTTTAATAGGAGTATCCCCTTTACCCCAAACTAAATTCGCGCCACCATTCCCCTTGTTTTGCCTATCTTTTACATGCATACTTTTTATATGGGCGTGTTTCCTTTTTACAATATCGAGCGGGTCGGTGTTACCTGCCGCTACATAATGTCCAATATCCAAATTCAAGGCATTATAGGAAGATTGTTCCAAGGCGGTATCCCAAAAAGTGGGCGTTTGCTGCTCATGCCCATGGTAGGCCACATAGATGTCGTGTTTTTCTGCCAATTTCCCTAATTTCTTGGTATGGGTGTCATCACTGGGGTGTTCCAAGGTAATATGGGTGGCTCCAAGGGTCTTTGCGACCCGCATGCCCCATTCCATTTCGGCATCGGTATTATCCTTTTCAAAAGCCCTTGGCTTAAACGCATAAATACTGACTCCCGCATCGTTGTACATTTTCCGAAGCTCTACAAACTTATCCATCGGCACGATGGCGCGCCATTCGGCCACCGCTTTGTTGTATGCTGCGTTTTGTTCCTGCAAAACGGAAAACTCCTTCTGCTGTTCTTGGGTAAGTGCTTCCCCATTGCGCTTGGCCCGCATCAATCCAAAGTAAGCCCTTCTATCCACAGGGTTTTCAGGGCTTCCCGCAAATGATTCCGCCGGATCTCCCATAAGTTCAATCGCACTTATCCCACAATCCAAAATATAGAGTAAGGTGGCCTCTGCACTTTGGTCGGGCATGCTCCTAAACGAATAGGTGATAACCCCAACCTGCACCCCGTTTATCACACTATTAGGTTTTATGGGGGATGAAAATAGAGATGGAGCCCCGAAAAGTGAAGGTCCTGTCAACGTCGCCCCGGCGGCAAAAGTGGCAGAAGTGCCAATAAATTTTCTTCTACTAAAATTGTTGTTCTTATCCATTTTAGGTGTTTTGGTTCTTTTATTTTGATGTTACTATACGTTCTTTGTCTGCCATACCAAAAATCTTTAATTCCTGTATGTTCCAGGGGGTTTCCAAGCCATCCTCCCGTTTCTCTGCATTAGCATTTTGCCTGATTCGCAAAAGCCGGCCCCGTTCGGGGGCAAATGCAATCAGGACATTTGCTTCTCCTCCCTTGCCTGCGGCCACTTTCTTCCAACTTTTCCCATCCAATGAAACTTCAATTTCATAGGAAATTGGGTAGGTTGGAATTGAAGGTAGCGGATTGCGCCATGGCCCCCTACGTATTGGGGGTGAATTAAACTGTACTTCAGTAAAATTTCGGGCCTGTGGCAGCTCTACTTGAAACCACATCCCGTTTTTCTGGCTTTCTCCCGTGGTCCAGCCCTCAAAGTTAAAAGCACTTCTTGGAGAGGCTGTACCTCCAATCCGGGTCGCTGCCGTATGGCTGGCCGTTATTTTCCAATCATCTTGTGGGATAAGCGTTTGAGGAGCGGAGGCGACTAGCTTATCATATTTATAAGGTCCTTTTTGGTTTGCTGTTTTTTCACGGACTTTGGCCACCTCTTCCGGAGAAACTAGGGAAGCTTCATTGGTTAAATTTAGTCGAATGTAAGAGGTTATTGCCGCTATCCATTCATCAGATTGTTCCTCCATGCCTACCATAATTCCTCCGGGATAGGTTTTTCCTTCAATAGGTCCTTCCAACCCGCGAAGCACTGTTTTTATGGTATATTCCGGATGAGCTTGTACCCGGGTTGAACCGGTTAAGGGTGGCGCCATCACCAAGCCATTGCCCAAGGGAGTACCTGTGCCATCCGCACCATGGCATTGTACGCATAATTCATTAAAAATAACAGCTCCTTTTTCCAGTAATTTACGTTGGTTTTCGGTAAGCTCTGGCCCAGAGCCTGCTCCAAAACCCCTAACCTGGGGCGGATTCAAAATTTGTTCGCCAACAATTTGGACACCTTTAGCCGTATGGGAGGCCATTGCCGTTGTAATGTTTGTTTCCAAATCAGGTATTTGCACTGCTTTGGAAGTCAACATCGCTTGAATCGCTACATCGGTATCCGGATCTTTTAGGAGTTGGATATAATCAAATAAAAGTATTTTTTTACCCGACTTGTACAGCCCTTCACTGGCACGTAGTGCTTGAATTCTCATCCGCGGATTCGGATCGTTTAGTAATTTGCCCAATATTTCAGTGGACAACACGCCCAACCCTTCCAAACTCCATAAGGCATGAAAACGGGCCAAATTATTTCTGTGATTTAGGACCATTGTTTCCAACTGAGGTTGTACAGATGTATCCCGGCTTAGGACGATGAGCTGTTGTGCCTTATCTCGCCACCAGCCATTGGGATGTTCCAGATACTTTACAAGCTGCGCCGGACTTTCCGTGAACATTTTGGGTTTGGTCTTGTCCCGTTCCAAACCCTCATAGGTTATACGCCATATACGGCCCAGACCCACAACCTTGTTCAACTGGTACTGCTCTATTTTGGTGCGGAGATAGGTTCCTTTTTGTGTCCATTGCCCTTCTTGGATGATGCCATGGTACATATCCACAACATATAGGGTACCATCCGGAGCGGTGGCCATGTCCACAGGACGAAAAAGCGGATCGGTAGAACGTAAAAATTCGGACTTGCTATCTTGATAGGCGTTATGCAGGGTCGTAAGGCCTTCTGAAACTACCGGGTCGATCTGCCGTATAATCCGTGCCACCGGTTCTCCGTAAAAATACTGTCCTGAAAGGCTTTTAGGAAGCCGATGCCCTCTAAAAACATCGTTGCCCGCAGATCCGGTTACACGGTTTAAAGACCCATCGGGCTGGCGCACCTCATCCATACCTCCCTGCATGTCGGCAATTTTCACGGGAGCTCCATAAGGCACCTCAAAACCTTCGGCCAATTCATTTTCCACGGTAAAATTTCCATAATGAATGGGAAACTGAAAATAGGAGGGTACCCCACTGGCCCCGCCCTGGAACCAAAGCTTACCTTCATCGTCATGGGTTACGCCCCATTGTGCTCTGTTAAATCCTGTTTCTTCTCGGATGACCCCGTTGGGGGTCTCTCTAACCCGAAATGCATTTACGGTACTGTAGAGCCAATTGTCCATGCCCCAGTACATAAAGGCCTGTTGGTGCTCCACATTTCCGGAACGTCCGTATTTATTGGTAAAAAGTTCCTTTTTATCGGCCTTTCCATCGCCGTTGGTGTCGGTATATTTATACACATTATCCGCATCGGACTCCATCGTAAGAATACAATCCTTTCCGTAAGGAAGCACAAAACGAGGGAAAATAAGCTTATCTACAAAGGTTGTCCCTGATTCATACACCCCATCATTGTCCTTATCTTCCCATCGGGATATTCTGCTAACGGGTTCTAGAGTGCCTTCGGAATCGGCTGTGAGCATATAGGTACGTAGTTCCAATACATACATCCTGCCATTACCATCAAAAGCGATAGCCCCGGGTTGTTCTATTTGGGGTTCGGTGAGTATTGGTTCTATTTTGTAGCCCTTTTGCAGCAAAAATTTTGTAGCCTCTTCTCCGGGATATAAAGGCAATACCGGCGACTTTGGCTCCAAATCGACCCCCGCCCAATCTTCATTTTCCGGATCCGCATCTTCTGGGAGATATATTCTGAGCAAACTATCGGACATGGCCCCGATTATCTTTTCAACGGGGTGGGGTTCCTTGCTTTTGGCAGAACAGCCTATGAAAACAAAGCTACTTCCAGTTAAGAAAAAGGCATAAAAAAAATTGATTTTTTTACAGAATTCCAGTATTTTCCCAGATAAAACCATTTTATAACAATTATAAGGCCTATTAATTAAAAATGAAGTAAATTAAGTATAATCTCCAAGATTACCAAGCATTATTCTGGAGCCATTCCCAATGGTTGACAAAACTTTATTTGATTGGCCCCGTTTAATTTTTTTGGCTATATTTCCTTAGTTCGTGAAATACATTATCTTTTACCGGTAAATGAACAAACCT
Organism: Flavobacteriaceae bacterium; assembly: GCA_041749595.1. Classification (GTDB taxonomy): domain Bacteria; phylum Bacteroidota; class Bacteroidia; order Flavobacteriales; family Flavobacteriaceae; genus Aurantibrevibacter. The sequence continues at coordinate 14,452 of JBGTBA010000041.1, read as the reverse complement.
TTTACATTCAAAAAATTTACCGTTCTCCAAGACCGATGTGCCATGAAAATAGGTACAGATGGCGTTTTGTTGGGTGCTTGGACGTCTTTACAAAACCAACCCAACACCATTTTGGATATCGGTGCGGGTACCGGCCTTATAGCTCTGATGCTGGCGCAAAGAAGTTTTGCCGAAACCATTGATGCCCTTGAAATTGATGCGGCTGCTTACGAGCAATGCGTGTCGAATTTTGAGGCTTCCCCTTGGTGCGACCGGCTTTTTTGTTACCATTCCGGTTTTGAAGGGTTTGTGTCTGAAATTACCGATAAATTTGATCTTATTGTTTCCAATCCGCCCTTCTATTCCGAAGACGTTTCCAGTGGCGATATTCCCCGTGACAGGGCACGGCAGACCCAATCGCTCCCTTTTGAGAAATTGGTTTCGGGAGTCTCTAAATTATTGTCCGAAACAGGTGTTTTTTCTGTTATTATTCCTTTTAAAGAAGAAGAGGGTTTCGTTGCCCTAGCCTCTCGTTTTGGTCTTTTTCCGAAACGGATATCACGGGTAAAAGGGAATCCTTCCTCGGAAATCAAGCGGAGTTTATTAGAGTTTGGTTGTATAAAGACCGAATGTTGTACAAATGGGCTTATCATTGAAACGGAAAGGCATCGATTTACCGAGGCGTATAAGGCACTTACACGTGATTTCTATTTAAAAATATAAATCTATAGGCTTCTTTTTATGGATCCAGTAGGGCCTCCACCCATTGAAACCTTATTAGAATTGGTTCTTGCCGAAAATCAATGGTAATAAATGGGGAATACGCCACCATCATATTCCCGATTTTTTAAAAAACCTTGCCCATTCCGTGGGGCTTGACCTATTACATGCATCAAAATAATTAATTACTTTTGGGAGGCCCGCCAACTAATGTCCAAATTATATTTCGTATGACCACCAACTTCCATATTGATGCAGATATCCGAAAGGCCGAAACCTTGCCGGCTTCCTTTTACAGGGATAAGTCCGTTTTTGATCTAATTAAGCACAAAGTTTTCTACAGCACCTGGCAGTGGCTGGGCGATATTTCCCTAATACCAAAGCCACAAAGCGTGTATCCGCTTATCTTATTGGGGAACTACCTTACCGAACCGCTATTATTGACACGGGACGCCCCTGGAATCGTTCACTGTTTCAGCAATGTGTGTACCCATAGGGGCAACCTGTTGGTGAATGAACCGGGCAATCTAAAAAAACTCATTTGCGGGTATCACGGGAGGCGTTTTTCGCTGGAGGGCATGTTTGAACATATGCCGGAGTTTAAAGAGGCTGAAGGATTTCCAAGACCCTGTGATAACCTCAACGAGTTCCCCATAAGAAATATGGGCCCTTTCCTGTTTGCCGGATTCAACCCTGTTTTTGATTTTCAAATTGTAATTGACAAGATACAGGAACGTATCGGGTTTTTACCTTTAAATGAATTTAAGCTGGATGAAAGCCGGTGCAAAGAATACCATATCAACGCCCACTGGGCACTTTATTGTGATAATTATCTGGAAGGTTTCCATGTCCCTTTTGTGCATAAAGACCTCAACGAGGCTTTGGATTATGGCAGCTATGATTCGGAAATTTATGATTACCTGAACCTTCAGATTGGGTATGCGGACCAAACCGATGCTGTTTTTGAGCTGCCCGAAAACCATCCTGATCATGGTAAAAAAGTAGCCGTTTATTATTATTGGGTTTTCCCGAATATGATGTTCAATTTTTATCCATGGGGACTTTCGGTCAATATCGTACAACCCTTGGGCATTAACCGCACCAAAATCGGTTTCTTTTCTTATATCTATGATGCTTCCAAATCGGGGAAAGGGGCAGGTGCCTTGCTGGATAAGGTAGAGCTGGAAGATGAGGCCGTTGTGGAGGGGGTGCAGAAAGGGGTAAATTCCCCGTTTTACAAAGCAGGCCGCTTTTCCCCGACCCGAGAAAAAGGGGTGCATCATTTTCATCGCCTGTTGGTCCATTTTTTAAATGCTTGACCTTTTTTAAAAAATAAAAAATGCAACTATAGGGCTTGTTCTTGTTATATTTTACCCTATGTTCTTAATTGTTTATTTTTGCGCCGGGCAATCCATCCTTTTTTAAAGAGAGGATCGTGGGGCAACCCGATAATAGTTCGATTCCTTTAATTAACTTTAGTAAAAACCTGTGCCTATGCGACCCGATGTATTTGAAGCTCCCGATTATTATTTGTTGGACGATTTATTGTCCGTTGAACACAAATTGGTGCGTGATGCGGCCCGTCAGTGGGTAAAAAGGGATATATCCCCTATTATTGAAGAATACGCCCAACGTGCCGAATTTCCCAAACAGATTTTGGGCGGATTGGCAGAAATAGGAGCATTCGGCCCCTATATTCCAGAAGAATACGGTGGGGCGGGACTGGACCAAATAAGTTACGGCCTTATTATGCAGGAGATAGAACGTGGCGACAGCGGGGTGCGCTCCACGGCCTCCGTACAGTCATCGCTTGTAATGTACCCCATTTATACTTATGGCACCAAGGCGCAACGCAAAAAATACCTGCCCAAATTGGCCACCGGCGAATTCATGGGCTGTTTTGGGCTTACCGAACCCGACCATGGAAGTAACCCCAGTGGGATGACCACCAACTTTAAGGATAAGGGCGACCATTACCTGTTGAACGGGGCCAAATTATGGATCTCCAACTCGCCCTTTGCGGATATTGCCGTGGTATGGGCCAAAAACGAGGAAGGACGCATCCACGGACTTATCGTAGAGCGGGGTATGGAGGGTTTTAGCACTCCTGAAACCCACAATAAATGGTCTTTGCGTGCTTCAGCCACCGGAGAACTGATATTTGACAATGTGAAAGTGCCCAAGGAAAATCTATTGCCCGGAAAAAGTGGCCTGGGAGCACCCCTTGGTTGTTTGGATTCTGCCCGCTATGGCATTGCCTGGGGCGCAATTGGTGCCGCCATGGACTGTTACGACACGGCACTGCGGTATGCCAAACAACGTATGCAATTTGGAAAACCCATTGCCGCCACACAATTGCAACAAAAGAAATTGGCCGAAATGATCACCGAAATTACCAAAGCCCAGTTACTGGCCTTCCGTTTAGGGCAACTCAAAAATGAGGGGCGCGCCACCACGGCCCAAATCTCAATGGCCAAACGCAACAATGTGGAAATGGCCTTAATAATAGCCCGTGAGGCACGCCAAGTCTTGGGTGGTATGGGCATTACCGGGGAATATAGCATTATGCGCCACATGATGAACCTGGAAAGTGTCATTACCTACGAAGGCACCCACGACATCCATTTATTGATTACCGGTGCCGATATTACGGGTTTGCCAGCGTTTGTATGATAAATGGTTGAAAGTATGCACTTCTATGTTAAAGCTGAATACCCCTTTTGCCGGAACAGGCAAGAATATTGGTAAGCATTGGGAGAGAAATTCCGCAAGAACCAGTATGCCGTTTGTAATTGCCTTTTGGCTTATTTTTGCAGTGCAACTTTGCGGGCACGATTTTTAATACTCTAATAAATATGATGGTCAAATCGGACAATGTTTTGCACAAAGAATTAATAGGCGCTTAAATACCGGGGCCCATTAATTGTTTTATGTTCCAAGTATCCCTACAAAGCTAAAAACTTTTGTTTGAACCCACTCCGTACGTGCTACTTAAAGGGAAAAACCTTATGGTGGAACGTCTATTTCGCAAGCCTGTCCCTTTCTGTTTTGTCAATACTCCTTTGGTTGTCTTCCAGCCTAAAGTTGCCAAAATTATAGGTAAATCCAAAGCGGACAAACCGGGTTTCGGGTTGGGCAAAATACCCGTTGTCCTGGTTGAGGTATCTGGAAGTGAGCCTTGCATTGGCCTCGCCCAAAAGATCCTCGGTGGCCACGGAGAGCACCGCCCTCTTTTCCCACAGGGATTTGCGCAGGCCCAAAGTAAGGTTGGTCGATGGCCCCAACACATAATTACCCTGTAAAAACCGGGACAGGTAAGTCAGGGCCACTTCACCTGTAAAGGTGCCGTCTTTAGACAGGGTAAGATAGTTGTTGAAAGAGCCGTAAATGCCTTCTACTTTATTGGTATAGGGTTGGTTATTGCTCTCTACGGCCAAAAAAGTCTCATCTTCGGCAAAAACAGACATATAACTGTACAGGTACCAAAAATGGGTTACCGATTTACTGTAGGTAAAGTCCAGCCCATACGAGGTGCTTTCCGAAACGTTTTGCCGTATTTGCCGCAGCGTTAGGTTTTGATTGTCCTGAAAACTTAGGTCACTGATATAATTGCCATTGTCCCTGTAGTAGACATCAAAAAAATAAGTGCCTTTAAAAGTGTAGTTAAAATTAAAGTTATGGCTAAAGTTGGGCTGCAAAGTAGGGTTTCCCACAAAAAAATCGTTCTCGTTTACAAAATACCGAAAAGGATTTAGGTCCTGATACTTGGGCCGTTGTAATTTTCGGCTGTAATCAAATGCAAAACTATGGTCTTCCGCAGGGGCGTACAGTACATATAATGAAGGGAAAAGTGTAAAGAAATTCTGTATGTTTTCAGTATCCTGAGTCAGGGATTCGCCCACAACATCGGTATATTCACCACGTACACCTGCCTTTAGCGACCATTTTTCCCAATTTTTGACCATACTCAGGTAACCGGCCCAGACTTTTTCATCATAAATAAAATCATCCGAAAACTGGGGATTGAAAATTTGATCTGAACCCTGCAGATTAAAAAAATCGATGCCGCTCCTGGAATAGATGGAAGAGAATTTAGCCCCTGTTTCCCATGTGGCACCTCCCAATGGGGTTATATAATCGAGTTGTCCCGTAACAATATCCACTATCTGCCGGGAATCTGTAAAGAAGGAAAAATTACGTATAAAATCGCCGGACGGATTGAAATAATCCGAAGAAACCCGCTGCACCTGATCTTCATTAAATGCTGTGTAATGGGCATTTAACGTTAGCGAAGCTCCCTCTTTCTTTGGGATGTGTTTATAGGAAAGATCCACGGCAATATTGGTGTTGTCATTGTCTAACCTGCTTGTGGTGGTTAGTGTGGAGTCCAGCTGATTTTGACCGTTTCTGATTTCCGTATCCAGATTGTTGTGGAACGATTTGTTCGGGGAAAACACCAAATTAGAGCTTACATTTACGCTATTCCTATCATCAAAAGCGTAATCCAGGATCACATTGGCGTTTTGGGCCGCCGATCTTGTTACCTTGTTAAAATCGGTGTCCCAACGGGAAAAAATGGTGTTATTTCCATCGATGAAATTAATGTGGTATTCATCGTCCTTAAATTCCTTTTTTGGGTTAATGGTGTAATTGGCAAACACATTGAGCTTTTCCGATTTAAAATAATGGCTGGTTCCCAAAGCATATTTTGGAAAAACAGCTTGTGTAAACGTACCGTTGGCACTGCCTTTATAACCGGCCGCCACATTTCTGGTGGTAATGATATTTAGGATTGGGCCACCTTCCGCATCATAGCGGGAGGGCGGATTGGGGATAACCTCAACGGACTTAATGGCACCTCCGGATAAGCCTTCCAACAAATCCTTTACCTCAGAGGGCGAAAGTTGTACTTTTCTGTCGTTAAGGTAAATGGTGGCCTGTTGGTTCCGGATTAAAAACCCATCCTGCATAGAGATAACCCCCGGGGTATTTTTAAGGATTTGCCATGAACTGCCTTCGGAAACCACTGAGTTCTCCACATTGAACACCAAACGGTCTGCCTTGCGTTCCATGGTGGGTTGCTTGGCAGTTACCACCACCTCATCCAATAGTTCAGCCCCAACCTCTATGATTAGGGAGCCTATATTTAGGTTTTTTGTGATGTCCAATGGAGTAAGGTTCGAAAATTTCCCAATGTAACTGGCCCGGATAAAATAAATGTCGGGCACAATATTTTCTATACTGAAAAATCCGTTTTCATCGGCAGATGCCCCTTTTACCATTACGGTGTCCGCCACTTTAAGAAGATATACATTGGTAAAGGGTATTGGGGCATTGGTGTCGTCCTTCACCGATCCGGATATCGTAAACCCTTGCCCAAAAAGGATTATGGGCACAAACGAAAGGCATATCAAAAGAGGTAACCTATGTTTCACTTTGGTTTGGGGTTAAACATCAAAACTAACTAAAAATTCCGAGGTGTTTTAATACCACTTTATAATCTTATTCCGTTGTATTTTGTAGGACATCTTTATAAACGCTTTCTTTCGTCCAGATTTTTCGGCTTCTGGTTATCCTTTATCTTTGTGTTACCAAACGTAAAGCGCAGGCCCAACGTAAATAGCCTGTTCTCCCGCCTATACAAGGTGCTGTTGTCCTGGTTTAAAAAGCGGCGTGTGTTCAAGAGGTTTCCTCGGTTAAAAATATCCTGTACGCCCGCCGAGAGGGAAATGCTCTTGTGCCAAAAGGATTTTCGAAACGTTATTCCCAATTCGCTATAGTTGTCCTGCTCGGAATTTCCGAGGGAGATTGGCGAAAAAATGGTAAACCCTACATCCGCCAAAAGACTTTTATCCGATAAAAAAGCAAAGCTGTTATACGTCTGTAAAAACCATGTAAAACGATCATTGTTAATTAATTGTCCGGAATCTGTGTCTTGAAACGAATAGCCATTCTGATAAAAGCTGGACAAAATGTACAGATCCCAAAACCTGGCTACTGCCCTATTCACGATTAAATCCACACCATAGGAGATATTGTTGTCCATGTTTACATTGATGAAGCGCAGCAAGCGGGAATCGTTATCCTGAAACATCAATGGCTGAAAAGGATCTTGCTCATTTCTGTAAAAGAACTCCACAGTATACTTTTTATCAAAAGTATAGCCCAGTGCCAAATAGTTACGGGTGGCGGGCAAAAGGTCGGGGTTGCCCTCAACGACCACATTGTTGCTTTGGAACGATTGAAAGGGATTTATACTGTTATATCGTGGCCGTGTGATCCTACGGTAATAATAGAGGTTCAGATCGTGCTTTTCACCTATGGGGTACATTACCGAAAAATTGGGAAAGAGATCAAAGTAATCGTTTTTGTTCTTTGCGGTTGCAATATCCAAATCGCCCGTGGCCTCGGTATATTCGGCCCTAAGTCCCGCCGTAAGGTTAATCTTGTCCCACTTTCCCTTTACCCCTAAATAGGAGGCATATATATTTTCGTCATAGTTGAATGTACCTGCTTCTGTGGGATTAATCCCTGGTTGATTTCGGTCAAAGCCCCGTTGCGTAATGGTACTGGTTGATTTTATCCCCGTGTACCGAAGTCCTGCTTCCATAGTCACATTTTCTCCCCAAGGGGATATGTAATCCGTTTGGATGCTGAAAAGATTGATTTTTTGATCGGATTCGGTTACAAAATCATTGGTGCCCGTAGCATTGCCCCCGGCATCAAAAAAGTTGGTATCCAGATTTTGGTCCAGTTCGTAGTCATAGTAGGTATAATGCCCTCCAAAAGTAATGGAAGCCCCTTCTTTCCTTAGCTTGTGCACATAATCCAAATAAAAAGATAGGTTGATAAAGGGCGCATCCGCATCAATTTGGGTGGTAAAAAAGGAATCCGGATTGCCCAAAGCATCCACAATGTCTGTTCGGGTAGTATAATTTCGGCTCGCCCAAGGGTTAATTACGTTTATGGAAGACAGGCTCAAACTGTTTTTATCATTGAGTTCCCAATCAAAAAAGGCACTTAGGTTATGTATGGTTTGCCTCTCCACATTGGTCTGATTGGCCGTCCAAGTAGATGTCTCCGAGCCAAAAAATTTGGTGATATCCGTATATTTGGTAAGGTCTTTTTGGTTTCCCAAACTGTAATTTAGCGAAAAATCGGTATTCTTGCTTTTAAAGTACTGGTCGGTCCCTAGGGTATGTTTGGCAAATACCCCTTGGGTGTAGCGATTGTACACTGCTCCATTATACCCGGCAAGTAATCCTTTTTTCATTTTGATATTGATGATCATCCCCCCTTCGGCACTGAACTTGGCCGGCGGACTGGTTATTACCTCTACCGCTTCAATACTGCTGGCCGAAGTGCCGGACAATAGGTTGATGATATCCTCTTTGGGAAGGTTTACCCTTCGTTCATTGATCATCACCTGAATATCGCTGCTGCCTTTAATGGTAAGTTCATTGTTGGTGATGACCACCCCCGGGGTGCGCTTTAAAGCGTCCCAAATATTCGATTCGGAAATAGGGGTGTTCGCTATATTGAAAACCAAACGGTCTGCCTTTCTTTCTACGGTTGGGTTTTTATAGGTTACGACGGCTTCATTGAGCACAAAAGTGGTTTCTGCTATTCGCAGGGGCCCCAGATCCATATCCGTATCTACTACAATGTTCAAGGGGCTGGAACTGTTGCCCAAATAGCTGGCAGTTAAAATATAATTACCCTTTGGGATATCGGTTAGTTCAAATGCCCCGAATTCATCGCTGGATGTGCCTTTAATGATGACAGAATCCATAGCGGCCAGTAAAATTAGATTGGCAAAAGAAACTACGCTGTTCTCTGCATCAGTAACGGAACCCGAAATTGTATGCTCTTGGGCGTTCACAAAAGTCAGGGAAAACAAAAAGAAGAATGGAAGTAAAGTTCTTTTTTTCACTAAATGGCTCTGTTATGTTACAAACCTAAATAATTAATATGAAATATCTCACAGTAAAATAAGTAAAAATGACTTTTGTATGGTACTTCCAAAATTTGAAAAAAAACGACAGCCCATAAAACCCATGTATTTTACGCTATATTTGCAGTTGCAAAATACCGCTTGGTTTTAGCCCTATAGAAGTAGATAATTTATGAAGAACATCAGAAACTTTTGCATCATCGCCCACATAGACCATGGGAAAAGCACCTTGGCTGACAGGTTGCTGGACTTTACCGGGTCTGTAACCGAAAGGGAAAAGCAGGACCAACTTCTGGATAATATGGATTTGGAGCGTGAAAGGGGCATTACCATAAAGAGCCATGCCATACAAATGGAATATATTTATAAAGGCGAAAAATATATCCTAAACCTTATAGATACGCCTGGCCATGTTGATTTCTCTTACGAGGTTTCCCGATCCATTGCGGCCTGTGAAGGTGCCCTCCTGGTGGTGGATGCCGCTCAGAGCATCCAGGCACAGACCATTTCCAATCTGTACCTGGCGTTGGAAAATGATCTGGAAATAATACCTGTTCTTAACAAAGTGGATCTCCCGAGTGCCAGCCCCGAAGAAGTAACGGATGACATTGTGGACCTCTTGGGCTGTAGAAGGGAAGACGTTATCCCGGCCAGTGCAAAAACAGGGATTGGTATAGATGAAATATTGAAAGCGATCATTGAACGTATCCCTGCCCCCAGTGGAAAGGAAAACGATCCCTTACAAGCCTTGGTCTTCGACTCCGTTTATAACCCGTTCCGGGGCGTGGAAACCTATTTTAGGGTCATCCATGGAGAGATAAAAAAAGGACAAAAAATAAAATTCGTGGCCACGGACAAAAACTATTTTGCGGATGAGGTGGGTACCCTAAAATTAACCCAATTCCCAAGGGAAAGTGTAAAAACAGGCGATGTGGGCTATCTTATCACCGGAATTAAAGATGCCAGGGAAGTAAAGGTAGGAGATACCATTACCGATGCGGTAAACCCAACCAAAAACGCCATTGAGGGGTTTGAGGATGTAAAGCCTATGGTATTTGCCGGGATTTATCCCGTAGATACGGAAGATTTTGAAGAATTGCGATCGTCCATGGAAAAATTGCAGCTTAACGATGCTTCCTTGGTATTTACCCCGGAAAGCAGTGCCGCACTTGGTTTTGGATTTCGGTGCGGGTTTTTGGGCATGTTGCACATGGAGATCATCCAAGAGCGATTGGAACGTGAGTTTGACATGACCGTAATCACCACGGTGCCCAACGTAAGTTATCATGCATTTACAAGGAAAAACCCGGAGTTGCCCATTATTGTCAACAATCCATCAGACTTGCCCGACCCTTCCACTTTGGATCGTGTAGAAGAGCCCTACATAAAGGCAACTATAATAACCAAAGCAGATTTCGTCGGGAACATCATGTCGCTCTGTATAGATAAAAGAGGGATTATCACCAATCAAACCTATCTCACCACAGAACGGGTGGAGCTTAATTTTGATATGCCCTTGGCCGAAATCGTATTCGACTTCTATGACCGGCTAAAGACGGTTTCTAAAGGCTATGCCTCATTTGATTATTCGCCCATCGGGCTTCGGGTTTCCAAATTGGTACGGGTAGATATTCTGTTGAATGCCCAGCCCGTCGATGCACTTTCCGCCCTGATCCATGCGGACAATGCACATAACATTGGCAAAAGGATGTGCGAAAAACTAAGGGAACTTATTCCGCGACAGCAGTTCGATATCCCAATACAAGCGGCCATCGGGGCCAAAATAATTTCCCGAGAGACCATTAAGGCACTTAGAAAAGACGTAACGGCCAAATGCTATGGGGGCGATATATCGCGTAAGCGGAAATTGTTGGAAAAACAGAAAAAAGGGAAAAAACGGATGCGCCAAGTGGGGAATGTAGAGATTCCGCAGCAGGCGTTTATGGCGGTGTTGAAGCTGAACGATTAGATAAATCCAGGTTTATTTTTTCCTAAATATCCCGGCAACCGTTTTTCCGATGATATCTATTTTTTCGATCGCCTTCAATAAAGATGGATTGGTAAGATCTACTTTCCCATCGGTCATGAAGTCTGACTGCGATGGATACACCAGCAGAAAGTTTCGTCCTTGGTAGTGCCTTCCCAGGTATAAGGGAATTTCATCCATGTACTCTTTATATGACAAGAGGTTTTTCCTGCTAAGGACAATTAAAAGATTATCATCATGTTTTACTTGGTTGGAAAAGGTTGGGAAATCGTCCCAAGTGTTAAAAATCTTGAATTCCACTTCTATAGGATGCTTTAAATGAATGTCTTTGATCAGGTTGATGGTTTGTTTGGATCCATAGAAAATAATTTTTGCTCCCGTATTCATGGCAATGTTCCAAATTTTTGCCAACCAAAATGAGAAGCCGCTCTCATATTCGGCATTTTCAGGAATAATGACCAAATGCCTTTTTATCGTAGCTAGGGGCTGGTATGAATTATAGATAAAAGTGGTTATATTGGTTTTTGCCAGTATTCCACTAGTTAAATTGCCCAAAAAAGAATCGGAATCCCCTCTTTTTAAGTGAAGTCCCATAACCAAGACCGTAATACCCTCTTCCATTATTACATTGGTCACTCCCTGTACCAAGTTTAGGTCGTACCGCAATGTGGTCTTCATTTCAATATCTGTTGCGGATGCAGTTTTTTTGGCCCTTTCCAAAAGGCCTTTCGCCTTTTTTTCGGCATCGGGTTGAACTAAACCTTCGGTAGCTACAAGTTCATAATTAGTATCTTACCAAGATAACTAAAATAGCAATTATGACTACAAAAAAAAGAGTGTTGAAGCCCTAAGGGAGAACAAGCTCATTAACCAGGCCAAGCGTGAAGTTCCGGGATTCCCTGGGCTGTTGTACCGTTTTGAGCGCACCGTTTCTGTTTTGGGCAGAAGCCAAAGTACGTTCAGTAATTATTCCCGCCATATAGCGGCCATATCGCTGTATTTTGGCAAAGTCCCAACGGAGCTTGACCCTGAACAGGTGCACGACCATTTGTTCTACCTTCAAAAGAAGTCAAAAACCCCCTCCCAGACCTATTTTAAGCATACTGTCTACGGACTTCGGTTCCTGCTCAAATCGGAGGGACTGGCTTATGAGTATCTTCGGCTTCCGCAGATAAGGCACGAGAAAAGGCTCCCCGTTGTGCTGAGCAAGCAAGAGGTCTGGCGAATGCTTGGAGCGGCCACGCTACTTAAGCACAAGATCCTGATCGGACTTCTCTATGGCTGTGGTTTGCGGTGCATGGAGGTTCGAAACGTGCGTTTACAGGATCTGGATTTTGACCGGAAGCAGCTCCGGGTGGCACAGGGAAAGGGCAAGAAAGACAGATATGTTCCGCTATCGGTCCACCTTATAAGGGGCCTTAAGAACTACCTGGAGGCAGAAAAGCCAAAGGACTGGATTTTTAATGGCCAACCTTTGCCCAATCGGGCGGGCGGGGATTTTGACTCCCGCTATTCGCAGCGAGGGGTGCAATGGGCAATAAAACAGGTCTGCAAACAGGCAGGTATTTCAAAAGAGGTCCACGTGCACACCCCTAGGCATTCTTTTGCCACGCATTTGTTGGAAGACGGTATGGACATCATTACCTTAAAGAACCTTCTGGGGCACGAGAACATAGAGACCACCCTGGAGTATCTGCACATTGCACAATTGCCCAGCCAAGAAATCTTCAGTCCGCTCGATACCCTGTTCAAGCAATGCAGTCCAAGGGTGAAGTGGCCCAAGTACTGCACCGGTTACATGGAGACATCAGGGATATAGGATTGAATACCTGGCAGCTACGAACGCTTTATGCCATAAAAAAATGCCGAACGGCCGCTTTGGGAGGTCATATTGATGCCTGTGACGATTGTGGGAACCTTAGCATTAGTTACAATAGCTGCCGTAACCGTCATTGCCCTAAGCGCCAGGGCAAAAACCGGGAAGATTGGGTACGGGCCAGAGAGGGCGAACTTTTGCCCGTGCCTTATTTTCATGTGGTGTTCACTTTGCCCGAGGCCGTCAATGCGTTGGCGATACATGATCCAAAATTGGTGTACGGTCTTTTGTTCGGTTCCGTTTGGGAAACACTTTCCCAATTTGGAAAAGGGCAGGGCGTACAAATGGGCATGATAGCGATCCTCCATACCTGGGGTCAAAACCTGGGCTTGCACCCGCACCTGCACTGCATTGTTCCCGGAGGGGGGCCGGATAAAAATGGCAACTGGAAAAACATTCGGGCAGATGGCAAATTCCTGTTTTCCGTCAAAGCCATGTCCAAGGTTTTCAGGGCCAGGTATTGTGGGAAACTAAAAAACAGTGCGCCAATACAATATGGGCAAATCCGGCAGCAATTGTGGCAAAAGCCATGGGTTGTATTTGCGAAAAGACCCTTTGGAAGCCCAAAGTCGGTGGTGGAATACTTGGGGAGGTACAGCCACAAAATAGCCATCAGTAACCATAGGATCAAGGCCATGGACGAGAAAAGCGTCACTTTTGATTACAAAGATTACGGGCAACAAGGTTTTAAGAAACAAATGACCCTGGGCCATCGGGAATTTATCAGGCGTTTTGCGATGCATATACTGCCCAAAGGCTTTGTAAAGATCCGTCATTACGGTTTTTTGAGCAGCACTTGGAAGCGGCTAAAGTTAAAGATTATACAATCCAAGCTTCAAGTGCAGGCAATCATAGAAAAGGCAACAGTATCCAAAATCAGAAAATGCCCATGCTGTAAAAACGGCAGCTTACACAGGATCCTGGTTTTTGATCAGCGGGGGCCACCTGAGCGGTACATCGGTATGGGCCAAATTACCACCTCCTGCAAAAACCAGCTTGTGGGTAAGGGCACTTATGTGAAATGGGGAAGGAAACCACGTTAAAAACCATCCAAAAACACTGCACAAAAAAAGAGGACTGTTAATCCTCTTGATATCCCTTAAAAAACTAAACGAAAAACCCATAGTAGACGGTTCCGTTCAACACGGGTTTCATTGTTCGTCCTGCGGACGCAACGAAACCCTAGCTGTTTGCAGTTTTTTTATTCCGTTATTCTATTTTTTAAATCCATTCTTTCGTGCAATATTCTTGTTATCTCAACATAATTTTCATTCAAAGTCCTGTAGAATATTACGTGGCGATTTGCTTTCACTCCCAGTAGTCGCTTTGATATTCCTTCGTAGATTTTTCCTAAACTTGGGTTTTTCGCAATTTCTTGACAGTTATATATTAGTTCATCATAATATTTGTCGGCTTGATTTTCCGACCATACCTCAAATGTATAATCCCAAATTTTTGATAAATCCTCGACCGCTTTGTTAGTCAGTTTATATTCAGCCATTCGAGTGCTTTTTAACTTTTAAAGATTCAAGATGTTTTTTAGGGTCAAAGTCGTGAGCAATTCCGCTGTCAATTCCTTCTTGGATAGCTTTTTTCAGTGCAATCACTTTACTTTCCTCTTCTTCTAAAAGTCTTAATCCTGCTCGAATAACTTCGCTGACGTTTTTAAATCTTCCTTCGTTTATGCTATTTTGCACAAATTGGTCAAAATAATTTCCGAGCGATATTGATGTGTTTTTGTTCATTTAAATACTAATTTAATTCAAATATACCAATAATTGGTATATTATCCAAATTTTCTCAAATTGTATATAACGAGTCCCTTCAATTTAGCTAACTATTTTGAGATGGGCGCAAAAATTCCCTTACCCATAAAAGGAGAAAGGAATTTTCGTGTAAAAAACTAAATAAATAGCCGAATCGGGAACATTCTTTA
>JBGTBA010000040.1:0-2194 GCA_041749595.1 Flavobacteriaceae bacterium | reverse complement strand
ATACTAAATGGCAACTCAGATTACTTATCGAATGGGAATTCCTACGATAATCGCCCATCCGACAAAACTAAAACATTTATAGAAACTAAAGTAACTGCAATGAAATTGCAGGGTTTTAACCTTTAACTAGAAAATAAAAATATGAGTTTTTGGAGAGTTGTTCTGGCCATAATATTTCCCCCGTTATCGGTCATTGGCAAAGGTTGTGGGTCCATATTGATCGTGTTCCTGCTAACCCTTTGTGGTTGGGTGCCCGGGGTCATTGCCGCCTTGGTCATTCTCAACAAACCTAATTAGGTTGTTTATAGTGCCAAAAATAGGTGAGGCTAGGTGTTTTTTCATTAGGTGTTATATCTTTGCACCATGAACAAAAAAATAGTTCTAACAGATTTAGGGGTCATGGACTATAAGCAGGCCTGGGACCATCAGGAGATGCTGTTTCAGGAAATTATGGCGATCAAAATAAAAAACAGAAGAGCCGATACTTCCTTTAAAACTAAAACGCCCAATTATTTTCTATTTGTAGAACATTCGCATGTATATACCTTGGGCAAAAGCGGTAATATCTCCAATTTGCTGGTAGATGAGGCCGCTCTTGTTAAAAAGGGGGCAAAATTTTATAAAATCAACAGGGGTGGCGATATTACCTACCACGGGCCTGGGCAAATTGTGGGTTATCCTATTTTAGATCTCGATAATTTCTTTACCGATATCCATAAATATTTGCGCTTTTTAGAGGAAACGGTCATTTTAACCTTGGCCGACTATGGACTCAAAGGAGAACGATCTCCGGGGGAAACCGGGGTCTGGTTAGATGTGGGAACCCCATTTGCCCGAAAAATATGCGCCATGGGCGTACGGGCAAGTAGGTGGGTTACCATGCACGGTTTTGCCATAAATGTAAATACGAATCTCGGTTATTTTGATTTGATGATTCCATGTGGGATTAAAGGCAAGGCGGTTACTTCTTTGAATGCGGAGTTGGGTGTTGCCGTGGTTGAAATGAATGAAGTAAAGGAAAAATTGCTAATGCATTTTAGGATCCTTTTTGGGGCGGAAATGGTCCAAAATCCGTTACCAAAATTATAGTTTTTTAAACCCGATTTAGTTCTTCCATTAAAGCCCTGCGCTGTGGGTATTGTTTCCTGAAATCGGATATTATTTTTTCCGCACTTTCCCTGCCTCCCAATTTTATCATTCGCCTTAAATATTTGCAAGCCGTTTGGTAATGGTTTCTTCCCACGTTTTTTTTCATATAGGCAATGATTGCCTCTCCATAAAGGAGCACAAGTTCTGCTGGATATTCTTTTGAAAGATATTTTTCGTAATACGCAATGTGGGTTAGGGAAGGATTATTTTTGACAAGTTCCAAAAGCTTTTGCCACCATTGTTCCCTGATGAAAATTTGAGTGATCAAATCAAAGTCGGACCATCGCTTTTTCAACGCAATATCCTTGATCATTTCTTCTACAAAAACGGGCCATATACCTGTTGGCACATTGGTTTGCAAAAGTTGGTAATAATCTTGTTCATTTCTAAAATCAGCAATAAAAAGCAAACGGGCATAGGTTATGATCTTCTCTTTGTCTTTTTGGGCCTGTGCCGTTTTTAGCAACCAATCATGCCATTCCATAGCCAAACCGGGTTTGGATTTTCCATCTTCTTTTAGACCATCTTTCGAAATTCCGATAGCCTTTTCATAGTCCTTGTTTTTCAAGGCTTTTGCAATGGCTTCCCTCCTTAAATTTGGGTTGGCCAAGTTTTGCTCAAGGAATTTATCGGCTTCCTTTTCCCCCTTTGTTTTCTTGATGATCCTAAATTTTATGCTTTGCGCCCCTTCTTTTTCATATTCTGAACCTTGAATCTTGTCGAGATAGGTTATTATTCGTTCCGCTTCAATGTCGTCCTTTAAAATTTCTGATGCAATGTTCAACATTCCTATATGCCAATCCCAACCGGAATAAATTTGTTTTTCAAAAGCAGCAAGGCAATATTTAAATAAAAATGCCCTTATTTCTTCGGGTATTTTTTCTTTTGCAATAGTGGCGAGCAATTGTTCGTTAAGATACATAGTTTACAAAAGTTAAAGATTAGACTTTACACTAAATTGGTTTCTAACCTTATTGATTTTTCTTTATTTCTTAATTCTTTTTCATCAAAGAAACCTAAAAATACGTTTCTATAGAATACCTTC
>JBGTBA010000039.1:0-17126 GCA_041749595.1 Flavobacteriaceae bacterium | reverse complement strand
AAGGGTGAAAAGAGCCTTGGAGTGATGGATTACGAACCGCCGTATACGAGACCCGCTTGGTTTATCCTGAGCGAAGTCGAAGGGTACGGTGGTGTGAGAGGCGCAGTGGCGACCGTTAGGTCGTCACCCGTCTACTCGATTGGCAAATCTTTTTTACCAATCATCTTTTTTAGTCGATTTTACAGTCTTTTCAATGGAAAGCATAGTTGATTTAATACTTTCAATTACACCTTTATTCATTTCCTCAAAGGTTGGTTTTGTCATTTCTTTAAAGTTCTCTCTCTTTTTTTTCCCAACCATTGCTTTTTTCCAAAGTTCCTCAACGTAATTATTATAATTGTCGATTTTTTCTTGTTTTAGACCCGTAAAATCTATCATATCAAAAACCATAATATATTCAGATTCCAAATTATAACCTGCTACTGGTGCAGGTGTTATTATGTCAGTCAAAGTGTAAATAATTCTAAATTTATTATCCTTGACGTTTATTTCCATAGTATGATTAAACTCAACCATAACATTTTTATAAACAGCTTCATTAATTCCTTTAACTATTATATTTCCAGATTCTTTGTCGTTTAGTTGAACAACATTTTGAGCAGAGTTATAATTCAGTGCAATCCATTTATTAATCGATGCAAATATTTCTGACTTTGATTTTCCTTCTATATCGAAAATTCCTGATATGGTTTTTTCCTTCATTTCGTATTCTTGCGCATAGCAATTCACTGAAGGCATTAATACAAGTAAAAATCCAAAAATAAAATTCATTTTTTTCATAGGTATTCGTTTTCTCAAATGTTTGCCAACGTATGGCTATGAACACTAGTATTTATATATCCTCGGTGTCCACACCTCTAATATAGGATTTTTGATTGAATCTAACACACTCATGGAGCCCAGCACGCTATTTTATCTCTAAACAAACAGCACCCCACTACCCGCCTATTTCAAATGCTACCCTTACTGCAACACCATAACAATTTTACTAAAAGCTGTTTTTGGCGCTTCGCACACAGGACACTCAAAGCTTTCCGGGAGGGTATCAAAAGAAGTTCCCGGGGCGATGCCCGCTTTCAGGTCACCATAAGTGGCATCATACACCGTAAAACAGGAGGTGCATTGGTGCACTTCTCTGCCGATTATTGCCTTTTCCTTTTTGGTGTCTTTTTGTTGGGGTAGGGAAGCCCCCAATTGTTCAAAATACTTTTTACTGAGCTCCATTAAGAGTCCGGGCAACTCTATCTTATCCACATCTTGGGCATAGGCCTCATACACCTGAGTATTGGGGTCAAAATTTTTAAAGTGCAGTACGTTGTAGGTAGTCCTAAAGTCGAAACCTCCTACTATGGTGGGGGGTTTGTTTTTTTCAATAACTACCGAAGAGAAATGCGAACGTTTCCCGGGATCCTTGCTGATGCCAAAGGTGAGGCCATAGGTACTGATATCGTTCTGGTCGAAACTCAATACCAGGAATTTTTTAAGCTCCAGGGCATCCTGGTCATCCACGGGCAAATGCCAGTTCATTTCCAATTGGGAATGCCGCACATTGATGCCTTTCTGCCCCAGAAAACGTTCCAGTTCGGGTCGGGCCGTGTTTTTTATTCCTTTTACAATAAAGGATTTCCAAGGGGTAATGCATATTTTACCAATGCTGTTGTCCAAACAAAAACCGCAGAAATCCTTTAGAAAACCAAGATCGTACTTGTTGTTACGCCAATAGAGCCCAAGCCAATGCTGATCTAGCCCCATACGGTTCATGCCTTCATAGTACGGAAAAGTAAGAAAGGGGATTTCCAGCTCTTTTTCCATGGTTTTGTTATTGGTATCCAGTTTGGTGTTCAGGATATAAAAAAGTTGTTCTACATCTTGAATGTCTTCATGGATTTCCTCAATGGCCTTGGCAAAGGTGACCATATCCCAACTGTACACCAAAACCGGATAATAGGCGGCGTTTTTCCAATGGGGCAACTTAATATGCAAGTACCAGTAATCTTCACTTTCCGAAGCGATAAAATTAAGGTTACCACTAAAAATAGGCACTAAACGCTGTTTGGGATCGGTGATGTTTATTTTTAGCTTGGGGAGATAATCAAACCCTTCCAACAAATAGAGATAGGTAGAGCCTTTGAGCCAGTAGGTCATATCAAAAATATCGGCAGAGACATAAGAGCACACAATGTTTTGATAGCTTCTATCAGCAATGATATCCGTATTGAATCTGGATATTTTTTCCAGCTGCTCCTCTTTGGCATTCCGCAAGGGAAACAATAAATCCTGACGCGACCCAAAAAAAACCGAGGTGAGTCCTGCGGCTTCCAGCATGGCAATACTATCCTTTAATTCCCCTGGAGAGGTAACGCCTCCTTTAAAAAGTATGCGGTGCAAATTATCGTTCATATTCCCGTAATTTAATGCGCAACCGCTTGCAGCTGCTTGTTTAGAATATCTTTTATTTCCGGTTTACAACTGCCGCAGCCCAGACCGGCACCGGTTTCTGAGCATAGCTTTGTGAATTCGGTACAGCCGGTGTTTATGACCTCAATAAGGTTTCCTTCACCAACCTGACTGCAGGAGCAGACCAATTTTCCTTTTAAGGGAACCGAGTTGGTGTTACCGCGCAACAGTTCATTCCTTTTTTCTGAAAGTTCTATTTCTTCTTCAATAAGGCGTTTAAATTCGGAAAAATCGTTTTTATCGCCCATAAGAATGGCACCGAGAAGGGTATCATCCTTTACGATACATTTTTTATAGTAGCGTTTGCTCACATCCATAAAAATAATCTCCTCATAGCTGCTGTCGTCCGCAGGAGCGTTTACCATGCCCAAACTGCAAAGGTCCAAATTCTCGAATTTCAGGATATTCATTAAAACCGAACCGTTGTACATACTGCTGAAATCGCCCAAAATGTATTTGGCTGCGATATCGGCCTGTTGTTCTGCTGCCGAAGTAATGCCAAAAAGCGAATTTTTAAACTCTGCGATTTCGCCAAGTGCAAAGATGTACGGGTCGCTGGTTTGTAAATATTCGTTCACCAAAACGCCCCGTCCCGTTTTAATATCGGAATGTTTGGCCAGTTCAATATTGGGTCGTGTACCTATGGCATAGACAATGGCATTACATTTTATAATCCTGCCGGTTTTTAGGGTAACCAGGAGAGAGGCGGCACTTCCTTTTTCTTCAAAAACAGTACTCACCTCATTGTCAAAGTACATTTTTATGCCGCGTTCGGTAACATCTTCCGCCAATAGTCGGCTAGCAATATTATCTAACTGACGTTCCATGAGTCGGGGCGCTCTTTGAATGATACTCAGGTTAATATTCCGCTTTTTTAAGGCTGCAGCCAGTTCCAGACCCAGAAGGCCACCACCTACTATGACCACATGCTGCTCCTCAAAAGGCAGTCCGGTTTCTTTTAAATAGGTGCGAAGATCATCGGCATCCCTGCGTTCCCGCATGGTAAAACGCCCGGGAAGATTTATTTGCGCTTCGCTGGGCACAAAGGCCCGGCTACCTGTAGCTAAAATTAAAAGATCATAGGTATGTTCTGTGTTATTACTATCAATAACCTTTTTGTTTTCTTTATCGATAGAACGTATGCTGAGGTCTGAGTGTAAGGTCAGATTTAGTTTTTGTAATTCGCCCTTTTTTAGCTTTTCAAGAGCTTCCCAAGAAAGTTCCTCACTTACATATTCCGGTAACAAGACTCGGTTGTAAAAGGGGTCTTTTTCTTTGGAAAACACATGAAGTTCATCTGCCTCATTCTTTTCCCGATAGGTCTGTACAAAACGATAGGCCGCTGCACCTGCACCGATGATTACAATTTTCTGTTTGGGTTTCTTATATTTCGCCACCTGCACGGCGCAGTATTTAAAATCGGGTTCCTTTGAAATGGGATCCACCAAATCATTGGTAATGTTGTTGGCTCTGCCATAATCGTTCCCTAGTACTTTCCCCCAGTGCATGGGCAGGAAAACAACCCGCTCCCGAATATCAAAATTGACAGTTACTTTCACCTGTACCTGCCCTCTTCGACTGGTAATTACGGCAATATCTCCATCCTTAAGATTCCGCAAATAAGCATCCACCTTGTTCATTTCCAGATAGGGCTGGGGAATATGCGTAAGCAGACGTTTTACCTTGCCCGTTTTTGTTCGGGTATGCCATTGATCCCGTACACGGCCGGTGTTGAGTATCAACGGAAAGTCGGGAGAAGTCTTTTCCGATTCATTATAGATTTTTGGGGGCGCATTGAAATGCGCTTTGGTATCCGAAGTGTGGAAAATATGGTCTACAAATAATCTGGGTGTTCCTAAATGCGAGGGCGAGGGCACCGGCCACTGGAAGCTCCCCTCTTTTTTTAATCGATGATGGGATAGCCCGGAGACATCTATGTTAGTTCCTTTGGTAAGGAGGCAATGTTCGTCATATACCTCGCTTACATTTTTATAATCAAATCCCGCGAATCCCATTTTTTGGGCAAATTTCCAGATGATTTCCACATCGGGCAGTGCTTCTCCCGGGGCTTCCATAACTTTTGGGAGGTAGCTTATCCGGCGTTCGGAATTGGTCATGGCACCTTCTTTTTCGAGCCAGCCTGCTGCGGGCAGGAGCAGGTCGGCAAATTTGGTAGTCTCCGAACTGTGTGAAATATCCTGCACCACCACAAAACTGGCATTTTGCAGGGCTTTTTCCACTTTGTGGACATTGGGCATGCTCACAATGGGATTGGTACAAACAATCCAGATGGCCTTTAGTTTCCGGCTTTCCAGCGCATCAAACATCTCCGTAGCGGTTAATCCGGCTTTTTCATTAATTGTTTTTCCTCCCCAAAAATGGGTCACTTCTTCTCGGTGCTCTGCATTGCCCAAATCCCGATGGGCAGCCAGCAAATTGGCCATGCCTCCTACCTCTCTGCCGCCCATAGCGTTGGGCTGTCCGGTAAGGGAGAAGGGTCCGGCACCCGGTTTTCCGATTTGTCCGGTAAGCAAGGATAAGTTCATCAACGCCACATTTTTTGATACGCCGATAACACTTTGATTCAGCCCCATCGTCCACATGCTGATAAAGGCCTTGGCGTTGCCTATGTATTGGGCTGCCTTTCGGATATCGTCTTTGGAAATATCGCAAAGTTGGGCTGCTTCTCTAAGCGACAACTGAAAAGCACTTTCCCGGCAAGCTTCAAAATTGGCGGTATATTTTTTTATAAAATTTTTATCAATTTTCTTTGTCTCAATAAGAAGTCGTGCAATGGCATTGAACAGAATGACATCTGTTCCGGGCAGTATTTGCAAGTGTAAATCGGCATTTGCGCAGGTTTGTGTTTTTCGCGGATCTACTACAATGATTTTTACGTTGGGGTTATTTTCTTTGTGCTTTTCAATTCTTCTGAAAAGAATAGGGTGACACCAGGCAGGATTGGCACCGGCGATTAGAAAGCAATCCGACAGTTCAATATCCTCATAGGAAATAGGCACAGAATCTTCCCCAACCGTCTTTTTATAACCGGCAACAGCAGAACTCATACAGAGACGGGAATTGGTATCGATATTATTGGTGCCAATAAATCCTTTGGTGAGTTTATTTACAAGGTAATACTCTTCGGTAAGGCATTGTCCGGAAACATAAAAGCCCACACTATCCGGGCCATTTTTTTCAATGATGCTCTTAAAAACTGCGGCAGCCCTATCCAGAGCGGTATCCCAGGAAACGCGTTGGGCAGGGTGATTTCGACTCCAGCGCATTTCAGGGTAGAGAATTCGGTCCCCCAGGTCCTGTGCCACATAGTTTAAGTTTTTGCCTTTGGAACACAGCATTCCTCGGTTTACCGGATACTCCGGATCTCCCTCCACGTGCAAGGTTCCTTTGGCATCTTTTTCTACAAGGATACCGCAACCCACCCCGCAATAGCAGCAAATGGTTTTATGTACTTCTTTTTTGAGCATGAAGATGATCTATTAAATTCACCGGTCACATTAAAAAGCAAAAATATCAAATTAAGTATTAATACGTAGTGTTATTTTGATAATAGTAAGGGTGTTTATAATCAGAATCGATAATATGCAGTACTTAATAATTGAATTACGTAAAAAGTAAGTTTTTCGTTGCTAATAACTTCAGTTCAATGCTGTGAAAAATCAAAAAACACCTCTCCTTAGACAAGTGGAGGTGGATTTGCTTTAGGACAGACGGTGCGGGGTCGAAAGCCAAGCCACGGGAATCAGCTCCAATGCCAGCCCATATCAGAATCCAAAAAATTTTCAACTTCAAACAAAAGTATAGCCAACGGAATACTGAAATTTAAGACTGCCCCTAAGATATAAGACCGTATTGCTGTGTTTTTTTGGAAAGGTCTATTAAGTTTTTAACATCCATTTTGCGCATGAGGTTAAAACGATGTGTCTCGACAGTTCGTTTACTTTTTCCTAATTTTTCTGAGATTTCTTTATTGGTGAGCCCGGAAAGTACCAGTTCTAAAATTTGAAGTTCCTTGCCGGTAAGGTCAAACCTGTTTTCTACGGGGATGATGCCCTGAGAAAGTTCCGTTATGGATTTATTTGGATTTAAAATATTGTTAACCAGCACATTGGAAATATCCCCGCTAAAATATTTTCCGCCCTCTTTAACCGTATGTATGGCTTTAAGAAATTCTGCCTTCCCGGTGTCTTTTAAAAGGTAGCCACTGGCACCGGCACTGACCGATTTTAAAATGTATTCTTCGGAATCGTGCATAGAGAGAATAATGGATTTGGTGGCAACGCCCAGATTCGTTAAAATTTCGGTCGCTTCAATCCCGTTCATTTCAGGCATTCGGATATCGATAATAAGGAGATCCGGAAGCTTTTCCTGTACCATGGCAACGGCCTCTTTTCCATTGGAGGCTTCGCCGATGACCTCTAAATCTTTTTCTTCTTCCAATAGAGCTCTTATACCATCCCGAACAAGGGAATGGTCATCTGCCAGAACAATACGCGTGGTTTTACTCAAAATTCGCTATGCTAATATGAACAAATATACATTAAAACTACGTATTGTTACGTCAAAATATCTGCACAAAAAAGCGACCACTTTTACCCATTTTCGGCAATAGTGGTCGCTCAACTAAAGATTCTCTGACTTTAGTTTTTAGCGGTATTCAAAAACTTGGGTTTAATCGTTAACATGGCCCACGCCCAGTTCTGGTTGTCGGCCGCCTCGGCTTCCGAAACACCTTTAAGCTCGTACATCCCATCGGAAGGGAATAGGTGGGAATACCCAATTTGCAAACTATAGCCGTTAAAGGCTCTCGAGAATACCAAATCCAGTTCGGTGCCCAGGGATTTTTCACCACTTGGTAATTTTTCTTCTCCGCTAAAATTGAGCACCTTAACAAGGAGACCCGCGTTTTCGTTGAACTTGAAACTACCACTAACATGAACATCAAAGAGGCCAATGGTATTGGCATGGTTCCCTACATAAAAGTAGTCCATAAAACCATTGAATTTATGATTGGTGCCAAACAGCGGAAAAAATGCTTCCGTTTTGTCCGTGGTAGCGGCATCATTCCCACTTATAATTTCAATACCTGCGCCAAAACCCAATTTGCTGGAAGCCTTATAGCTTACGTCCAGCCCCAAGAGATAAGCGCCGCCTACATCAATGGCACCTTGTCTTTCCCCGGTTTGTATAAAGGCGTTGAGGTCTGCGCCAAAGCTGGCTTTTCGGTATTCCAGATGCGCGCCTAACGTCTGAAGATTGCTGATGCCATCCGGCGTGGTTCCGTCTATTTCAAAGTTTTGAAAGCCGTTGTTCAGGACTAAAAAACTTGCGGTAAACTGTTCCCACTTTTGTTTAAGGTACAGGTATTGCATCGTTTTATAGCTGAAGAAACCGGTGGTATTGTAAGCCGTGCTTTCAGATTGAAAACCTCCGGTAGTATCAAAATCCTGATTAAAGGCCAGCCCCACATCTACCATAAGTTTATCCTTGGTATAGCGCAACAGGGCTGCATCGTGATTTCTGGCTTGTTGTGCCCAATCGAGTCCACCAAAAATCCGTTGATCATCATAATCAATAACCTGTCTTCCAATTTTGGTGGAGAATCCGTTTCCTAACTGGATATTGGCCCAAGCCTCAAAAATAGCAAAGGAATTGTTTTGGTCAATGGGTTGTATCTGCCGGTTTTCGCCCCAGACGAGTACGTCCTGAATACTTAAATAAAAGGTGTAACTGTCAACCGAATAGTTGGTGTTAAGTCTTGCCCGGGTGGCAATGGCAAACCCGGCATCGGCATCTTCGGTTATAAGTGTTCCAAAACCATGGCGGTATTCCGTTCTGGGTCGAAACTCACCATCCAACGAAAATTGTGCTTGTATAAATTGAACGGTCATCAAAACGAGTGACACAATAAGGAATATGTTTTTCATATTTTTTGATAGGTTATAGGTTGGAAGCGTTCGTGCGGATATAGCTTATTTATCGCCACCAGATAGTGCCATTTTTGCTTTCAGTTCTTGTACAACGGCGGTTTCGTCCGCGGTGGCAAATCGGATAGCCAGTGATAATAGAGCTGAGGCAACTACAAAGCCACCTATTATAAAATACCCGCTGGATACCGCAGAAGCCGACGCTAAGGTTTGGGCGCTTTTAACGGCCTCCTCTCCCAAAGTGCTATTTGCACTAATGGCTGTAGTTTCTGCTATGGCCGATTTGGATTTTAAGAACAATGCCGCTAGAAATGCCCCAACATTACCCCCTGCACCCACAATCCCGGAGATAGATCCAATCGCTTTTTTATTGATAAAAGGCACCACGGCAAAGGTGGCTCCCTCGGCCATTTGCACGGTTAAACTAAAAGTGATAAGAAATACCATTCCCATAGTAAGACTAGTGGTTACAGAGAATATAGAAAGCATAATACCTTCGGCAGCCAGAATAACGGCAAGAAAGATTACGCGTCCACGCAATCCGCGTAGGTTGCCAAATAGATCGCCAAAATAGCCGCCAAGGGTTCGGGCAAAAATGTTCATCAACGCAAAGGAAAGCACTAGATTACCTGCGGTTGTTCTATCGAGCAAAAATCTGTTTTGAAGGTAGTCGTCCATAGTGCCATAAACCGTAAGTTCTATACCAAAGCAAGCTGCATAGACAAAGAAAAGTATCCATACCCGGTAGTCCTTTAAGGTGGAAAGAAATGAAACTTCATCCTTTTTAATAAGTGGCATCTGACCGGAGGCCTTTAATTCTTTAAAGTTTCCCTCAGGGGTATCTTGGGTACAGAAATAATAAACAGCACCCATAACCACACAAAGAACACCAACAATAACCATGGAGTAGCGCCAGGCAACTTCGTTGGCAACGCCGAAACTAACCACAACTGCTGCTATTAGAGGCATTCCCAGTCTGTTGGCACCACCCCCAAGGTTTCCCCAACCGGCGGCGGTCGCATTTGCCGTACCCACAATATTGGGAGCAAACATGATGGAGGTATGAAATTGCGTAATCACAAAGGAGGCGCCTATAAACCCAATAAACAAT
This sequence comes from Flavobacteriaceae bacterium, assembly GCA_041749595.1. Lineage (GTDB taxonomy): Bacteria > Bacteroidota > Bacteroidia > Flavobacteriales > Flavobacteriaceae > Aurantibrevibacter. Next base: position 7,610 of record JBGTBA010000039.1, on the reverse strand, counting down.
CTGCAAATCATAAACTGCATTGGGGTTTGTACAAAACCTAATAAGATAACCGGAATAGCGCCAAAAACCAGTAAATAAGTATAGCATAATCGTGGACCATACCTATCGCACAGCTGACCGATGAGCAATCGGGCAAAAACAGTACCGGCAACGGCCAAGATGATGGAATTCCATTTTTGTCCCGGTGTTAAGCCCAAATCCTTTACTACATCGGGCATAAAGGGCACAATGCCAAACCAAGCGAAGAAACAGAGAAAAAAAGCGAGAGAGGTAATCCAAAAAGTACGCATCGGCACACTTTTGAAATCTTTAAGGTTCAATTTGAATGCTTTTTGTGTTACAGTTGTGTTCATAGTAAGGTTTTTAAAAGGTGTATAGCATTATTTTCAAGACAATATTACGTATTAATACGTAATATTAATTCATGTTATTCGCCGAAATACGTATTTTTAAGGAGATGGTGCCTTTGGCGCTCTAAAAATGGAGAATCGTAAAAAATAACTTCCTTAAATTATCATATCCTCGAAAGAAGTGTGCGTTAAAATAGCGTCAACAGCTCCTGATGGTTTAAAGTGGTTTGGCAAAACGGTAAATGGTTTAATAATAGGTAATGGCCATATATATAAGGTAGTAACGAACTAAGGGTTCGATAGTTTTTTTTGAATCGCACAATTGAAACGAAGCGAAATGCCCATTTGGTCTGTAAAAAACACCTTTGGACAAGAAGGACTATAAAATGGTGCTTTAAAGACTTGAATCTAGTGTTAAGTTAATTTTGATATGACGGTTAATATTTATATCTTAGCATCAAAAACGGCAAATGGTACACTACACAATCAAGTTAAGCAAAATTGAGGTTGAAGATTTCAATAAAATCATTAACAAAGGGAGGCACAGCTCACAAGCTTTTCGCACAGCTTATATTTTATTAAATTGCGATAAGGGTGAATTTTCCGAGAATACAGAGATAAAGAACGCAGAAATCTGTAAAATTCTCAAAATAGGGGAAAGAACAATAGACCGCGTAAAGAAAAAGTTCATTGAAGAAGGATTTGAAAGCGTTTTGGAAAGGAGGCCTTCAACCCAAAATCACACAAAAAAGGTAGATGGGGATATTGAAGCAAAATTGGTGACATTGTGTTGCAGCAAACCACCGGAAGGATTTGCGAAGTGGTCATTAAGGCTTTTGGCAGACAAGATGGTTGAATTGGAATATATTGATTACATATCGCATGTAACAGTGGGTGAGGTTTTAAAAAAAACCAACTTAAGCCTTGGAAAGTGAAAGGTTGGGTTATTCCACCGGAACAGAGCAGTGAGTTTGTGGCCAATATGGAAAATGTGCTGGACACATACAAGCTTCCATACGATGAAGATTATCCGGTTGTTTGCATGGATGAATCACCCAAGCAGTTGATAGAAGAGGTTGCCTCAACACCGCTAAAACAAGGACAGGAAGCCAGAGTTGACTATGAATATATCAGGCACGGCATGGTTAATGTTTTTATTGCAAATGAACCGTTAAGGGGAGAAAGAATGGTTGAAATCACCCAACGAAAAACAAAGAAAGACTGGGCTAAATTTATAAAGCGAATAGCTGACCAAATGCACCCACAGGCAAAAAAGATAAGATTGGTTATGGATAATTTCAAAACACATGACGCATCGGCATTCTATGAAACATTTGCGCCAGAAGAGGCGAAAAGACTTTGGGATAGATTTGAATTTGTTTTTACGCCCAAGCATGGGAGTTGGTTAAACATGGCGGAAATTGAATTGCACGTACTCAACGGACAATGTTTAAATAGACATATTGCCACTATGGAGGAAATAAAATCAGAAGTGGAAGCGTGGCAAAATCATAGAAATAATAAAACTTCCAAAATAAATTGGCAGTTCACAAACGACCAGGCAAGGATAAAACTCAAAAGACTTTACCCGTCAATTTTGACTTAACACAATACTAGTAGTAACGGGATATAAAAATGAACTTTCACTGAATAACTATAAATTGTAAAACTAAAATTATAAATTTTATCAAAAAAGCATAGATTTCAACTGTACTAATATTTGGCTTATTAGGCATGGCCTGCAATCAAGCAGTAAAGAAAGAAAATAACAAATTAAGGAGTAGTAATGAAACGAAATACGGAAAAACAAAACAAACTTTTAAGGCATGTTGTTCTGTTTAAATTTAATGATGATGCCCCTGTCGAGGAAGTAGAGAAGATAAATCAATCTTTTAACGCCTTGTCCAAATCAATTCCCGAAATTCAGGATTTTGAATGGGGAATAAATGATAGTCCAGAAAATTTTCATCAAAATTTTACCCATTGTTATATGGTAACGTTTGAATCTGAGAGCGATAGAGATAGCATATATACTCCACATCCGAATCACCAAGCCTTTGTAGCTAGCCTACAACCCTATTTAGAAAAAGTCTTGGTGGTAGACTACTGGACCAAACCAAAATGACAACAGAAGTGACATTCCTAAAGAACCATCCAAACCATTTTAAGATTAGCAAATAAAAGGATTGGATGGGTCAGAATAGTTTTAAATGGTATGTAAACCACAACAGTGAATACGTCTAATCTGGTCTATATGATCAAAATTATTTAATTTCAAACTGATGAAAAAAATTTTAAACGATGGCAATATAATCCCAATTGTGGGTTTTGGCACCTATAAAGCAAAGGAGGAAGAAGGAATCAAAGCCATTCAGAGTGCTTTGACCTTAGGTTATCGGTTAATCGATACTGCGGCATTTTATCAAAATGAAGAAGCTGTAGGCAAAGCGATTAAAGCCAGTGGGGTTTTAAGAGAGGAAATTTTTGTGACCACCAAGCTTTGGCGTGAGAAATTAGGATATAAACAGACTAGAATGGCCTTGGACGAATCTTTGAGAAAATTAGATTTGGATTATATAGACCTGTATCTCATACATTGGCCAGCTAATGCCATAAACTACAAGGATTGGCGAAAAACCAATTCTGATACATGGCGTGCCATGGAAGAGTTAAAAGCTGAAGGTAAAATCAAATCTCTTGGAGTAAGTAACTTTTGGCCAGAACATCTGGAAGCACTTTTTCAAACGGCAAAAGTAATCCCCTCAGTCAATCAGATTGAGTTCCACCCCGGATATTGGCAACCCCAAGTAACTGAATATAGTAGAAGTCACGGTATTGCCGTTGAATCATGGTCTCCTTTGGCAAGAGGACAAGTCTTTGGCAATGAGTTGTTGATAGGGCTTTCAAAAAAGTATCAGAAATCCGTTTCGCAAGTTTGTTTGCGATGGATAATTCAACACGATGTAATCCCCATTCCGAAATCTTCATCGCCCGAAAGAATTGCCGAAAACATAGACTTATTCGATTTTAAACTATCTGAAGAAGAGATGAAAAAAATCAATGAGCTTCCTCAAATAGGATTCAGTGGCGAATTACCCAATCTCTGGCCTGATAGGATTTAGTTTACTCCTTTGATAGCCTTCACTAAAAAGTACAAGTCTACAAAAGGAAGTGATACTGGACTTACTATATTTAACTGGACATAAGGTCAAGAGCGTGTTAGCCGTTTAAATTAACTTTGAAAAATGTCAAGAGAAAAAAGAAATTACACCGTAGAGTTTAAGGAAAAAGCTGTGGAACTTAGCTACGCACGTGGTAGCGTTGTGGAAATATGCAGGGAACTGGATATACCTACATCCGTATTGAGCCGCTGACGCAGAGAATCGGATACTTATGGTAGGAACAGTTTTCCCGGCAAGGGAAACCCGAAACTCACGGACAAGCAACGTGAAATCGCCGAGTTGAAGAAAAGGTTAAGGGATGCCGAACTGGAACGTGATATCCTAAAAAAGGCGATAGCCATCTTCTCCTAGGGCGACAGGAAAAATATAGGTTCATAAAACACCACAAATTTAAATTTCCAGCCTCAGAAGATGTGCAAAATGTTCAAGTTAAATAAAAGTAGCTATTATGATTGGTTGGGTAGGGAGCCATCCAAAAGATGGTCGGAAAACCAAACCATATCCTCGGTCATTCGAGATATTTTCAAAGATAGCTTTGGGAGCTATGGGGCACCGAGAATCAAAGCGGAGCTCTCAAAAAAGGGATATAATGTTTCCAGGCCACGGGTCGCCAGGATAATGAGGGCCAATAATCTGTTTGCCAGAAGAAAACGCAGGTTCAAGGTTACAACGGACAGCAAACACAACTATCCATTGGCCCGTAATATTTTGAACTAGAACTTTACGGTCTTTAGAAAGAACCAGGTCTGGGTGTCCGATATTACCTATATAGAGACTAAACAGGGATGGATGTATTTAACGGTAATCATAGATCTGTTCGTTAGAAAGGTAATCGGCTGGTCCATGAGCCAAACCCTAAGCACAGTGGGTACTATAATCCCAGCTTGGAATATGGCCGTTAAATCAAACGAAATCACAAAAGAACTCATATTCCATTCCGATAGGGGATATCAATATGCCACCGATATCCTGAAAAATCACAAGGTCCTTATAAAACAAAGTATGAGCAGAAAAGGTAATTGTTGGGACAATGCGGTGGCAGAATCATTTTTTAAGAGTATAAAGGTAGAATGGGTCTACAAACATAGCTATAGCCTTAGATTGGAAGCTGAGCTATCTGTCTTTCAATGGATAGAAACTTGGTACAACAGAAGAAGAATGTACTCCTCTTTGGGTTATAAAACTAAAGAGGAATTTGAAACAGAAATGTACAATCAAAAAATAGCAGCATGACTCTTATCCAATTGTCCACTTTTTTGTTGCAAGTCCATACCTTTCAGTTACGGATTTCCGCACATTTGTAAAAGCAAAAATTCATGTCTATCGGAGTTCTGCAACAGCCACGGACGTTTTGCACAGCTTCCCAAAGACAATGATATGAATGATTTTTCTTCTAGCGTTTTTCCCAGTGTCATTGTCTGCAACATACTATGACAGATGCAGTAGTGGTTTGTATTTTATAATATAAGTTGTAGTAGGAGAGAGACATTAATTTTTACCAACATTTTTGCATATCTGAAGCTGTGTAAGAATATAGGTGATATAGTTGTTGGCCTGTTGCCGAACTATTACCGACGTGAGCAGGCAATTTGGAAGAGGCCGTTGAAGCGTTAGCCGAGGAAATAGCCGAACCAAATATAAGTTGTTATTTGATATTGGTCTTGGGCTGATTATAAATTGAATAAGCAATTATTACAGTTAGACTTGCGAATAGTTTTATAGAATTGCCAATAATAAGTGGTAAACTTTGTATTTGTATTCCATAAACTAGCCACATCGCACCAATTCCTAGAATCATTAAAAATGTGTATACTGAAACGTCTTTTGCTTGTTTTAGTCGAACGATTTTTATGGCTTGAAATACAGGATTAAATTCAAGCATTGTTGATGCAATTAACATTATTTCGAATAATCCAATTTCCATATGCTTATTAATAGTCGTTTATAGCCCAATACCAATTTCATGTAACAATGGGATATAGTTATTGATTATATCTCATATATGTAAGCTAAGATAATAAATTAATATAAGCGGCTTAAAATCAGTCTGATAATATTTAAATTGAAGACTACCACATTATATACTATAACTGATATCGCCTTGGTAGAGGGCAGGCCGAATCCATAGCCCGGCGGTATGCAGTCGGCAAAGTACCCCCGCTGGCGCTGTATTTCTTTGGCTGAAAAACCCTTTTTTGTGGATGTCAAAAGGTGCATGGTCATAAACCAATAGCGATAGGGAAGTTTTGATTTATGCATTACCGTGCCACTCTTTAGCGTGGTACGTGTTGCGCACGCTTTACACTCATATTGCTCCTTATCTTGTTTCCAATAATGGGATGTGCCCCCGCATTTGGCGCAGCTAACGCCTACTTGGTCTCGATATTCCTTGAATTTTTGTTTACAGCTTTCCTCGTCAGGATAGAATGATATAAAGTCGATCAAGTTCATATGACATGGTTTAGTGTGCTAAAGGTAATAAAAATAGGGAAAAATAGGGAAATATACGGATAATCATATTAATTATTTATCTTCCGATAAATAAAAGATGCCCATGCTGGGCACACACAGCACCTATAAGCAATGGCTGGTTGACGTGTAAGTATAAAGTTTTATCTTCGCTATTACGTTTGGTCACGGTGGACATTAACGGTTTCAAAAGCCGCCACTGGTTATAGCCAATCGTTGTACTTCATGCAAAAAGAAAATTTGGTTTAGCTGATGCTTGATTAAACCCCAACTTTATCAGGTTATAACCTTACTTATGATGCTGTTCCGTCAGGCTATAAATTGACAATATCTTTGTTGAAGTCAGGTTTTAACCTTATATTTGTTTAAATTATATCAGGCTATAACCTTACACCATGGATAAAAAAAAACTCCAAATACAACAACTAGAATCTAGAATCAAGCTGTTTTCCCCTACTCGCCAACTACCCAATCCTCCAACAGGATGGGTCAAAGCAATTAGGTTAGCCTTAGGAATGTCACTGCAGCAGTTGGCAAACAAATTAAAGATGACGAAACAGAGTGTTCAAGAGATTGAAACACGAGAGAAGGAAGGTGCAATAACACTTAAGTCATTAAGAGAAACTGCTCGAGCACTAGACATGGAACTCGTGTACGGTTTTGTTCCAAAAGAAGGAACTTTAGAAAAGCATATTGAAAGTAAGGCTCGTTCTTTGGCAGAAAAAATAGTTTCTCTAACATCAAATACCATGAAACTTGAGGATCAGCAAAACACCAATGAACGGATCAAAAAAGCAATTGAAGAACGAACCTTGAGAATCAAACAAGAACTACCTAAAACTTTATGGGACTAGACCTGAAATACATAAATGGACAAACCCCATTAGACGAAGATGAAAACGAAGGTCTCTTAATCCCAACAATTGCTACACGTGAAGAGTTGGATGAATTTGAGCAACAAAATATTGAAGAAGCCTTACAATGGGTTCTAACCAGATCCTTTAAGGCAGAAACAGTTTTAACCGAAAAATTTATCTGCAATCTTCATAAACGAATGTATGGAAGTGTATGGTCGTGGGCAGGGAAATTTAGAAAAACTGATAAGAACTTGGGGATTGATAAATGGCAAATACCTGTAGCTCTAAAAACGTTATGTGATGATTCGTTATTTTGGGTCAGGAACAAAACCTATTCTCCTGAAGAAATCGCAATACGGTTTAAACATAGAATAGTAAGCATACATTGTTTTCCAAATGGAAACGGTCGTCATAGTAGATTAATGGCAGATATTATTATCAATAAGATATACGATTTACCAATGTTCAGCTGGGGAACAGGTGATTTAGTGCATCAAGGCGACACGAGAATTACATACTTGAAAGCAGTAAAAGAAGCAGATAATGATATATTTCAACCACTAATTGAATTTGCAAGATCCTAAGAAAGAAATAGATAAAAGCACGAAAGCACACTAACTAAGTATTCGGCCCGCCGATAGGCCAGGGCCGAATATCTTGTTGACGGATCCGGTCGCCCCCTATGGGGAAAGCCTCTTTTTTCGTGTCTGTCCTGGAGTTTTATTTTGGCCGACTTGCCGTGGTTTTGTGCC
>JBGTBA010000038.1:0-17527 GCA_041749595.1 Flavobacteriaceae bacterium | reverse complement strand
TTGGCGCAGCTAACGCCTACTTGGTCTCGATATTCCTTGAATTTTTGTTTACAGCTTTCCTCGTCAGGATAGAATGATATAAAGTCGATCAAGTTCATATGACATGGTTTAGTGTGCTAAAGGTAATAAAAATAGGGAAATATACGGATAATCATTTATTTAAATACGACCATAGCCAATCTTTTGGCTGTTTCAGTACGTGTAACAGGCGTTCTTCTTCACTTCCAGGTTCCGGTTTGTAGTCATATACCCATTGCACATGCGGCGGAAGGCTCATTAAAATGCTTTCAATGCGTCCGTTGGTTTTCAATCCAAACAAGGTTCCCTTATCATGCACCAAATTGAACTCCACATAACGCCCGCGACGAATTTCCTGCCAAGTTCGCTGAAGGGCATTGAATTTTAAATCTTTACGCTTAGTAACGATTGGTACATAACAATCAAGGAAGCTATTTCCGACTTCCGTAACAAAATCATACCAATCGGTTATGTTCATTTCTTCCGTTGGTTTGCAATAGTCGAAAAACAATCCGCCCACGCCCCGTGCTTCGTTTCTGTGTGCATTCCAAAAATAGGCATCACATTTCTTTTTGTAGAGGTCGTAAAATTCCGAGTGGTGTGCATCACAGGCTCTTTTGCAAATGGAGTGAAAGTGTACGGCATCTTCATCAAACAAATAATAAGGTGTAAGGTCTTGGCCACCACCGAACCACTGGTCAACAACTTCCCCATTTTTAGTATACAACTCAAAATAACGCCAGTTGGCGTGTACCGTTGGCACCATGGGGTTTATGGGATGAAGCACCAAACTAAGCCCACAAGCATAGAAATTGGCTTCGGCTACGCCAAAATAGTCTTGCATGCTTTTGGGCAGCTCCCCATGCACGGCGGAAATATTAACGCCCCCTTTTTCGAATACGCCCTCTACTCCGGGATTGTTTTCTATTACCCTGGTACGGCCTCCGCCACCTTCCGGACGCTCCCAAATGTCTTCACGGAATTTTGCATGTCCGTCTACCTCTTCCAGTGCCGTACAAATGGTATTTTGCAGGTTTTTAATATAGGTGTAAAATTTATCTTTGATGGTAGTTTGTGTTTTTTAAGGTTTCTTATTTTGGGATGATCTTTAATTCCGAATCCCATCCCGATATGGTATTAATCGCATTGGGATTATTCTTTTCTGAGTGTTCCTGACTCTTCAGACCTGCAAAGTTTCTGGGATTTGCTTGATTTCCCATAAGGTCTTCGGGGCAATCCTGCAAGGCCTTCAAGACCTTATAGGTATAATCACGAGCCATACTCCTTCACCGCATCAACAAAGGCTTTTGCATTCTCCAAAGGGATGTTAGGTAAAATACCATGACCCAAATTGGCCACATATTTGTCCTTGCCAAATTCGGTTATCATCTGTGTTACCATTTTTCTAATCTCTGCCGGGGGAGATAAAAGGCGTGCAGGATCAAAATTACCCTGCAACGTTATATTTCCTCCACTTAAATACCTTGCGTTTTGGGCAGAACAAGTCCAATCTACACCAAGTGCCGCAGCACCGGATTTGGCCATGTCATGCAATGCAAACCAACATCCTTTTCCAAACACAATAACGGGTGCATGGTCTTTTAAAGCATCTATAATCTGTTGTATGTATTTCCAGGAAAATTCTTTATAGTCGGTTGGAGACAGCATACCTCCCCAAGAATCAAACACTTGTACCGCATTTACCCCTGCCTGTACTTTTGCTTTAAGATAGGCAATGGTAGTGTCCGTTATTTTTTGTAAGAGTTGATGAGCCGCCAAAGGCTGGGTAAAACAAAACTCTTTTGCCTTATCATAGGTTTTGCTTCCTTCTCCCTGCACGCAATAACATAGAATGGTCCATGGAGATCCCGCAAAACCTATGAGGGGAATTTCATTGTTCAATTTTTCTTTTGTCATTTTAATAGCCTCCATAACGTAACCCAGTGCTTCATTTACGTTGGGAATCACCACATTATCAACGTCTTTTTGAGTTCGTATCGGATTAGGCAAATAGGGACCGTAATTAGCCTTCATTTGTACTTCAATGTTCATGGCCTGTGGGATAACCAGAATATCCGAAAATAAGATAGCGGCATCCATACCAAACCTACGAATGGGCTGTACGGTAATTTCCGAGGCCAAATCTGGCGTTTGGCAGCGGGTAAAGAAATCGAATTCTTTTCTGATTTCCATAAACTCGGGCAAATAACGCCCAGCTTGCCGCATCATCCAAACAGGTGGTCTTTCTACACTTTCTCCTTTTAGGGCTCTAAGGAACAAATCGTTTTTTATACGCATAGCTAGTTTTAAGATCGGTTAAACCGATGTTTTGAAATGATTTATTACGGATTGTACCACTTGTTCTATGGTGCTTACTGCCGAGGTTTTGCTTTGGGTTGTGTACTTGGTCACGGTTTTGGCCGTCGTTTGTCCAATACAGAAAGCGATGCCGTCTTTTAAGGTATTCTGTTGAAAATAGCTTTCGGCAGCACTGGGACTAAAGAAAAGTACGCCCTGAAAGGCAACATCAAAAGCCTTATGATTTAATACTGTTTTATAGGAAATGATTTCCTTTACCCTAATATTGGCTTGTTTTAACCGTGATGGTAGTTCTGCTCTTCTCAAATCTCCGGTTATGAATGTAAATGCTTCATTTTTATATTTTTTTATAAGTATGGACGCCAATTCGTTTGCGTTTTTGGCTATTTCAACCACTTGAAAATTATTTTTCAACAAAAGTGCTTTGGTCTTTTGCCCTACACAAAAGCAATTTCCCAAAGATTTGGACGTCATCCGCCGGTTCGAAATCTTTTTCAGCGCCGCATGAACCGCGTTTTGGCTTGTAAAAATAGTGTTTTTATTATTTTCCTCAATTTCAAAATCGATGAAGTTAATGTGTATGGCATTGTACATTTCCAAAGAAAATCCGGCTTGGATTAGGGGGCGTTGTTGCGTGTCTGACAATATTTTAGTAGAAAGAAGCTTGGTGCACATTTCTTGATTCCTTTGGAGTGTGGCTCGGGGTTCGTTAGGCCAAAGCGTTTTTAATTTCCTTCATCAATTGGCGACCCCCTTTATTTAAAATTTCATTGCCACAGCTATTGCCAAACCCACCGACTCTATCCAGTGTAATACTTTTTTCTATTTCAAATTTCTGTATTCCGTCTAAAGAGAACAAGCATCCTTTAAAATGCAGCATATTTTCCGTACACGTAGCCAAGGCACCTATTGGAGCGGTACATCCGCCTTCTAAAGTGCGTAAAAATTCGCGTTCTACGGCGGTACAGATGGCCGTGGGTTTGTGGTTTAAGTCGTGTAGGGCTTCTCTGGAATAGCGGTCATTTTCCATAGCTACCACCAACATAGCCCCTTGTGCAGGTGCGGGGATCATCCAATCCAAAGGGATGTGATTTTGCGGCATAAGTTTAATACGCTCCAAGCCCGCCGCCGCAAAAATGGCTCCGTTCCATGGATTGTCCTTAAGTTTTTGTAAGCGGGTATTTACATTGCCTCTCAAATCTTCTACAGTGTGGCCGGGGTATTTATGGAGCCATTGTGCTTTTCTTCTGAGACTTCCGGTGGCTATAATTCCATTGGTATGCAGAAAGCCGAGCCCCTTGTGAACCAAAGTGTCGTTTACGTTGGCCCTGGGCAGCACCGCCGCTTGCACCATTCCATCAGGCAGCACTGTTGGTACGTCTTTCATAGAATGCACGGCAATATCGATATCGCCACGGAGCATGGCCACATCCAAGGTTTTTGTAAAAATGCCGGTAATGCCCAATTCGTACAATGGTTTGTCCAAGATGAGGTCTCCATCCGATTTTACAGGCATCAGCTGCACGGAATATCCTTGTTTTTGCAACAATTCTTTTACCGTATTTGCCTGCCACAAAGCCAATTGGCTGTCCCGTGTTCCTATACGGATAACCTTACTCATCGGATGTCTACTTCTAATTGAAATACCTTCTGAATTAATTCTAGGCTTATATTTGCATCAATTTCCGAATCTTTGAGATGGTTTGCAAATTGTTTGGTGATTTTTTGAATGATGCGTTCTGAAATAATATCCGCTTGTTTGGTGTCGAAGTCGGATATTTTTTTGCTTTGAAAGTTCAGTTCCTCATCTTTCATGGTTTTGAGTTTCTTTTTCAAAGCTTTAATAACCGGTGCAAACCGTCGGGTTTCCAGCCACTGTATAAAATCGGATTTAATGTCGTCTATAATGGCCTCGGCTTCCGGAATAAATTGTTGTCTTCTGACGAGGGTTTCGTCCGTCATTTGTGAGAGTTCGTCCAGACGGATGGTTGTTACATTAACCAATTCCGAAACATCGTCTGAAACATTTTTTGGAATGGACAAATCCAGAATGAGCAGTGGCTTTTTTGTGTGTATAATTTCCTTTGCTATTGTGGGAGACTGAGCTCCTGTAGCTACAATAAGCACATCGGAATTTCTGATCTCCGTTTGCAGATCGGCGTAATCTTTTACCACAAGGTTAAATTTTCCGGCAATTTTTTCGGCTTTGTCCTTAGTACGGTTGATAAGTGTTATGTGCGAATTTTTGGTGTGTTTTATAAGGTTTTCACAGGTATTGCGCCCAATTTTACCCGTACCAAAGAGCAATATGTTTTTTTCGGAAATATCCGGAACATTATTTATGATATACTTTACGGATGCAAAAGAAACCGATGTGGCACCCGACGAAAGTTCCGTTTCGGTTTTGATGCGCTTACTGGCCTGTATCACCGAATTGCATAATCTTTCTAAAAACGGATTGGCCAATTCGAATTTTTTGGAGCGGTTGAAGCCTTGTTTTATTTGGCTGATGACTTCAAAATCACCCAGGATTTGACTGTCAAGACCGGTGCCCACCTTAAACAAATGGCTTATGGCATCCTTATTCTTATATACGTAGGCCACTTCCTGAAATTCTTCTACCGTTCCGGGGGTATTGTCGCACAATAACTTAATTAGTTGATACGGATGTTGCGCGAACCCATATAATTCCGTACGGTTACAGGTGGAGGTAATTAAAAGGCCATCTATGCCTTCAGCTTTGGCCTGACCTAGCAATCGATCCATGGCATCGTCGTCCAAACTAAAATTACCACGCACCTCAGCATCTGCTTTTTTATAGTTAAGTCCGACTGTATAAAAGGAATTATGTTTGGAAATGTGGTAATCCTTCATGTAAGAATTTTGATCAATGCCCAAAAATAGTCGTAACTACCCATTAAAAATAACGCTGGAGGTACAAATTTTATCATTTTTAGTTTTTTAGTTCCTTTTTAACGCTAAAACGTCTAAAACATGCTATTTTTGTAACGTATATCGGTATTTAAATCATTCTAATTTAGAATATATCTAAATAAAAAATTACTAAAAGGGCACCTATGGACAAAGAAAATATCGTTAAAGGTTCTTTTGGAGAAGTTTACATTGAAGATGGTTTTTTTGTTTTTAAAATTCAAAACGACACTCCCGAGGCAAAGCAAGTGGAGCGCGAAATTGACAGTTCTTTTATTCAATTTCATTTTTGTGTAAAAGGCAAGGCCAAATTTGTGTTTAATGATGGTCGATATGCCCTGGAGGTGGCGGAGGAACATTCCCTGTTATTATACAATACTCAAGTAGATTTACCTTTAAACGTAAGGCTTGATCCGTATTCGTGGGTCGTTTCTGTGGTGATGACCATACAAAAGTTCCATTCCCTTTTTTCAAGGGAAGCCGATTACATTCCGTTTTTAAGTGCAGAGAACAGGGATAAAAAATATTATGTTCAGGAAGATATTACCCCGGCCATTGCGGTGGTATTAAGTCAGATCATGCAACACAACCTTCATACGTCAATTAAGAAATTATACTTAAAAGGTAAAATATATGAACTTATCTCCCTGTATTTCAATAAAAGTGGCGACGTAGATTTGGAACAATGTCCTTTTTTATTGGATGAGGACAATGTTAGAAAGATCCGAAAAGCCAAGGAAATTATCATTTCACGTATGACAGAGCCCCCCTCTTTGGCCGATTTGGCAGAAGAGATTGGCTTGAGCCTGAAGAAATTAAAAGAAGGCTTTAAGCAAATTTACGGGGATTCGGTGTATAGTTTTCTCTTCGATTATAAGATGGATTATGCGCGCAAGATGCTAGAATCCGGGCAGCACAACGTAAACGAGGTGGGGCTAAAGGTGGGCTATAGTACGGCCAGTCATTTTATTGCCTCCTTTAGAAAAAAATATGGTACTACACCTAAGAAGTATGTGGGTTCCCTTATAGGGTAAGACTGGACCGATAGAAACAATACTTCGTAAAAATTGGAATATCTCCGATTTATTCGCATTTCAACTGATATAATTTGGAAATAACAAAAAACAAGCAATATTTAAGAAACGAACGAACATAATGATGAAAATGGAAACACGCACAAAAGTTTTACTATTCTTTGCCACAAGTTTATTTGCAACGGCCTGCGCCCCAAAAATAAATCAGGAAATTACCTTGAACCATCCAGGCCCTAATATGGTTTCCGAGACGGCCAAACCCGCCTTGAGTCAGGTTTTGGTCTTTACAAAAACCGCAGGGTATCGGCATAAATCCATAGAAAAAGGAGTAAAAACCTTAAAAGAACTGGGAATACAAAATAATTTCAGGATCACGCAAACGGAAGATTCGCTACAATTTAACCTGTCTAACCTTAAAAAATACCAATTGGTTCTATTTTTAAGCACCACTATGGATGTTTTGGGCGAACAGGAGCAGTTGGCTTTTGAAAAATACATCCAACAAGGGGGAAGTTTTATGGGGATCCACGCAGCGGCCGACACGGAATACGAATGGCCTTGGTATGGAAAATTGGTGGGTGCGTATTTTACAAGTCACCCCAATAATCCCAACGTAAGGCAGGCCACTGTGGATGTGGTAGATAAAAATCATGGTGCTACGTTACATTTAGAAGACGTTTGGGTCCGAAAGGATGAATGGTACAATTATAAAAACATAAACCCCAGTTTAAATGTGTTGCTGAAATTAGATGAAAGTTCCTATGAGGGGGGCACCAATGGAGATAACCACCCCATAGCATGGTACCATACCTACGATGGGGGAAGGGCCTTCTATACCGGAGGTGGCCATACAGACGAGTCCTTTGACGAACCCGCTTTTCAAAAGCATTTGGTTGGGGCTATTATGTGGTGTTTAGGGAAATAGTTCTATAATGGCCGCACTACAATAATGCCCGTATTGTTCTTTATTTTTTTTAGATAATCTATCAGGGGAAGTTGGGAAACTTCAACTGCACCGGTTGTGGAGGCATGCAGCAAATGGATGCGCCCATCCTTTTCACGGGTCAGTATGCCGGTGTGGGTAACATCCAATCCGTCAATTTTGGTGCTCAGGGCAATAATATCCCCCGATTGCAATAGATGCTCGTTTGCTTCAATTTGGTCTTGGACCAATATACAGATAGATTGATCGTTGAGAAAATTCTCGGATGCCTGTATTTTTTTGAAGTTGTCCTCGTCCTTCAGAAAGGGGTATAGTTCCCGATGGTTACTCATAAAATCGATTTCTTTGGTGATTTCCGTACCACCGATTTCTGAGGTAACGTTTTTTACCAACCCTTTTTTTTCATTATCGGCGATCCATTCCGTAAAATAATGAAGACGAGAAGAATATCCATCTAATTTTCCATTTTTATACCGAACGGTCTCCAAAGTCTTTGTAAATCCTCCAAAAGTAGTTTGGCCATTTTTAAGCATTAGGCCAAAGGCGATTGCATTTTCTACAAAAGTGGTACAATCCAGACCATGAAGGTTAACGATCAGAGCCTCCGTTTTGCCAACCTCTAGGGTTTGTGCTACGTATGGTGTTCCTAAAAATGTTTTCCCCACGGCTACAATGGTTTTTCCGAAGTCGTTGTGAACACGTAATCCTTCTATCTCATGTATTTTGGACTCAAAGGCTTTCCTGTCCTCAATTGAACAAACAATTTCTTGGGAAAAGCACAACTGCACCATTACACAAAATACCAGGGAAACAATTTTAATTTTCATTTCGCTAAAGATTCATTAAATTTAACCATTTAAGGAATGGGATACAATTTAATAAAAATTGGTTTCAAAAAGGCTTGTTTTATCCTATAGAACAAAATTTCTTTTCAAAGTATTTTTATCTTTTAAGAAATGCTAGGGACACAAGTGTTATTTTTGCCATCAAAAAAATAGCCCATGAAAGGAGTTTTGTTGGTTAATCTGGGTTCTCCCGATAGCCCTACCCCCAAAGACGTAAAGCCCTATCTGGATGAGTTTTTAATGGATCCCCGTGTCATTGATGTTCCCAATTGGCTAAGAAACATACTGGTTCGGGGGATAATTTTGCAGACACGGCCAAAAAAATCGTCCAGGGCGTATAAAAAAATATGGTGGAAAGAAGGTTCTCCTTTAATAGTGCTGTCCGAACGTTTTATGGAAAAGGTACGACGGCACACCAAAATGCCGGTAGCACTGGGGATGCGATATGGTTCCATTACTATTAAAAAAGCACTACAGGAGTTAAAGGACAAGCAGGTAGATGAGGTGTTACTGGTGCCGCTTTATCCACACTATGCCATGTCTTCTTATGAAACGGTGGTTGTAAAGGTGATGGAAGAAACTGCAGGGAATTTTCCGGAAATGCGCCTTACTACCCTGCCGACATTTTATAAAAATGAGGAATATATTAAAGTACTATCTGAAAGCATTGCCGATGGTCTAAAGGATTTTGAGTATGATCATATCTTGTTTTCATATCACGGAATTCCGGAACGACATATTCGAAAATCCGATCCCACAAAATTTCATTGTAAGATCGATGGCTCTTGCTGCAGCACTAATTCGGTGGCCCACAACACCTGCTACCGTCATCAAGTGTATGAGACTACCAAAAGGGTGAAAGCGCATTTGGGACTTCCCGAGAATAAGGTTAGTGTTTCTTTCCAGTCTCGATTGGCCGGTGACCCGTGGTTAAAGCCCTATACCGATTTTGAATTTGAGCGGTTGGCCAAAGAAGGAAAAGAGCGGCTCGCCGTCATAACTCCGGCCTTTGTGGCAGATTGTCTGGAAACCTTGGAAGAGATCGCCATGGAGGGAAAACGGCAATTTGAAGGGGCAGGAGGAAAGAACTATAAGCATATCCCCTGTTTAAATGACAATGATGCATGGGTAGGTGTTATGGCCAAATGGCTGAACGATTGGGAAACCAAGGAAATACTACCTAACTAATGGCCAACATTTCAGCAGATCAATTGGGTTCGGAGCCTATTGGGAAGCTGCTCATTAAGCAGGCGGTACCAGCTTCAATCGGAATCCTGGTCATGTCCCTTAATGTGTTGGTCGATTCCATTTTTGTGGGCAACTGGATCGGTTCCATCGCCATTGCTGCAATTAATGTAGTGCTTCCCGTGTCGTTCTTCATTGCGGCATTGGGAATGGCCATAGGCATTGGCGGTTCCAGTATTATTTCCCGTGCTTTGGGGGCAGACGATTTGGAAAAGGCATTAAGAACATTTGGCAATCAGATTACCCTAACACTTTTGGTCGCTATTTCAATGGCCATTTTAGGATTGACTTATGTAGATACGCTTGTTCCGGTGTTCGGAGGTAAAGAAGCTATTTTCGATCCCGCTAAAACTTATTATACCATTGTGCTATACGGGGTGCCGTTTTTGGCCCTGTGCATGATGGGAAATACGGTAATTAGAGCAGAGGGGAAACCTAAATTCGCCATGGTCGCCATGATTATTCCATCGGTCGGAAACCTCATTATGGATTACTTTTTCATCTATGTTTTCAATTGGGGAATGGAAGGGGCTGCTTGGGCTACGACCATAAGTTATTTTCTATGCTTTTGCTATATTATGTATTTTTTTCTTTCTAAAAACTCGGAATTGAAGATTGGTTGGGGTCGTTTTGGTTTTAATTGGCCGATTTTAAGGGAAATAAATTCTTTGGGATTCGTAACCTTGGCGCGCCAAGCGGTGGTAAGTATTACGTATCTCATTATGAACAATATTATGTTCGGTATGGGAGGGGAGGCCATGGTGGCCGTTTACGCTATCATAGGAAGGATGCTCATGTTTGCATTTTTTCCCGTCTTTGGGGTGACTCAGGGGTTTTTGCCCATAGCAGGATTTAATTATGGAGCAAAAAAGTACCAAAGAGTACGGGAATCCATCCAAACGGCAATACTGTATGCGGCTATTTTGGCAACAATGGTCTTTGTTGGTCTAATGCTGTTTCCAACGGAGATAACCGCATTATTTTTAAGCAACAAACCAAATATGTCCAATACGGATTTAACTATCAATGCCTTTGTAATGGAGAATGCACCAAGTGCCATGCGCTGGGTTTTTGCGGCCACCCCTATAATAGCATTGCAGTTAATAGGAGCGGCATATTTCCAAGCTGTGGGCAAGGCCATACCCGCTTTGTTGCTTACCTTGACCCGGCAAGGCGGCAAGGATTCTTTTTTATACCACTTGTTATATTACTTCCAAAATTTATGGGAGAACTTGGTGTATGGATTTCGTTTCCTATTGCCGATGTTCTGGCCACCATGGTTACGGGGTACTATTTAATGAAAGAGGTGAGGACAAAATTAATAGGGCAAATTCTCCACATCTAACTTTTATCGTTACTTTTAGAGGGAAAAGGCGGATGTGGAAATGACATGCCAAATCCTTAAAGATCAGGAGGTTTAATTGTTTGAAAAAAATGGAAGAATATTATAACTACATCAAAGCCCTGCACCTAATTTTTGTTACCACTTGGTTTGCGGGATTATTTTATATACCCCGCTTGTTCATTTACCATATTGAGGCTTCCGAAAGACCATCACCTGATAAGGAAATTTTGACCCACCAATTAAAATTGATGGCCAAACGACTGTGGTATATTATAACCTGGCCTTCTTCGGTGTTGGCCACCCTGTTTGCCATTTGGTTGTTGCTTTTGATGCCAAATTGGTTAAAACAACCTTGGATGCACGTAAAACTGGGTTTCGTGTTCTTTTTGATTTTGTACCACCTTAAAAACCATCAAATATTCAAACAACTCCAACGGGATGATGTAAGATATACCACGAATTTTATGCGGATTTGGAATGAAGGGGCCACTATCCTTCTTTTCGCAGTGGTTTTTCTGGCCATTTTAAAAAATACGGTCGGGTGGATTTTTGGAGTTATTGCTATTTTAACACTTGTAATGGTACTGCTATTGGGAATAAAAGGGTATAAATATTTTAGAAATAAAAATCCCAATGCGTAAGGTTTGGGTAAAACCGAACAATTTTTTTACTTTATTTTTCCTTAGCCTATGGCTCAATAATTGTTATCTTTATTATAAATAGGCTGGCGTTGTTCGTTAAACTCTCTCTCCGATTCCGTATTTTCATATCTATGATCTTATTGGTGCTCATAGCTTCGGTATTGATCGCAGGGGTTACCATTTTCCAATATGATGAACAGGCAAGGCATTACCACGAAGATCGATTGGACCGTAAAGAAGAACAATTAAGATTGAGCATTGCATACGTGCTCCAGAAAACAACCTATCCCATCACTACAGAAAATCTGGAATTTATATTTAAGGATGAAATATACCAACTTGCAGACGTCCACAACGTAAATTTCAATATCTATGATTTGGAGGGACAATTGATAAAAGGCTCCCGTCCTAAGTTTGAAAACGATTCGGTTGCCATATGTCTGGACGTAGAGGTTTTAAATAAGCTGTCTACAAGTACCACTAAGCGGTATATAGAACAAAAATCGGCCGTGGGAGACCGTTACCAATCTTCTTATACGTATATAACAGACCCCAAATTTAAACCGATCGGAATATTAAATTTGCCCTATTTCGAGGACAATTCCTTTAACAATATGGAATTAAGGGAATTTCTATTGCGATTGGCGGGCGTATATTTTTTGATGCTATTGATCGCCATTGCATTGGCCTATTTAATCTCAAAATATATTACTCGCTCACTCCAGACAATTTCCGATAAGATGGAAATGACAAATCTAACCGGGCATAATGAAAAGATACTGGTCGATAATCCCACTGAGGAAATAGGTAGATTGATAGGTTCATATAATGCGATGATAGATGAATTGGAACAGAGTGCCGTAAAGTTGGCCCGAAGTGAACGGGAACAGGCTTGGCGCGAAATGGCAAAACAAGTGGCCCATGAAATTAAAAACCCATTGACCCCCATGAGGCTGAGCGTCCAAAGCTTTGATCGGAATTTTGACCCAAAAGACCCTAATATTAAAGCAAAAGTGATAGAATACTCAAAAACGCTTTTGCAACAAATAGAAACCATGAACAGCATAGCTTCTGCTTTTTCCAATTTCGCCAACATGCCCGCCCAACAGAACGAATCCTTGAATGTGGTACATATTGTAAAATTGGCATTGGATATTTTCAATGAGGACTATATCCATTTTGTCGCAGAAGACAAAGAGATCATTGCAAAATTGGACAGAACCCAGCTTATCCGTGTAATAACCAATCTGGTCAAAAATGCCATTCAAGCAATTCCAGACATGGAATCTCCACGGATTTTGGTTTCCGTGGTCACCGAAGGCGATTTTGTAAAGATAATGGTAGCCGACAATGGTATGGGAATAGACGATGACCTAAAAGAAAAAATATTCGAGCCCAAGTTCACTACAAAATCAAGTGGTATGGGTCTTGGACTGGGGATGGTAAAGAATATTGTCGAGACCCACAAGGGAACCATCGATTTTACTTCCCAAGTGGGAAAGGGCACCGTGTTCATAATTAAGTTCCCAAAAGAAACAGATTGATTTTATGGTAGAATCTAAAAATGGTAAAATGCATTATGAAAACATATCAGTAAAAGAGAAAGCCCATTTGGCAATCATAACCATTGATCGCCCCAATAAATTGAACGCTCTTAATAAAGCAACCATTCAAGAGTTGCACGATGCATTTGAAATGTTGGAAAATTGCAAAGAGATAAAGGTCATTGTGCTTACTGGAAGCGGCGACAAAGCTTTTGCGGCAGGTGCCGATATATCTGAATTTGCCCATTTTTCCTCAGAAGAAGGCACCAAATTAGCGGTAAAGGGACAAGAACTTTTGTTCAATTTCGTAGAGAATCTTTCAAAACCCGTAATCGCCGCCATTAATGGCTTCGCATTGGGTGGGGGATTGGAATTGGCCATGGCCTGCCATTTTAGAATAGCAAGCCATAACGCCAAGATGGGACTGCCCGAGGTTTCCCTCGGGCTCATACCGGGTTATGGCGGCACACAGCGCCTCCCACAATTAATAGGTAAGGGAAGGGCCATGGAACTTATCGTTTCCGCAAGCATGATAGATGCCGAAAAGGCCTTAGAATATGGTTTGGTAAACCATTTCACCGCCCAAGAGGAACTGCTCCCGTTTTGCGAAAAGATTGCAGACAGGATATCGAATAATTCCCCTGTTGCCATAGGGTATGCAATAAAAGCCGTAAATACTGGTTTTAAAAATGGGGTAAACGGCTTCAGTGCCGAAATTGAGGCCTTTGGATCTTGTTTCGGGACCCAGGATTTTAAAGAAGGTACTTCGGCCTTTTTTGAAAAAAGAAAGGCAAATTTTACAGGAACATAAAAGGTGAATAATCTTAAAAGGTTTTTTTTATGTATTCGAGAAATAGTTTATGTACACTTCTTTTCCTTTTTGCTGTTGGCACTATAAAAGCACAGGAAACATCAACAAGATATCATTTGGGAGAAAAATATGATGATCGGTACAAATATTCGAACCTGTTGGCCATGGCAGATGATGGCGATGGGGGCTCTATTCTTGTGCGTGCCTGTTATGCGGGCATAATCCTTAAACCAAAAGGGTATTTCATTGAACGCTATAATGCCAATTTGGAATTAACAAGAGAATTTCATTATAAAATAGACGATACGGACTTTGTGGAAGCCTTTGTAAAAGACGGACAGCTGCATCTTTTGTTTTTGGAGTATGATTTTGGGAAAGAAGCTTATGAATACAAGATCCATAGAAGCCCTATATCAAATTTCGATTTTATGAAGGAGACCATTCTTTCCATCCCTTCGGTCAAGGTTGAAAATCCTTTGGATAAAAATTACTATAACAGGGATTTTACCTCGGGGTTTACCACGGCAATACTATTCAATGACGATAAATCCGCCTTTGCCATAAGTGCCCATTTTAAAAAAGAAAAAGACAACAAGCATTTTATTATTTTGTTCGATGCAGCCTTGAACAAGGTAATGGAACAAGATTTTTCAGCTCAGGTAGAGGATAAGAACTATGCATTCGAAAACATGGCAATGACCAAGGATTTTGGTAAAGCCTATATTGTGGGCAAAGCCCACTTTAAGAAACAGCGTTTTTCCGCCACGGAACGAAAGTTTCAGTATGAACTGCTACAAATTTCAAAACAGGGTATAAAAACACAGGTTTTTGATGACTCTGGAAAATATTCCGAGGCATTGATGCCCCTCCTCACAGAGGACAGATTGCTGTGCGTGGGGTTTTATGCAGATCGAAAGGACAACAGGTACAATGGCCTGGCATATTTTGACCTTGATCCCAATACATTAGAGGTCAAGTCAAAAAAATATAATCCGTTTTCCCAACAATTCATGGCGGATAAGTTCGGAAAAGAAGAAGACAAGGACGTAAAAAACCTGGTTTTTAAAAATGCGAACATTACTGCCACCGGGGCCATTTTATTCAATGCCGAAGAATGTTTCGTGACATCGAGCGTACAACAGGATGCAAGTGGATCCCGATTAAAGATAGATAGATATCATTATAATGATATGGTCAGTGCCAAGTTAAACCCCAACGGGGATGTGGCTTGGGCCAGGAACATCAACAAATCGGAAGTAACCCAAGGAGATGGAGCATATGCATCATACAGTTCATATACTAAAGGGAACAGCACCTATTTTTTTATAAGCACGGCAAGTGAAAATCCGCAACAATTGAGCAATCAGCGCATTGTTTTTAAACAAGGCCTGAGCCGCAACAGGAACGTGTTTTTAATACGCCTTGACGAAAAAGGAAATATGGGCTATGAAAAAATAATCGATGATAAAGAAGCCCGCTTACCGTTAATGGTTTCCATACCACTTGTAAATGGAAAGGACAACAGTATGGTGTTCTATGCAAAGCGAGGCACCAAAAAACAATTGGTCAAGGTTGTTCTTGATTAAAGAACGGTTATTTTTAACCCAAATGGCATTATTTTTATAAAAATAACGCCATAAGTAATTGACTTTAAAAAGAAATATTTTTCATCCATTATCTATCATTCCCACATTTGGTAGTTAGTGTTTGGATTTTCCAAAGGATCCTTTGTTCCACTTAAAAAAGTGTTCAAAAGCATTTAACTCCCAAATGTTGTTTTCTGTTCAGTATAAAACTCCTTTCAAATTAACATTTACAAATTTGAATAAAATGGAATAAATCCATAAATTTGTAATAAATCCATATTTTGAATACTAAAGATGTTATAAAAGGAAGGGGAGCGCAACAAAACACGCCAAATAAGTTTCTTCAACACCTCCATGAAACAAGGGATGAATTTTTAGAATTCTGTAGGATCGAAGGGGAGACGGCGGACAATAATAAGACCCAATACATCCCCATTTTCCCAAAGTCCATTGTGAACATGGTTACCAGTCCGGATATCGGGATGCTCTATTCCATGAACCCTTACCAAGGGTGCGAACATGGCTGCATCTATTGTTATGCCCGCAACACACATGAGTTTTGGGGGTATAGTGCGGGATTGGATTTTGAACGGAGGATCTTGATCAAAAAAGACGCACCAAAGTTACTTGAAGAGAGGTTGCAGGCAAAAAACTGGAAGGCCAATACCATTGTGCTTTCGGGCAATACAGATTGTTACCAACCCGCAGAAAAAAGATTCATGCTCACCAGAGCCTGTTTGGAGGTTTTCCTAAAATATAGGCATCCGGTGGCCATAATCACCAAAAATGCTTTGATTTTAAGGGATTTGGAAATACTTAAAAAATTGGCTGAAAACAATTTGGTGGGGGTAAATATTTCCGTCACTACACTTTCAGAGGAAACGAGGCGTATTTTAGAACCCCGGACGGCCACGATAACGAAACGGTTGGAAACCATTCGGATTTTATCGGAAAACAACATTCCCGTAAATGCCATGTTGGCACCTATAATACCGGGGATCAATAGCCATGAGATTATGAACTTGGCCAAAGCGGTTTCAGATAACGGGGCTCTCTCAATTACTTTTACCGTAGTTCGGCTCAATGGAGCAATAGGTCAAATATTTACAGACTGGATTAAGAAAACCTTGCCGGATAGAGCGGATAAGGTGCTGCACCAGATAGAGGATTGCCACAATGGCGCACTGAATGATAGTAGGTTTGGGGCTAGGATCCGGGGAGAAGGAAAAATAGCAGAACATATACATGATATGGTGCGCTTGGCCAGGAACACGTATTTTAGGGGCAAGTTATACCCTAAATTAAACACCGAACTCTATAATAGCCAAAAAAACCATCAATTGAAATTGTTCTGAACAAAAAGGGGATCCTTTATAAGGGCAAGCAAAACCCTTTACGAACATTGCATAACAAATTCAGAATTTATGGCAAAGAATTTTGGCATAGGGAATTGCCAAGCCTTTAAGTGAAATTTCAAATCCAATCCGGGACATTGCCGCATTTGTTTTTTCGGATATTCGTCCGAATTCCTTAATAAAGCAGGAAGGAAATAAAAACCACGAAGAAAAGGGTCAAGGGCAGCACAACAAGCATAAAGGAGAACCACAACGCTGCCGTTTTAAAAAGAGTGGCAAAAATACTTTGCACATAAAACTTCCGTAGGGCCAGAATGAGGTAAAATAAAGTGGAGGCTATGACCACCGCGTCTACCCAAATGGGTGCCTTGGTCAGCAGGCTTAAGAGAACCATAAAGCTCAGCACAATGAACATAAACGTGAAGTAATAAAAACTAAATACCATATGATGGGCAAATAGCCCCCTTTTGTAGTACAGTATTTTTAACAACAGCGCAAAAACGGGCAAAAGGAAAAACATGGCGATTGGGATGGTGTCATAAAACGATTTTAATATACCGCCGCCACGTTGTTCATAGATTTTAAGAAATTGACTCCCCATCAATCGGGTAAAGCCCCCGCTCTTTTCCGTAATTCCAAAAAGGGCCAGTTTATCTTCTTTTTGCGCATTGGTCCGGATTAGGGAATCCAACACATTCTTTTTGGCATTATAGCCAAACAAGGCCACTTCAAAGCTATCCACAGGAATGGAATCCAACCCCGTAAAATCCTTGCTCCTTATTTTTTTCGAAAAGGAATCCAATACGATGTTGTTCTTTTGGGCAAGGGCTTCCTTTAGGGCCATGGCATCCTCTGGAGGTAATTTTTCCATGCCTAGATTGTCTTTTACATTACTTTCAAAACCTTTTTT
>JBGTBA010000037.1:0-27482 GCA_041749595.1 Flavobacteriaceae bacterium | reverse complement strand
CCCAATTGTGCCACATGAAGGTAGGTAAGGGTAGTCTGGATATCTGCATGGCCCAGAAGCTCCTTAACACTCATAATATCCAACCCCATTTCCAATAGATGGGTGGCATAGCTGTGGCGAAGGCTATGGGTGGTAATCTCTTTTTGGATCCCGCTGTGCTTGCGGGCTTCCCGAACAATCCATTGTACACCCATTGCCGATAGCGCAACTGGTTTGCCTTCCCTGTCGTTGCCATTAAAACACCAAATGACAGGATTTTCTGCACAGATGTACCTTTTCAGTCCACGGATTTGCATCTCCGATAAAGGGACATAGCGATCCTTTCTTCCCTTTCCCTAGCGGATATGCAGCTGTTGCCTGTCCATATCCACATCCTTGATATGTAGGTTACGAAGCTCCGCGTTGCGAAGACCACAGCCATAAAGAAGCGCCAATAGCAACCGGTGCTTCTGTAACCTGGGGGGTTTTAGCAGTACCTTTATTTCCCGCCTACTCAGTACCACGGGGAGTTTTTTCGGGCCTTCTATCGAGGGCAGAGCCACCCGGTGCTCGGGCAGGTCGTGCCCGCGGTACAGGCAGCGAAGGCCATAGACTGTATGCTTGAAGAAACTATCGGACGGGGTCCTGTGGAGCTTTTTTGGTAGTGCAGATAGTCCAGTACCTGCTCCCTGTCCAGTTCCAACGGACTACATCCGAAATAAAGCACCATATGGGAAAGACAACGTGCATAATTGGTACGGGTACTTTGTCTCTTGCCGGAGAGTTCGACCGAACGCCGTAACTTTTGGTACTGAAGTTAAAATTCAGGAACCTTTTTACTGGCTCGTTCTATGAGCGTGCTACTTTTTTTTCATAATTTTAACCATTAAGGATTCAACAATACTTAAAGGTAGTGAATAGAATTTTCTTGAAGCTACCTTTAGGTTTAGTTCAACATGGCCTATTTATAAATAGGTCAAAATAATGAAGGTTCTATTCAAACCAAATTAACCCTAAACAAATTACTGGCAATTCCGTCACTTAAAAACCTTCCCTTTTTGGACACCAAGAGGATATCTCCATCCAAAAACAGTAAATTTTCGGCTATGTATGTTTGGGCTTGCTTCAGGATATAGTGGTGGTAATTCTCTCCAAAATCGTCCATTATTTTACATAAAGAAACTCCCCAAATGGTGCGCAATCCGGTCATAACATACTCGTTGTACCGATCCGTTGTAGAAAGCAGTTCCTCTTCCATCGGGAGAACATTGTGCTGAATAGCCTTTATATATTTTGAATTGTTGTTGATGTTCCAACCCCTTCGGATTCCGTTGTACGAGTGTGCAGATGGCCCTATCCCCAAATATTTTTTTCCTTGCCAGTAGGCCGTATTGTTTTTTGAAAAATAATCCGGTTTTCCAAAATTGGAAATCTCATAATTGATATACCCCTTCTGTTCCAATTGATCTGCCAAAATCACAAAATGAGCCTCTGCTACCTCGTCCTCCACAGGAGCTATGACGCCCTTATTAATAAAACTGGCCAAAACTGTTTTGGGTTCTATGGTAAGGGCATAACTGGAAATATGGGGAATATTTAAGGATAAGGCGATGTCTATATTTTCCTGCCAACGCTTATTGGACATTTTGGGTATCCCATAAATAAGATCGATGGAAATATTGTCAAAATACTGCTTGGCCTCATGGATACATTGTAGCGCTTCTTCTGCATTATGCGCCCGGTTCATCAATTTTAAATCGGCCTCAAAAAACGACTGCACTCCTATACTTAAACGGTTAATGGGGGTAGCGGCCAACTGCTTTATTTTTTCTTTTGATAAATCGTCCGGATTGGCTTCTAAAGTGATTTCCGGGGCACCAGAGACCCGATAATGGTCATAAACGGTTTGAATGATGCGAATGATTTCCGAAACCTCCAGCACAGAGGGTGTGCCACCCCCAAAGTAAATGGTGGCCACTTCTTCGTTTGTAAACTCTTCTTTTCGCAAAACCAATTCTTTACAGATAGCCGCCAGCATTGCTTCCTTTTTTCCAAGATTTGTGGAAAAATGAAAATCGCAATAATGGCAGGCCTGCTTGCAGAATGGGATGTGGATGTAAAGCCCCCCTTCCCCCAAAGGGGGAGTTTTAATTTGGGCTTCCTTCATTTAAAATAATTTTCGTTCTCATTGGATTTGGGTTAATGGATATCTTTCCCCCTTTGGGGGCTAGGGGGTCTTCTTTTTCCTAAGATCAATAACCTCGGTGTTTTTAATTCCCCCTTTGGGGGCTAGGGGGATTTTGCTTTTCACAAAAGCTTCCCAGCCCGAATAGCCTTTGCCCAAATCGATCTTGCCTTCATTGTAAAAATGGCACACCGCGGCGGCGAGTCCGTCCGTGCTGTCCAAATTGGCAGGTAGGGTTTTTAGTCCCAAGGTAGTCTGCAACATCTTGGCCACTTGTTCCTTACTGGCGTTGCCATTGCCCGTAATGGCCATTTTTATTTTTTTGGGTAGGTATTCTGTAATGGGGATTTGCCGGGAGAGCCCAGCGGCCATGGCCACGCCCTGTGCCCTGCCCAACTTGAGCATGGATTGCACGTTTTTACCGTAAAACGGAGCTTCTATGGCAATCTCATCGGGGTGGTAGGTGTCTATCAGTTCTAAGGTACGTTCAAAAATAAGTTTGAGCTTTATGTAGGGATCTGCATATTTACTGAGCAACAACTCGTTCATTTGAACAAACTGCATTTGTTTATTGACCACCTTAATAATGCCGAATCCCATAATGGTGGTACCCGGATCTATGCCTAATATTATTTTTTCGTTAGCCAATGGCAAGGTGCTTAATTAGTATTTAAAACAATGGGGATGCGAAACTTGGCATTTACGGGAATCCCCCTTTTTAAGGCCGGTGCCACCTTGGGCAAGGTCTTAAGGCTTTGGGTGATGACGGTTTCAAATTCCGGGATCTGGGATTGTACTATCGGGTTCTTCTCTACCTCCAATACAGCGATCCGTCCTTTATGGTCCATCATAAAATCAACATAAATGGTATCGTGGACTTCCTCATCCAGTACAAACTCAAAATCCCGAAGAATCATTGAAAAATGGGAAAGAATGTTCGTTTCGAAACATTCTTTTTGTTCCGTTTTGGATGCGGTCTCATCGCAAACCTCAAACAGCGGATACTGGTCCACATCGTTCCAATCTATGTCCCGGATCCCTTCTTCTACCAGTTTTTGAATTTTTTCCTCTTTAGAGGAAAACCAATCGCAGGAAGCCAAGAGACACAGACAACATAAAACCGTAACGTTCCGCATGCTTTTTAGTTTCTTTGGCGGAAATTACGATTTTTTGCACAAATCAGTCCGGAACAACAGCTATTTCCTGTTTTAATTGCGAAATGCGCTTGGCAACCGTTTGGGAAAGATAAGGTTGGTCCATGCCAAATTGGGCAATAAAGCGCTCGTAGTACTGCAATTTTATCTTCGGGTCTTTATACAACTGGTCTGCCAAGGTACATATTTGATAATAATGCATGTAATTTTCGGTGTCTTCCTCAAAAGCCTTTTTATAATATTCCATGGCCTTGTTTAGGTTATTCCCTTCTCGGGCTAATCCGGCCAATGCCGAATATTCTGCGGCTAAAAATGGCTTTTTAGCTTCTATGGCTTTATTGAAGTAGATGGCGGCACTATCAAGTTTTTCGTCACGCCAATACACGCCGCCTAGACCAAAATATGCCCTTGGAATAGCCGATTCAAATTCCAATAATTTTCTGTACGTGCTTTTTGCTTGTTCCAGTTCCCACAGTTTGTAATAGCAATTGGCCAGTTTTTCATACACAAACTCCTTTTTTTCACCCCGCTCCAACAAAGACTCAAACAACGGTTTCGCTTCTTTATATTGGTCGTTGTTATAAAACGTTAACGCCTTTAGATTGATAAGTGCCACATCGTTGGGATATTCATAAATCCCTTTATTTATGTAATGCAATGCGGTGTTATATTCCTTAACACTAAGGTAATATTTGCCCAGTTGAAAGAGGCTTTTAAGATGGGTACTATCTAGTGCCGCCCCATCTTTGAAGGCCGTAACGCTGGCCTCTAAATTTCCTACATCCTGCAAGGCCAACCCCAAATGGTAGTGGTATTCCGGATTCGCGTTTTTCTCTGTCAATTCCTTAAAAATACCCAATGCGTTCTCGCTATTTTTAGCCCTTAGATAGAGTTTGCCCAATTCAAATTTCGCGATTTGCAACGAAGCATCTTTCTTAATAACCGCCTCATATTGCAAGATAGCGTTGTCATAGTTGCCCATATTTTGGTAGGCCCTCGCTATTTGCAAATCGGATTTATGCGTGCCCACTTTGGCGTATTCATTTATAGCGGTAGTATAATTTCCAACGCTATACAAACTATCCGCAAGGCCCAAAGCCGAAGTTTGGGCTCCGGATTTGCTTAAAAAGGCAATAACAACTACAAATAGTGCATTTCTGACCATTATGGTAACAAACTTACTGTAACTTAAAAGTAATGGGGATGGAATAAGGCACACCCACAGGTTGGCCATTGGCCTCGCCCGGTATCATTTTGGGCAGTTGCTGTATAATCCGTACTACTTCATCTTCTAAAAGCTTGTCGGGACCTTTTGCGGTAATATCCTTAATACTGCCATCTGCGGCTATTAAAAATACCGTATTTACACGTCCTTGGATACCTTGATCTTGCGCTTCCTCGGGGTAGTTGAAATGTTTACTGATGTGTTCATGCATTTTTTCTTTAAAACAGGCTTTTTTATCCGCTGAATTTTCACATCCGGGAAATATAGGAGCCTGTTCGACTATAGCGAAGGGAATAATGGACTTATTTAGGTCAATGTAAGCACCGGATATGGAAGATTGTATGAGCATTTTAGCAGCTATCTGTTCGCCATTTGGCCCTGAAATAAAAGATCCATCGTCGGTTTTTGAGAATACTATAGACGAAGCACTATCTGTAACCGTAAGTTCCCAATACCCTTCACTTTCTGAGAGCCTACTAAGTTTCTCAAATACCTCTTTTTCTTCTTCCAAAGATAAATTTTCCGCATCTTTCACTGTTATCAGCGTTTTAATATCAGATTCCTGCTCGCAGGAAGTGTAAAAAAGCATGCCCACTACCAGAGGCAGTATGACTAAATACTTTAATTGCCAGACTTTTTTTGATTTTGATTTTTGTAACATGACGATTCGTTTTTTGATTAATGATGATTTAAAAAATGGGTTGATGAATGAAATATGTTCCGTTTGAAACACTTGAGATAATAACAGCTGATACTGTTCTTTTTTATTGGTTTTGCACACTTGTGCGTCGGCTATAAACTCGTGCAATTCGGACATTCTGCTCTGATAGATATATACCAGGGGGTTAAACCACCCTACAATACGCATGAGCTCAAAAAAGAGCAAATCCCATGAATGCTCTTGTTTTATATGTACCAACTCATGCTGAACAATGTTTTTATGATCCTTTTTAGCGACCTGATCTCCCAGAAAAATGGATTTGAAAAAGGAAAAAGCTATAGTACTATTTGCCACAATAACCTGCGTAAAGTCAGGAAAATAATGGATGGCACTATGACGTTTTAACCTTACAATATGAAGGATTTTAAAACTAAAAAGAACCAGGGAAATTATCATTCCCATTATGAGTATCCCCTCTTGCCATGAGAAACTGATTAAGGTACTTTCCACTACATCCTGAACCGGAGTCACTTCATCCAGTTTAAACAAAAAATTAGGATTCAAATTATATTGGGTCGGCAAAGTGGTCCGAAAGGCTTCAATCTTCATCCATGGCAAGAGTATGGATAAGGTATAAGTCCCCATAAGAAAGACTCTGTTCCATTGAAAAAAAGTCTCCCGTTTTAAAAACAGATCATACACCATGAGAAAGACCAACTGAAATCCGATGCACTCTAAACCGTACTGAATCATTTTTCTTCCTTTTTAATTTCCTTTAATATCGATTCCAATTCCGAAAGACTCATGTCGTTCTTCTTCATAAAAAAAGAAACCAAACTCTTGTAGGAGCCCTGAAAATAACCATCAACCAATTTATTGATGCTTTGATGGCTGTAGTCCGACTTTTTCACCATCGGATAATACACATGCCCCTTGCCTTCTTTTAGATGATCTACAAAACCTTTGCTTTCCAATATCCGAACGATTGTCGAAACCGTGTTATAAGCGGGTTTAGGTTCAGGAAGTTCGTCAATTATCGCGGCAACATTGCACCTTTCCAACTGCCATAGTATTTGCATAACTTCCTCTTCTGCCTTGGTTAACTGTTTCATTCAACTAGTTTTTTAGTTCATTAATAGTACAAATATAACTAAAACATTAGTTTAAACTAATGTTTTAGTTATAAATTTTTGGTTTAGAACGTTCCACATTCAAAAAAGTTGTCATTTGCCAAGCCTAATCGATACTTCCCCTTCTTAGTTTAATGCAATAAAATGTAACAAATCCTTCGTATCTTCGTCACATCGGAAATTAATTCGAATGGATATCATACTCCTCCTTTTAGGTTTTATTTTTGTGATCATCGGCATATTGGGAAGTTTTTTGCCCGTAATTCCGGGACCGCCATTGAGCTGGATCGGACTTCTGTTACTTTATCTTACGCCACCAGTTCCTATGGACTGGTGGATTTTGGGACTTACACTAATCTTAGCTCTGTTTGTGATAGTCTTGGATTATATCATTCCGGTGATGGGTGCCAAAAAATTCGGCGGGAGTAAGTCGGGCATGATCGGAACTACCATCGGACTTCTAGTAGCCCTTATTTTCCCCGTTTTAGGTTTTTTTGGCATTATTATATGGCCCTTTGTGGGCGCCTTGGCCGGTGAACTTTTGAATAAAACTGATAAAAAAACAGCCTTTAAAGCGGCCTTCGGTTCCTTCCTCGGATTTCTTACAGGAACCTTTTTAAAGTTTATGGTGGCCGTAATCTATTTTGGCATTTTTGTCTACAAGGCTTGGGAATATCGGGTGGCCTTGCTTCCTTTTTTAGGTTGACGGGGTGTGGCACTCTGCCTTTCAACCAATGCTCAAGACCCAGATGAAGTATCCCAATACTATTGCCGTTTTTTACGATGCATTAATCAACACTGCCCGCCGGATGCCTTACGGCAAAGCTTTGCCAAGTATTTAATGGAGAACGGGGGCACACCCGCACATACAAGTGCTGTTGGGCACGGCAACTGTAAGACCAAGGAAATATATAGCCATATGGCCAGTAAGACCAGGACATAAACACCAAATTGACAATGGGAACTATTTAAAAATATCCGACGGTTCAATTGGTCAAATTCCTTATCGTTATACAAATTTAAAGAACATCAGAACACCTAAAGACAAAAAAGTGCCAACTTTTTTCAGGACGGTACAAGCTGTCTAAAAACCTTCTTGTATAAAAATATAGTTAGAGCCTTGATTTTTGGGAATTTTTAAAAACCCCCGGTCTGTAAAACTTAAACGGCCTCAAACAATTTCCCCGGCAACGGCCGTATTACACCTTTCATCTCCATATTTAAAAGGGTTGAAGAAACCTTAAAAACAGGTAACTGACAGTCCAACGCAATACTATCCAGCAATTGCTTCCCCTCTTTTTGTAAATACAAATAAATAGATTTTTCAGTCTCGTCCAATTCTACAAATAACTGCTTCTGTACCGCTTTGGTTCCTTTTTCCTCTAGCTCCCAACCCATCATATAAATTAAATCCGCGGCACTGGTGAGCATTTGGGCTTTTTGCTGTTTTATCAAATTATTGCATCCCACGCTAAATTTGTCCTGTGCCCGTCCCGGAACGGCAAACACATCGCGATTATAGCTATTGGCAATATCTGCGGTAACCAAACTACCCCCTCTTTCCGCCGATTCTACCACAATGATAGCGTCACTTGCTCCGGCAATGATACGGTTTCGCTTTAAAAAATTTTCGCGTTCGGGCTTGCTCGTACTCCAAAACTCGGTAAAAAATCCACCATTTTTCTCAACTTCTGCTACATATTTTGCATGTGTTCTCGGATAAATCTGGTTGAGGCCATGTGCCAAACAGCCTATGGTCTGCAACCCATGTTTTATTGCGGCCTTTTGGGCGCAGATATCCACTCCATAGGCAAACCCACTTACTATGACAGGGTTTAGCCATACCAAATCCTCAATCAGTTGTTCACAAAATGCGGTGCCATAACTAGTAATGTTCCGAGTGCCCACAATGCTAATGATTTTTCTGCCCCCTAAGTCCATTTTCCCTCTTTTGAACAGTAAAATTGGACCATCAATACAATGTTTTAGGTGGTTGGGATACTCTTTGTCCATAAAATATACTGGGCAAATACCGTGATCCCCAATAAATCCATACTCCACCTCCGCGGCTTTTAGATGATCGGCATAATGCAGCTCCTTTAAAATATAAGATCCTATGCCCTCTATCTTCATGAGGTGCCGTGCCTTGTCCTGAAAAACGGCCATTGGGCTTCCACAATGCGAAATAAGCTTTTTTGCCGTTATATCTCCTATATTGGGGATATTCTGCAACCGTAAGACTGCAATGAGTTCCTCTTGGGTCATGTAGGTGTTTTACTTAGTTGTCCACAAAATACAGAAAATATAATGTTAATAAAAAGTTATGGAAAGCGTTTTGTGCACCTTTAATTTTTTTGATATTTGTCATCATGGATATCCAAAATTCTATTGAAGAGTTACTTTATCGTTACAATTGTGTGGTTTTGCCCAATTTTGGTGCGTTTCTCACTCAAGTGAAATCTGCCGTGATCAATGGGCCCGCCCATGCGTTTTATCCGCCTTCCAAAATTATTTCCTTTAATGAACAATTGTCATCAAATGACGGGCTATTGGTTTCCTATATGGCCGAAAAGGAAAAAACCTCCTACGATGAAATGCTGAAACAGGTTGTTGCCCTCGGTGAAATCTGGAAAAAACAGCTAAAGAATGGAGACCGACTACCTTTGAAAAATATTGGAGAACTTTGGTTGAACAAAGAAGGTAAGGTTCAGTTTCAGCCCTCCTATAAGGTTAATTATCTTACTTCTTCTTTTGGCTTGTCTTCTTTTACCGCCCTGCCCGTGCAACGCGAGGTCTTGAAAGAAGAGGTAGCGGCCTTGGAAGAAAAAATCCCTTTTATATTTACCCCGGAAAAAAGGAAAGAACCTTCCTTGCGACCTTATTTTAAATATGCGGCAGTGATTTTGCTCGCCGCTTCCCTCGGCTTCGGCGGGTACCGTTTGTACAATGAAAACGCAAAAAATATAGCTTTTGCCCGTGAGCAGGCCCAGGAACAAGTGTCCAAAAACATACAACAAGCTACTTTTTTCAATAAAATTCCATTGGAACTGCCTTCACTTACCATAGACGTTGTTAAAAAAATTACGGGAATGCACCAAATCATTGCAGGTGCGTTTCGGGTTAAGGAAAATGCCGATAAAAAAGTGCAGGAACTGCGTCAAAAAGGCTATAATGCCTCTTATATTGGCATTAACAAATATGGATTGCACATGGTAATTTACGATAGTTTTGATAAGGTTGATGAAGCCTTGACCTTTTTAAAAGACGTAAAACAAGCCGAATCCCCGGAGGCTTGGATGTTATCTGTAAAATAAGTACGGAACGCCTTCTTCAACCTCAAAGACGGCCTTATCTTTATCCAAAATAAAAGGATATGCAACCTAAGACCCCAAGTGATTCCAGAACCGTCATGACCGATATGGTGCTTCCCAGCGAAACAAATCCGTTGAACAATTTGTTCGGGGGCGAACTCTTGGCCAGAATGGATAGGGCCGCAAGTATCGCCGCCCAACGCCATAGCCGACGGATAACGGTAACGGCATCCGTAAACCATGTGGCCTTTAACAAGGCCGTTCCTTTGGGCAGCGTGGTAACCGTAGAGGCCGCAGTTTCCCGAGCTTTCACCAGCTCCATGGAAGTATTTATAGATGTTTGGATGGAAGACCGGTTAAATGGTGAGCGCACCAAAGCCAATGAGGCCATTTACACTTTTGTGGCGGTGGATGAAAAAGGAAACCCCTCCCAAGTACCCGCCCTTATTCCCGAGACCGATCTGGAAAAAGAGCGTTTTGCCGCCGCTTTGCGCAGGAAACAGTTGAGCTTGGTGCTCGCCGGTAAAATGAAACCGCATGAAGCCACGGAACTCCGTGCTCTTTTTATGGATTGATGAACGGCTTGGCGATTATTTAAAAATTAAAATTATCTGGGTCCGGACCAAAGCGCTGTCCTTTGTCCAAGCCGTCCAAATAAGCCATGTCGGCAGTTGAAAGCTCAAAATCGAAAATAGCGGCATTGGACAGGATTCTCTCTTTTTGGGCCGATTTGGGAATGGTAATGATCCCTTTTTGCAAATCCCATCGAAGTACGATCTGCGCAATGCTTTTCCGGTATTTTTCCGCCAGTTTCTTAAAGACAGGTATTTTGAAAATATGTCCCTGCATCATGGGGGACCAGGCTTCGTACCTAATATTTCGATAGGTACAAAAGTCAATGAGTTTCTGTTGCACCAAATAAGGGTGGCATTCCATTTGGTTTACCATGGGTACAATTTTGGCATTTTCCAGTAAATCCTCCAAATGATGTTGCATAAAATTACTCACCCCAATGGCCCGCACTCGCTTTTGAACATATAAATGTTCCATGGCGCGCCATGTTTCCCTGTATTTTCCGGCTACTGGCCAATGTATGAGGTACAGGTCCAGATAATCCAGTTGCAGGCGTTCCAGACTCTCATCAAACGCCTTTAGGGTACTGTCATATCCTTGGTCGGAATTCCATACTTTGCTCACCACAAAAATGTCTTCTCTGGGAACATCGTTTCCCCGTATCCCCTGGCCAACTCCCTCCTCGTTTTTATAGATGGCAGCCGTATCAATGTGCCGGTATCCAGCTTCCAAGGCCCACTTTACGGCATTTACGACTTCTTGCCCGTCTTTGGACAGATAAACACCTAGTCCAAAATAGGGCATGGCCACTCCGTTGTGCAGTGTAAATGTTCCTTTAATATCGGTTATCTTTTGCATTGTAAATGGATTTTTTCGTTTTCTTAAATATACGCACACCCAATGTCTAATCTCCGCCCTTATAGTTGAAACAGCCAATCTTCCGGATTTAACCGTGTCGTATTTTGGTACAAATAGAATTTGAGCTGGGTCTGTCCGTTAGACCGATTGGTATATATTTCGCCCAATTCGGATTTTGCAGTTACTTTATCTCCCTTTTTTACATATAAATTGGAAAGGTTATAGTAGGTGCTTATAAAATTCCCATGTTTGATCTGCACCCCCTTATTGCCTCCCGGCACGGCCAAAATGGCAATAACTTCTCCCTCAAAAATAGCCCGGGCTTTGGATCCCTGGTCGGTAGCTATGATAACGCCATTGCTTTCATGCTTTATTCCAGGATAGACCGCATCGTTGTACACGCCAAACCCTTGGCTTTTTATACCCTTTTCAACGGGCCATATAAGTTTTCCTTTGTTAGCAGAAAAATTATTGGCCACCAAAGTGGCTTCCGGCGTCAAAACAAACTTACTGCTATTGGTTGTATTCCCCGCTTCCTTGTTACTTGCCACTATCGCACTGCGGATCAGTGCCTCTATCCGTTGGTCCAACTTTTTGGCTTCCAATTGTTTTTTTTGGATGGCGGATGTATATTTGTTTTCGTTTTTCCTGATGGAACTCAATAGACTTTTTTGGGATTCCCTTTCTTTTAGTATCTCTTTTTTGGCCTCCGTATTTTCAACTACCAATTTTTCCTTTGTTTTCCGCTGCTCCGTAAGCTCCTTGTTCAGGGCCATAAGTTCTTCGGTTTTGTAGATGAGCCGCTCTCCTTGTTCTTTTCTATATTGGGTGTACTGCTTCATGTACTGAAGCCGTTTAAACGCCTGAAAAAAGTTTTCCGAAGACAATAAAAACATCAATCGGCTTTGTTGTGAATTATTTTGGTACGACTTCCGTATCATCGTGGCATATTCCTCCTTTAACGCCCCCAAGTCGGTCCGTAGTTTTGAAATATTCCTGATGTTTGTGTTGATCTGTCTGTTCAGAATGCTGGATTGTTCGTTGGTTACCCTGATAAGTTGTTCCCTGACCCCGATTTTTTTGTCCAAGGCTTCCATTTGGTCCAACACATTGCTTTTTTCCTTTTTCTCGGCAAACAACAATCTATTGATGTCCCTGATTTCCTGTTGTAATCTTTCCCGCTTTGCCTCCAAAGCTTTTTGTTCGCTTGTTTGGGCGGTCATTTCTTGGGACAAGAATATTCCAATCAGGATAAAACAAATGGAATATATGCCTTTAACTACCATGCTATTTTAGTGTTACTTCTTTAAAACCTTTTGGTATATTATAAGGAAACGTAAGAGGTTTGTTTATCTCTAGGTTTTTAAATTCCATAGTTATCTTACTTTGGGAATCCTCATGGGTCGCCACAATCTCTATTTCGCCGGGTGCGATTTGTTTTGCAACCCGTTGATAGTTTTTGTATTTGATCTCCAACAATCTTTTCATAACTGGTTGTGCCAAAACCAGTGTGCCCATTCTAAAGTGCTCAGGCTCTATCTCGAATAACACTTTGAAAAGCTCGTTGCTTTTTAGCGGTTTTAAAAGATAGTTGCCATTACCCAATTCCACAGTATGCTTTCCATCCCTTAAATCGAAAATAGCTTGTCCCAAAAGTACGTTCTGAACCTTTTCATAATTGAGTTCGGCACCAAGAATTTGGCTTAAATAGGAAAAATCGCCATCAAAATACTCGTTCTCCAATTTATTGTAGAAAGTTACCCTAGTTGGTGTAATAAGGGCTTTGACCATTCCCAACGGCGCACTGATCCATATGGTTTTGTCCTTTTCTATCCGTAGGGTAACATTCACCCCTTGTGAGGAATCTCCATCGGAATAGTCGATCTTCATTCTTCCGCTTAAGGTCTTGAAATTTAGTTCACCGTTATAATGGTTACGGACGATCGCTTTTGTGGTCAGGTTTTCATCCAATTCCCCGCTTAGGAGAGCTTTATTCGATTTACAAGAAAAAAATAGCAGAAAAAAATAGCAGAAAATAGACCATTTTTTTACCTCGGACCAACCGTTTTTCATCACTTTAGATCAGGATTTCATTTTGCTAAGATACATATTTGCCTTGGAAGTATTTCCCAAAGCTTTATGGGCTTGTGCCAGCTCAATATGGATTTTGTTATACAATCCGTCATCTTCAAGCCAATACTCCAAAGCCGTTTCCAAGGCCAAAATGGCTTCTTTGTACTTTAGTCCCCTATTCAATGCCAACCCTCTGGCATAATAAAAAAAAGGGTGTACAGGAAAGTTTTCCAATGCCTCCAAGCTGATTTTTTCCAATAACCCAAACTCGTTTTTCAATATAAGTGCCGCTATTTGGGATTGGTACCGTTCCAAAGGATTATCCTCAATTTCGATGGCCATAAATGCCGTGCCCTCTTTTTGGGGATCCGGCACATGGGAAACCATGGAATCGTTAATTTTGGATGTTAACTCTCCCTTAAAGGGGGATTCTCCCATTTCCCTCAATAATTTTAATGCATTGGCATAATCCTTCTGTTTGTAATAAATCAGCACCAGATTTTCCTGGAGCTTGTTATTCTTATAGGGAATATGATTTTTAACACGCTCCATGGTATTTCCTTGGCTTTGGACAATTTCGAGAAGTGTGTTTAAGTACCATGGATTATCCGGTTGGGAAACCAAGGCAGCGATTCCATATTCTTCCGCCAGAATGTATTGTTTATCGGCAAAATACGCTTTGGCAAGTTCATGGTCCACCACTTTATTGTTTTCGTCCATTTGCTTGCATTCCAATAAAAGGTGAATGGCTTTATCATAGTTTTCTATTCCCTTTTGTTTCAATGCCTCGAAAAACCTATCTTGAAACTGATCGGTATATTCTTCTAGGAAAACGGCGGCACTTGCCTCTTCCATAGGCTCTCCCTGGGCATAGATGGTTTGAAACAAAAGCATGGTTCCAATACCTACAAAAAAAACATAAACAGTGTGTTTCATAATAGAAGTAGATTACAAAAACCATACCTCATAAGGCCTGTAAAGATATAAAAAACGGATTTTCTAATTATCCCTCGTTTTCATAAAGAAAAAAGAGTGGGTGTAATGAAATTGCAACCTTACCTTATTTTATGCCCGTGCTTCCAAACCCTTCCTCTCCCCTAATTGTTTGTGAAAGCTCCGTAACTTCCACCCATTGCGCACGTTCGTGCTTTGCAATGACCAATTGGGCAATGCGCTCCCCATTTTCAATTACAAACATTTCATTGGATAGGTTGATCAAAATGACGGCCACTTCGCCGCGATAATCCGCGTCTATGGTTCCTGGAGCATTCAAAACCGTGATGCCCTTTTTGGCGGCCAAACCACTTCGGGGACGCACCTGAGCCTCATACCCCATAGGCAATTCTATGAAAAGCCCTGTTTTTATAATAGCCCGTTCCAATGGACTTAAGGTGATTGAAATTGGAATATTTGCTCTAATATCCATCCCTGCGGACGCAACCGTCTCGTAATGGGGCAGTTTATGACCTGATGCATTTATAACCTTTATCTCCATTTTTTAAAAAATATTGTTCTGAGTCTGTCATTTTCCAATCTATAAACCAAGCCCAAAAATAATAGGAAAAATAAGCTTCCAATAATCAAATTCCGATCAAAAACATAAAATGATACCATCGAAAATAAAATGGATACAAAAAGGTAGAAAATGATCTTCCTATTATTATAAGGTATCGGATAGTACATTTTTCCAAAAAAGAAAGAGAGAAACACCATAACCGCATATGCCAACAAAGTTGCCACTGCAGATGCTTTATACCCAAAATACGGAATAAAGGTAAAATTTATAATTATGGTAAGTGCCGCACCTATCAGGGAGATATATGCCCCAATATGTGTCCTGTCCGTAACCTTGTACCATACGGATAAATTATGGTAAATCCCCAAGCAAAAACTGGCCAACACGATGAGGGGGACAACCGACATGGCTTCCCAATAATCCGGATTGGGAATAAATACACGCTTTAAAACATCGGCAAAAACCACAACTCCCAATAAAATAGTGCTCCCCAACACCACGAAATAATTGGTGATCTGCGCATATGCCTTTTGTGGATGCTCCGATGAGGAATGGCTAAAAAAGAAGGGTTCTATCCCCATTCTAAACGCGGTTGCGAACAAAGTCATAAACAAGGCCAGTTTGTAGCATGCGGAATACTTTCCGATCTCACTCTCCGCAATATCTTCTGGCAGGAGCTTGGAAAGCAGGATACGGTCAAAAACTTCATTCACAGTAAATGCTATCCCTGCAATAAGTACCGGCATGGCGTATTTCATCATTTTCCTCCATAATACAGCATCAAAGACATAGGGACGCTTTAGATATAACCTCAACATCAATAGCAATGTAAAACCGCTGGCCGCTAAATTGGAGATGAAGATATAAGAGATTTGAAAGTCCGGTTTGTACAGTTTCCCAAAACCTGACTCGGAATCGTTGGCAATGATCTTGGGCAAGATCATTAGAAAAAAAATGTTGAGACCCAAATACAAAACAATGTTCACTATTTTGACCAAGGCATAACGCATTGGTTTTCCATTGGCCCTAAGCCAAGCGAAAGGGATAATCACCATAGCATCCAATGCCAGTATAAAAACAGCATACCTTATGTAGGTTACCTCAATAAATGTAGCCCGGGCTATGTGGTTTTGAAAAACCAAAACCAAAACGGCAAATAAAAACGTGGTTGCAAATATGGAAATTAAAGAAGTTGAGACTACTTTATATTTATCTTCAGCACTATGGTAAAACCTAAAAAATGCTGTTTCCATGCCATAAGCCAGGAGTACGTTAAATATGGCAAACCAGGCAAATATTACAGAGACTTCCCCATAACCCGCCGTTTCCAATACAGAAGTGTACAGAGGCAACAAAAGGAACGAAAGCATCCGCGGCAACACGGTTGCCAAACCATAAATAAAGGTTTGTTTAAAGAGTTTCTTTAAGGGATTCAATTCGCGTTCAATTGGTCACTAAAAGTAGGTATTTAATTAGCGTGAACAAAGCCTGTGTTTTTAAACCTTTACAGGAATAAAAAATACTGCCAAATACAGCATTTTAATATTTCTCATCCCCTAGAACAATGGGGAGATTCCTTTAATAAAACCAAGCATTAATTATTCAACGCCTCTGCGCCACCCACAATCTCCAAAATCTCATTGGTAATGGCCGCCTGTCGTGCTTTGTTATACGTAAGTTTTAATTGATTTCTCAATTCGGTAGCATTATCCGTTGCCTTGTGCATAGCGGTCATACGGGCGCCGTGCTCACTGGCAAAGGAATCGCGAATACCTTTGTATA
Organism: Flavobacteriaceae bacterium; assembly: GCA_041749595.1. Lineage (GTDB taxonomy): Bacteria > Bacteroidota > Bacteroidia > Flavobacteriales > Flavobacteriaceae > Aurantibrevibacter. The sequence goes on along the minus strand of JBGTBA010000037.1, from coordinate 11,035 downwards.
GTTGTGTTTTAAGCGACTTTGGAATCAAATGTTCTACAATCTCTTCTTTTGATGGCTCAAAAATATAATCTGTATTTCCGCTTACGTCTCCTTTCATGGGAACTATGGGTAGAAACTGTTCGGTCATTATAATTTGTGTAGCCGCATTCTTGAACTTGTTGTACACGATATCAATCTTATCATACGTGCCATTGCTATACAATGCCATTATATCTTCTGCAATCCGCGCTACATTTTCAAAAGTTAAATCCTCATAGATAGCACTCCTGTTGTCGATGACGGTAAAACGCTTTCTTAAAATGTCATTCGCCTTTTTGCCAATGGCAAGCACATCTACCTGCTTTCCTGTATAGGTTTCTTTAGCTAAAACCGTGGTTTGTTTTATAATATTGGTGTTAAAAGCCCCACATAGCCCTCTGTTAGAGGTTATAGCAACAAGCAATACCTTTTTTATTGCCCTGTTCTGAGAGAACTTGTTTCCGGAATCGGCTTCTAAACTAGCACTTAAGCTTTGTAACAGCTCGGTAAGTTTATCCGAGTAGGGGCGCATGGCCGTAATGGCATCTTGCGCCTTCTTCAACTTGGCAGCAGAGACCATTTTCATGGCACTGGTAATCTGCATGGTCGAAGAGACCGAGGTTATTCTGTTGCGTATTTCCTTTAAGTTTGCCATCTTTCCTATCCTAAATCCTTTCCTTGGGAAAGAACTTGTTTGAATTTAACAAAAAACTTTCTTTCCTTTTTTGATACATTAGCGTGCGGCTATGCCTTATATTTTCCGGACAAATCTTTGCAAACACTTGCCAAGATATCTGTAATTTCATCCGTAATTTTTCCTGCCTTTAAATCCTCCAGCACGTTTCTATGCTTTGCGTTCAGAAATTCTAAAAAATCCTTTTCAAACTCCCTTATTTTATATACAGGAACATCTCGTAACAGGTTTTTGGAACCCGCATAAATAATGGCTACCTGATCTTCTACGGTAAAAGGATCGTTTTGTGCTTGTTTTAGGATTTCCACATTACGCCTTCCCTTTTCGATGACGTTTAAGGTGGCGGCATCCAAATCGGATCCAAATTTGGCAAAGGCCTCAAGCTCACGAAATTGGGCCTGATCTAATTTTAGTGTGCCTGCTACCTTTTTCATGGATTTTATCTGGGCATTACCTCCCACACGTGATACCGAAATACCCACGTTAATGGCCGGCCTTACCCCCTGATTGAACAAATCCTGCTCTAGGAATATTTGTCCGTCCGTAATAGATATTACGTTTGTAGGAATATAGGCTGATACGTCGCCCGCCTGAGTTTCAATAATCGGTAGCGCCGTTAAAGATCCACCCCCTTTTACCAAAGGTTTTAAGGAATCGGGTAAATCGTTCATGCCTTTAGCAATAGTATCATCGGCAATAATTTTTGCAGCACGTTCCAATAATCTGGAATGCAGGTAGAAAACGTCTCCTGGATACGCCTCACGTCCCGGTGGGCGTCTTAATAACAAAGATATCTCACGATAAGCGACTGCTTGTTTGGACAAATCGTCATAAATAATCAAGGCAGGTCTACCGGTGTCCCTAAAATATTCGCCAATTGCTGCACCTGCAAAAGGTGCATATACCTGCATTGCAGCAGGGTCTGAAGCATTGGCAGCAACTATGGTAGTATAGACGAGTGCTCCATTATCCTCCAAAGTCTTCGCAATATTTGCGACTGTTGATGCCTTTTGGCCAATGGCCACATAGATACAATATACCGGTTTCCCGGCATCGTAAAATTCCCTTTGATTAAGAATGGTATCAATACAAACCGTAGTTTTTCCGGTTTGGCGGTCGCCAATGACCAACTCACGTTGCCCTCTACCTACTGGAATCATAGCATCAATTGCCTTAATCCCTGTCTGCAAGGGTTCGTTTACCGGCTGACGAAAAATCACCCCGGGTGCTTTGCGTTCCAAAGGCATTTCGTAAACGGTGCCACTTATTTGTCCCTTACCGTCGATGGGGACACCCAAGGTGTTTACCACACGACCCACAATGCCTTCACCTACTTTTATGGAAGCAATAGTCTGTGTGCGTTTTACTACGGAACCCTCCTTTACGTCCCTGGATGGACTTAACAATACCACGCCCACATTATCTTCTTCCAGGTTAAGCACAATACCTTGCAATCCGCCTTCAAACTCTACCAATTCGCCATACTGTACGTTGGCCAAACCGAATACCCTTGCGATACCGTCACCTACTTGTAATACCGTTCCTACTTCGTCCAAAGTGGCCGAGGCTTCAAATCCTGATAATTGTTTCCTTAAAATTGCTGATACTTCAGCGGCTTTTACTCCTGCCATGTGTATTAGATATAAGACGTTTGACGTAAGCCGGTTATGCGACTTTTGCCTAAATGGTTATTTTTATAGACTATTAATAAATTCTCTTTTTAAATTATCCAATTTATTGGCGATGCTGGCATCATACTGTAAATCAGCGATACGCAGGATAAAACCACCAATAATATTTTCGTCGATGTTATTTTTCAATGTTACCTTGTTTCCGGTGAGCTTAATGACCTGATCCAACACCTTTTTTTCCAATCCGGGGGTCATGGCTATGGCCGTAGTCACATACGCCACATGCTGTCCTTTAAATTGCTCATTCAGGATAATGTACTTTAAAGCTACCTCATTAAGCAAGGAAACACGTCTGTTTTCCACCAAAAGCGAAAATAGGCCTTCGGTTATGGAATCACTTTCCTTAAAGATAGTCTCAAGAATGTCCTTTTTGATCGTTCCACTAACGACCGGGTTGCCCAAAAGTTCCTGAAGCTCTTTACTGCCCACGATCGTAGCTGCAATGGCACGCATATCCTTCTCTACCTTATCCGTAGCCTTGTTGCCAATGGCCAAATCCAAGACGGCCTTGGCGTATCGCAGCGCAACTTTTGATTCGTTCATGTCCGATCTAATTTAATTTTATATCCCCCAACATGTCTTCTACCAACTTCAACTGCTTGTCTTTATTGGCCAATTGCTCTTTTATCACTTTCTCGGCAATTTCCAGAGACAGGCTGGCGACTTGGTTTTTAATTTCGGCCACGGCGGCTTTCTTTTCGCCTTCTATGGCCAATTGCGCCTGTTTTATCATTTTATCGCCTTCTATTTTGGCTTGTTCCTTAGAATCGGCAATTAATTTTTCCTTTATCTCACGAGCCTCTTTAAGCATCGATTCCCTTTCGGTTCGGGCCTCTTTCAACAGTTTTTCGCTATCGGCCGTAACGTTTTGCATCTCCTTTTTCGCGTTTTCTGCGGCAGCCAATGCCTCTTTAATCCCTTCTTCACGATCATTGACCGCATTGAGAATGGGTTTCCATGCAAATTTTCGCAGCAACAAAAGCAAGAGTACAAACAATATGGTTTGCCAAAAAAACAACCCGATTGAAAACTCGTTTACTAATTTTTCCATTTTCCTTTGATTTTAAAAGCCTTCTTGATTTTTAATAAAGCACTGCCCGCAACCAACCGCTGAGAACAGTGCTCGATGATGCTGAATTATACCGCAAAAAGTGCGGCAAACCCAATACCTTCAATAAGCGCCGCTGCAATCAGCATCGCTGTTTGAATTTTTCCGTAAGCTTCAGGCTGACGTGCAATGGCGTCCATGGCAGATCCACCGATCCTACCAATACCTATACCTACACCAATTACTACCAAACCTGCACCTACCATTACTGGAACTTCCATAATCTATCTAGTTTAAAAATTAAAAATTCATCATTTTAACCTAAAATATCCATCCGAGATTATTACAGATGCGATAATTGAGGTTCACTTTTGTGCTCATGATCTTCATGTTGGTGATCTTCGGCGGCAAAGCCAAAATACAAGGCCGACAACATGGTAAAGATATAGGCTTGTAATAAGGCCACTAAAATTTCAATCAATGAAATGGCAAAAGCAAGGCCAAAGGAGAGCGGACTGCCCAACCAACTCTTAAATATAAACATTAAGCCAATTAAGCTCATCAACACAATATGTCCTGCCTGCATGTTGGCGTAAAGTCGGATCAATAATGAGAACGGTTTAATGAAAATTCCCAATAATTCAATAGGAACCAATATAATGTACAAAGGAATTTTTGCGATCCACGGCATGGAATCGCCCAAAGGATCGAACAAATGCTTCCAGTAATCTTTTGTTCCGGTAAAATTTGTCAATAAAAAGGTTAGTAACGCCAAAGCAAAAGTGATCGCAATATTGCCGGTTACGTTTACGCCCAAAGGTGTTAGTCCAAAAATATTTAAAAACCAAATAAAGAAGAAAATGGTCAGTAAATAGGGCATGTATTTTCTATACCGCTTTTCGCCAATATTCGGCCTGGCAATATCGTCCCTGATATAAAGAACAATAGGTTCAAAAAACCGGCCTATGCCCTGAGCTACCCCGGAATTTTTGGAATAGGACTTTGCCAGACCGGTGAATAACCAAAACATGAGAAGCCCGGTGATAAAAATCATGACGACGCTTTTCGTAATGGAGAAGTCCAGCGGTTTGGCATTGGTTGGATGGTGATCCTCATCGTAATTAATGATGCCAGATGCCTCTGTGGCGTATATTTTACCGTGATACAACTTGTAATGGCTTCCGTTTACCTCAGCCACTTTTTCGCCATGATGAAATTTGGAAGACGAAAATATTTTAAGCTCATTGTCCCATAAAATTACGGGTAAAGGAAAGCCAACATAGATGTGTTCATGGTTTTCGTTGGTGTACGAAAACAAGGAAAAATTGTGGGAATCCTTTAAGTGGTGCTGAATGTATTCCTTTATTTCAGACTTAAGGTCTTTTTTTTGCACTTCTTGTTTTGGTTCAGAACTACTTGCAAAACCATAACCAGCAGACAGTAAGCTAAAAACCAAGATGATTTTTGTAAAAAAAAGATTTTGCATATAGTAAAAAATATCGGTCGCTAAAAATCGGTGCAAATGTAAACTATTCCCTCAAAAAGAAAAAAGCATTTGCGCTGTTTATTTTAGCTCTATTTAAGAACTTCTTATGCAGTAACGCCTATTCCCGTTTTTTGAGGATTTGGGCAGTAAAAACAGTCTCTATAAGCAGTCCCAAGGCGTATGGAACAAAGAATGCGGCAAACTCCAGTTTGTCCATAACGCCATCATTACGATATGTGGGGTAGAAAAAGATAAAAAACACCATGAATTTTAATAAACTGCCGCCCATGAACAAAAAACCAATCTGATCTTTGAGTTTGTTCCGCAAGGCATAAAGAACAATAAATATAGATGCCGCAAGCATAAAATTCGCCATATAGGAAAAAACAATCTTATTGCCATCAGGTGGAAATCCATAAATTTTAAGAATACTGAAGTGGATCGAAAAAAAGAGCCCAAAAAAAAGGGTAAGCAAAACAAGGAACAAGAAAACCGGATTTGTCTTTATCATCAATACTTAATCCGCTTTAGTTGCCGTAGGACCACCCAAATTGAAATTGCCACGCCTAAGAGCGTAGCAATTATAGTATAGCTGTTTTTTTCGGATTGATACTGTGCATCCAGCCATTTGCCTCCTTTGGAGGCCAGATATATTATGGCTCCCATTTGAAAGGCGATCCCCGAAAGTACAGCAATATTTTTTAAGTTGCTGGTTTTTTTAGGAGGCTTTTGCGGATTCATTCTTTATTGCATTAGGGCTTTGTCCAATGGTAGAAGGCCCGCTTGCGGAGCCACCTTTGCCCTTCATATTACATGACGCATTAAAAGTGGCTCCGGGCTCCACGGCCAATTTAGATACGGAAACCGTTCCTTCAATGACCGCAGAGGCCTTTAAGGACAATAACTCCGACACCAAAAGTTCCCCATTAAAATTGCCTTCTATATCTGCATTGACGCATTCCACTTTACCGTGGATATAGCCATCTTTACCAATAACGACCTTTCCGGAGGTTTTTACGTTGCCGTCCAATTTTCCGTCTATTCTAAAATCGGCTTCTGAAATGATATCTCCTTTAATTTTGGTGTTCTTTTCAATTCTGTTGGGTTGTCCGCCTATTTCTGTCATAACTCGTGGTTTTTTGTTATCTGAAAACATTTCGTTCTAGGTTTTGGGGTTAAAAGCTGTTTCTGTACTCGTCTATATTCTTATGTATCTGTATGATTTTATAGTTGTTGGATAAAATTACGAAATTCCCATACGCCACCCGGTAATCTTTGTTGTTTTTTAGGAGTTCTGCATACCCCAGCGCAAAATCCTTAGATTTAAAGCCATGCACAACTACAAACTCATCTTCGAGATCGTAAATATCCTTGGATACACTGTTTTTGTATTTTAAATCCTTGATCGCCTTTTCAAGGAGTTCCTTTAGTTTAAGTGCCTTTTCGTCGTCTTTTATTTTAAAAGGAAATACCACTTTCCAATTCGCTGTTCCAATAGATTCTGTCTCCTGTGAAAATTCCTTGAGTTCCAGTCTCGGTAATTGGTCGGCGATCATCTGGGATGCCTTTTTGCCCTCGGGATTGTTGGGATAGTTCAAGGCTACATAGTTCAACGCTTCTTTAAAATCGATATAGCCCTGCAACCTGCCTATGGCATTTGCTTTTAGCATTTCAAATTTGGGAACGATGGGATCCCCGGTATATTTATCTATATTTTCCTCGGCTTCGTTAATGACATTTAAATAGTGTTGGTCTTGGTACATTTTGTACAAGCGGACGTACCGCGCATCCGGACTGTCTTGGTTACCCTCTAAAATAGCCTGTGGATTCAACAATAATTCCGCATATCTGGAACCTGGGTGGTTTTTTATAATATTTTCCTTCATTTCAGCGGCTAAAGGATTGGCGGCTTTCTCGTAAATTTTATATAAGTTGTATTTTGATGGAAGTATTAACCGCTCTTCCGGATTGGATTTCAGTACATCTTCCAACTTGCCCGCAGCCAACAGATTTTCATTGAATTTTTCCTTGTAGATAAGTCCCAATTGGTAATTGGCAAAATTTCGTTCTGTTTTTAAACTATCAATAACAACTACGTCTGTCGGTATCCTTGAGGTGTAAAAATCTACCGAATATTTTTGATCTTCATTAATTTCGGCGGCCTTTTCCGGTTGAGTACCTGCCACTGCCTGTTGGTCTTCCGCGATTTGGGTCCTATTTTTGTTGGCCCATCGCCAATCGTCCTCAAGGGGGCGATCTCCCCATTTGCTCTTATAGGCATTCTTTCCATGCCCCAGACTGGTAATGTTGTAGAAATAAAATTTGCCTTGGTTCTCCTTGCCTCCTTTGGTTTTCGCAAAATCTGCAAATCCGGCAGTAGTCCGTTCTTCCTCCTTTTTGGCGGCGGTTTCCTCTACCCGCTTCATCTCTGCAATATATCGTTCAAAAAATGCGCTCTGTTCTTCCTTTGGCAAATTATAGAGCGTAATAACACTGTCCGCGTACTGTACCTCTCCTTCGTAGCGTACAACATCCTCCAAATTGTCCGATTTCTTTTTAATGGTTCTATACTTTCTTGTGTTTTCCTTTACATTGGTTAGTACACTGTCATAATAGGCCCCCGCAGTTTTATAATCGTTCTTTTCAAAGTTGTATTCTGCCAGATTTTCGTAGTTCAATGCATTCAACTGGGGCAGGTTTTGGGTCGCTTTTAAGGATTTGTTAAAATAGGCCAAAGCGAGAGTATCTGATGAATTTGCCAGGTGGTACAAGGCCACCTCCCGATAGATTTTATCCAAAAAAGGCCTATTTTCCCTATTTTCTTCAAGATCTGTCAAATATTCTAAAATATCCGCTTTATTTTCGGCGGTTATTGCGGTGTTTTGGATCTTTTGCAAATGGGCATTGATCATATATACCCTTGGGGATTTTCTATTTAGCGCTATTACCTTATCAAAAGCAATATTGGCACTATCCTTAAACTGCAACCGATTGTACAGTTGACCAATAATATAATAATATCTGCCCTTTTCCGGATATTTTTGAGTGTAGGCCGATGCTATTTTCAATTGTTGGATGGCCGTATCCGGGATTTTTAGGTTAATGTAGGCCTGCGCCATCATGGCACGTGCATCGGCGTATTCTTGGTCTTTTAAACGTTCCTGTTTTAGAAGGCGTTTAAGATTTTTAAGCGCCAATTCCTCGTTTTGCAAGCGAATATTCACTTTTTCCCTCCAAATGGTGGCCTCGTTCAATTTATCGCTCTGCTCATATTTTCTTAGGATATAGTTGAAAGCCTCCAATGCGGGAATATACCTTTGATCGAAATACCGGGCTTTCCCCAAAAGTAGAAATGCCTCATCGGTTTGCGGGTTTTTCTCCACATCCTTAATGTCCATACTGTGTTTTTGTATGGCCTTGGCTGCCTTTTCTTCGGCGATGATGAATTTGGGGTTGTTGTTTTCGGAATCGAGCTTTATTTCATCCTTGACCTCCAAGCGCTCCACCGGAAGCACTTCCCAGTAATTGTCCCTGTAGGTTTCATTGAGCCCCTCCCTGCCTTCTTCAAAGGCTATATTGCCATTGTACAGGGTGTTGAACTTAGTGTTCAAGGCATGCCAGTTGCGGTTTACAAAAGCGTCTTTTTTTGTAGAACAGGCACTTAGTACAACACAGATGATACTGGCAATTAGGGTGTGTCTCTTAGAAAGCTTCAAAGTTATTGTTATACGTACCTAACCTTAACTAAAAAACAGTGGGATTATTATGTAGTTGGGCGATAAAAGGCAAATTAATTTTTTGGTGATGAGGTTTTTACGGTCCTCGAAAGAGTCTTAAATACCCTCAAAGCAAAGTCGTTTAAGAAGCCGGCTGAAAGGGAATATGAATTTTCAACGGATGCACAATTATAAATAAAAAGATGCCTCTGAATAAAGATAATCTACATTTGTTCAAGCATTCCCAGCAAATCGAGATTCTGTTTCTCCACGTATAAAAAACTTTTCCTGCCTTTCTACTAAGATACATCAAGGCATTTATTTCACAATTTGTAATTTCTGGGATAGTTCAACGCAACCTTTTACTCTGTAGGGCATCTTCAAAAGGTAAGCTTGGTATTTACGCACAAGGATAATTGGAACGTTTTTGCTTTTTCAGTGAACCTTACGGCATGGGACTGTTCTATTTTAAGTTAAATATTTGTGGGACAACCCCAACCTACGACACAAATTTAAATGATGTAATTCCATTCTAAAATGGAATTACATGTAGTGATTAGGGGCAAGAGAACAAGGGAAACCAACTTTTAAAAATGGATGATAGGCCAAATATTGATCAAACTAAGCTTACAAAGTTAAAAAGCTTTTTGTTTTATCTGTTTTTTTATATGTTTTTTCTACAACTGGCTTTAGGGCAAGACCTGTATCAAACCCGTTCAGGAAAAGTAAGTTTTTATTCATCGGCGCCCATTGAAAATATAGAAGCCTTTTCCGATTCGGGCATCTCTGTACTAAATCCTGAAAATGGAGAAATTGTCTTCAAGATAAAAATTAGGAGTTTCGACTTCAAAAAGGACTTAATGCAAGAACATTTTAATGAAAATTATATGGAATCGCACAAATATCCCTTCGGGATTTTCACAGGACATATTCAACCGTTGCCCAATCCCGATTTATTGGATCCCCAAAAGGTTGTTATCAAAGGAAATCTCGAAATACATGGAACAGTCCAATCTCGGGAAATCCCTGCGGAAATTAGATTTTTAAATAATTCATTTTTTTTGGAAACCAATTTTGAAATCCTTTGCAAGGATCATGGCATAAAAATACCCCGACTTATGTTCAGGAATATCGCTGAAGTGATTAAGGTTTCGCTTGATATCCATTTTAAGCCCCACATACCATGAGAAAGCTTTTCCTCCTGTTTTTCTTCGTTTTTGTCCTTGTTTCCTATGGACAAGATGTGAATTCCCTGATGGAAGACTTACAGCAAGAAGACCAAGAATTGGTGATGGCTATTTTTAAAAGCCCGAAACTGGTATTGCTCCAAACCAGTGAGCTACAAAAAAAACAGAATCTTGCCTTTTGGGTAGGACATAGATTCGGGGATATTGGTGGAGAATTTGGCGGTTCCCGTTCATTGTTTGATCTGGATACCGCAACGGATATACATCTTGGATTTGATTACGGGGTTACGAACGACCTAACCATAGGGACCGGGAGAAGCAGGTATAATGAAACCTACAATTTTTAGGTGAAATACGGTCTTTTCCATCAACGGGAAGGAGGAATGCCTATTTCGGTCACTCTTTTTGGCCAGACCAGCTGGATCACTCGAAAAGAGTTATCTCCCAATGAATTTAATGATGGATCGGATAGGATATCCCATTTTTTAGAGGTCATTGTGGCAAAAAAAAATTCCCCTTCCTTGTCCCTTATGTTGAATCCAGGATATTTTTTAAGAGCGCATTTAGAGGATCCGGGGGATCGGGAACGTTTTTCTGTTCTGGGAATGGGAGGGCGTTTTAAAATTACCCGAAGAATTTCCATTATTGCGGACTACGTGTGGGTAAATGGGCTAGATAGACCTAGCAATCTGAACACCGAATATTTCAACCCCTTGGGTGTTGGCCTTGAAATAGAAACAGGAGGGCATGTTTTTAGCCTTAATTTTCAGAATGCCCCATATGTTACAGAAAACAATTTTATTCCTAATAACGATAAATCATGGAGAGATGGTGGCGTGCGATTCGGGTTTTCAATTTCAAGAAATTTCTATTTGGGTCCTAAAAATGCCCCCTCAAACTTGAACAGTAGTGACTAAAAATTAAATTCATATAACTCATTTATTAACCTAATATAATTTAGTCATGGATAGAAAAACTTTTATCAAGAAGACGTCTGCGGGAATTTTAATAGGCATTCCTGCTGTATCATTATTAAGTTGTTCCGGATCGGATGAGGTTCTTCGTCACTTTTGGTGAAAAATAACTAATTATTTACACGAATTATTTTCGTGAAACATACCCTTCTCCATTCTGGAATTCCAGGCCAATTTTATCAAGTAATTTATAAATTGTGGTTGCTGTGAATGTGGTTCCA
>JBGTBA010000036.1:0-24986 GCA_041749595.1 Flavobacteriaceae bacterium | reverse complement strand
TCACCGGTACGCCCCGAACTTTCTTCCAAATTTTTGGTATAATTTGTAATCAATTCGTCTATCTGCACTATCAAATCATTGTTCCTTGCTATTTTAGAACGGGCATTTTCTGTATAAACTTTCTTCAGTTCCGTGAAATATGTATTTGTGTTGATGTAATCCATAAGCTTCTTTGTGTTGGCTTCCCCTTGTCTCGCCTCTTTATATAAAAATGTGATCCTATGGTTAAACACGCTTTTTTTTAATATCTCGGACCTAAGGACATCCAGTACTATTGCATCGGTTTGAAATTTTTCCAGAAGTTCAAGAAACTTAATATCGGCATCTAGACTTTCTTTGCTTGTTTTTTCTTCAATTGGTTCAATTTGAATTCCAAAACCACTGAGTTCTTTAATGTCTATCCCCAAGTTTTTAAAAAACAAAGTGTCCTTACTTCTTAGGTTTGCATCAATTTCCAAGACCACATCGTATAGGTAGTTTTTGCTTTCAAAATTAGGTTTAACTATTACTTCTGACTTTAGTCCCCTGGGAACAAAATGGTTGAGCACCAATACGATACCGATACCTAAAGCAATCAGTGCAGCCAATTTTATGGAATTCTTTTTGAGATATATAAATACCCATAAAAAACTCCTGAACATGCTTTTAAAGCCTTTTTTAATCATTTTTAGCAACTGTCCCAGATCTATTTCATCGGATGGGTTAGGAGTGTTGGCCGGTGTTTGATTTCCCATATAGTTATGAATTGAAAATTTGTTCTAAAATTTTATTGGTGATTAAATACGTTGGTTTTACGCCAGTGGTGCCCAGCCCCCCGGAAGCCAAAGTGCTTCCGGTTTCCAAGGGATTGTCTGAGGCATAATACGCATATCTTACTTTTACATCTTCACTAATACTTTTACGAATTTTAGAGGCGGCTTGTATGGCCTTTTGGTAATGTGCCCCTTCCATTTCCAGGCCAATGGCCTTCCAGGTTGAATCGTGAAAAAACCTTAAAATATCCTTGTTCTGTAACGAGGTGCCCAAAACAGTGACCATGGTGCCCTCGAGAACCCGGAGCCCATTGTTTTCAAAATCTTTGGCGCTCAACTCGTTTTTAAACGGATAATTATCCGCTGTTCCTTCAAAAATATGGGCGGTAGGAATCATTATGTCGCCTTTCCCGCCTTCCAAAATTCCTGCTTTTCCCATAATTGAAATTGAGGCCACATTTAAAAATATTTTTTCTCCTTTTTTAATTTTATAGGGCTTCAAGAGCTCATCTATGGTCTCATAGGCCTGCTCCCCAAAAGCATAGTCCATTACAAATATAACAGGTTTTTCATCATCGGTGGTTCCCTTTGGCAGCTCATAGCAGCAAGCTGTTTCCCCTAAATTGGCCATATCGAAGATTTGCACATCGATATTGGTGCCGGAAACATCGTCAATAGCGATCATCCCGTTTTTCTTGGCGGTGGCCGTAACTTTATTCCTTAAGGCGAAATTGTCCGGCAAGCTTAGTGCTTCAAAAATTTCAAGCGATCCATTGGTCTTTGGAAATTCTTTGGCTAAGGCTTTTTTGGCAAACAAGGAGTTCATGACACTGTGCATATTGGCACTTATAATGTGGATGGGCCTTCCTAAAAGCCCGTGCAGATATAATGTTTCCTTTATAGTATCGGCCCAGCGTTCTCCATGTATATGATGCCCCAAGCGCTCCCGTAATAAGACGCTAAAGGTAATTGACCGTTTGCTCCCCGTAGTTTCTTCTTCTATGGCCAATTTGCCCAGCCAATAAATAATGTTCAAAAAGGTCTCTGGCCTCTTTTTTGTGGCCAGCTTATGGTAAACCGGTACCGTTTCGCTAAAAGACCTGCCTAAAATATTGGCTGCATGAATCAGGGCCACCTCCTGTTCCGCCTTGGAAAGTTTTTTCTTTTTTATGGCATATTCCAATTTTTCCCAATCCCTTATAGTTCTATCGGTATCCTCTATCAATACCCTTCTGGCTATCTTTTGGGATTCAATGAACAAAAAAGTAAGGTGGGTAAGGATGTCATAAATATCGGAGCGGCCCCTAGTAATCTCAATATTCATCTGCTCCTCATCGATCCTATAACAATTTCTTTTTCTTTTAGCCGGTATAATGGGCTTAAGATGCAATTTTCCGAAACCCTCATCGGAGGTTAAATTTATAAAACGGCATTGTTCTATACCTTCCGGAAGGCGTTCCAGTACATAGATGAGCCCATTCAGTTCTGTTTTCTCCTCGGCAATGGAACCATAGATTTCCGGTCGAAGCTGTAAAAGTGCGTTTTTCAAAGTTTCCCCGGAAATGCCCATAGGTTTATAGAACCCACGATTGAACAAATGACGCATGGTAATGTACAAACGTTCAATGGCATTAGTAGATTCATGTGCCCTAGTTGTGCTTGTTGCCTTGCCCATATAAGATAAATTCCTGCGAAATTACAATTAATATCAATATGCACTGGTTTTATGGCATTGACCCTACGGGGAAATCCTACTAATGCCCAAGCATTGTTTATGCTTTTCTATAATCAGACAAGGCATCTGCCAATTTGCGGTCGTTGGATAATCGCTGTATCTTGTTTTGGCCTCCAAGTTTTCCAATAGATTTCATATACCCTATAAAGCCCCCTGCCACAATCTGGGTAATTTTCAAACGTTGCAGTATTTTCCCCTGAATTAAATCAAAATAATAACTGTTCTGTTTTTGAAGCTCCTGATCTAAAATGCATATAAACTTTTCCATATCGGACGGTACCTTTTCAAATTCTACAATCCATTCGTGATAGGGAAGTTCCTTATTTTCAGGTGTAATTTGAGGGGCCACTGTAAATTCGTTTATTTGGGCATCGGTCTGGCTTATGGCTACACGCATGGCTTCTTCCACTTCTTTCGCAATAACGTGCTCGCCAAAGGCAGAAAGAAAATGCTTTATCCTTCCAGAGACTATTATTTTAAAAGGTTTAGTGGACGTAAACTGCACGGTATCGCCAATATTATACCCCCATAACCCTGCATTGGTAGAAATTACCATCACATAATTTATACCTATCTGTACATTTTCTAGGGTAAGTCGTTTCGGATTTTCCGTAAAAAATTCATCAGCCTTGATAAACTCATAAAAAATACCCGAATTGAGAAGTAGTAGCAAGCCTTTGTCTTTTTGGGAATTCTGATAGGCAAAAAACCCTTCGCTTGCCGGGAATAGTTCTATGCTATCTACCTTCCTGCCCATTAAGTTTTCGAATTTAGCCCGGTACGGCTCATAATTTACGCCGCCGTAAATAAATAGCTGTAGGTTTTGGAATAACTCCACCACCTTTTTCCCGGATTTCGCATATAGCTTTTCAAAATACATTTGCACCCAAGAGGGAATGCCCGCAATGACCGTCATATCTTCATTTATGGTTTCCTCAACGATTTGGTTAACCTTGGTATCCCAGTCCTCGATACAATTGGTTTCCCATTTTGGCAAGCGGTTTCTCTGTAGGTAATTTGGCACATAGTGTGCCGATATTCCGGATAAACGGCCCAGTTTTATGCCGTTCTTTTCTTGTAATTCAGGGCTTCCCTGTAAAAAAATCATTTTGCCGTCGACAAAAGCGGCATTTCCTGTCTCGTGTATATAGCTTAGAATGGCATTGCGGGCGGCATCAATTTGGTACTTGATGGATTCGGGAGTTATCGGAATATATTTAACCCCCGAAGTGGTTCCTGAAGTTTTAGCAAAATAAATTGGTTTTCCGGGCCATAGTATGTCTCTTTGTCCGGACATGATCTTATCTATATACCCTCTGAATCCCTCATAATCCCTAACGGGCACCCTCTTTACAAAATCAGCATACGATTTTATTTCCGCAAAAGCATGTTCCTTGCCGAACTGGGTCTTTTCTCCCTTTGAAACAAGTTCCTTAAACACTCTTTCTTGGGTCGTTATGGGATCTTTTGCCCATTTCGCAGTTTTGAGGACACTATTTTTGGCAAAGATTCGAGCTGCTAATGATTTTAAGGACATGGGGGATATTTTATTTAAACTCTATATAATCCAACGGATTCACCGGATTTCCATTGCTCCATAATTCAAAATGAAGATGCGGACCGGTTGTAAATTCCCCTGTATTGCCCACGGCTGCCAAAACCTCACCGGATCTTACCAAATCTCCCTGGCTTTTGTTCAATGATCCATTGTGTTTATATACTGATATAAGTCCGTCTTTATGTTCCAAAATAATAACATATCCGGTTTCTGTCGTCCATTCAGCGAATATTACGGTGCCGTCCGCAACAGCTTTGACCGGAGTATTTTTAGGAGCTACCACATCAATTGCATAATGCTTTTTTTCTGTTTCATAGGTTTGGGATAAGATACCATTTACGGGGGGGAAGAGTGCCAACCCTGATTTTTCTGTGTTTCTTTCGAACAAATTGTATTTGTCTTCCAGGGCCACTTGCGCCCTTAGTATGGAATCTTCCTTTATTGGGGTAAGGTCTACGGTGGATGGGTCCAGCTTAAATTGCCCAAAAAGGGAGTCCCTGTTAATCTCATTGTTTTCTATGTCGCCCTTAAGCACCTTTCGAATATTATTAAGATACTTATTGGTATAATTCAATGTCGTCACCAGTGAGTCCGTCCTATAGGTCAATTCCGTGGCCTGGCGTTTTAATTTAGTGGAAGAATACCCCGGGATATACTCGCGCAATGGGGTAAAGGCAATGAGCAATATCGTTAAACCGATGAGGGCGATTATAAAGAGGGATCCGGTCACAAAAACATTTAGACGATTTAGCTTAAAGGATATTTTCTCTTCAAAAGTACTTTCGTTCAGTATTACCAAACGATACTTGTGCAAGAGTTTCTTTTTTATTTCCTTTCCTTTCTTTTCGTTCTTGGCCATGATAAACAAATATAAGGTTTGAAATGAAATTCCCGTTGGTTCTTCTAAAATTTATATGCCCCCTATTTTGTTGATCATGCCCTAATAAAGGTTTTTTTTGGTGTCAACAATTAAAATACAACAACTTCGTTACTATTAACAGGTTGTTTACGACTTTTTTAGTACATTTGTTATCCATTAAATCATTCATCATGGTATCATTGAACATATTTTTAGTAGTGGGGCCTTGGCAAATTGTTATTGTCGTATTGGTTGTTCTTTTGTTGTTCGGGGGGAAAAAAATTCCCGAATTAATGCGAGGTCTTGGAAGTGGAATCAAAGAATTCAAGGAAGCCTCCAAGGAAGACGACAAATTGGGAGAAAAAAAGGAATAATATTTCTTTATAAGACCTTTTTATTTAACCCCTTTGTTCATTCCAAGGGGTTTTTTGTTTGCCCTATGCTTCATTATGCCCACAATTAATTATTCCGTGTCAACGATAATTATGTTAATTTTGTGTTTGGCTTTTTTCTTTATGTTCATTCCAATTATTGGCCATTCAAATGGATATTCAATACTGATTTGGAAATTTAGGCTCGCTCCTTCCCAAAGTTGGTCTTTTTTTCAACGATAACTTGTAAATGCATTGAAATCATATTTATACGACATAAAACCCTCCTTTCACAACAAAAAATAATCCTACTACATTAGAACAATTACATTCGTCGTTTAAATTATAGAATGCTTGGGGCTTTTTGAACCTCCTTTTGTGCTTTCAATTACCTTTTGGCATTCAATTTCATGGTTCCAGAATGAAAAAACTAATAGTGACCTGCCTTTTTTTATCGTCTTTGGGAAACTACGCCCAAACCGTACAAAATAATGCAACGCCAAAAAAAAATCACGGTCTTTCTGCCAGTGTGGAGAAGTCAGGTGGTACTTTTTATGACGGTGAAAGGAAAGATTCGTTCATAAAAGAGGCCGAAAAAAGCAACATCCCACATCAAAAATTAGATTACCTTGAAGGGGTCAAGAATGGCTATTATGCCATTGTTGCCGTATATAGCAACAGGAACAATCTAAAAAAGGCCGTTAAAAAGCTACAGAACAAGGGCTTTGCATCAGGAGCCATTATAAATCCAAAGAACGGTATGGGTTATGCCTATATAGGCTATTATTCTAATTGGCGGGAAGCCATAGCGGATTGCGATTCAGAATTCAATGGAGCATATAAAGAGGATGTCTGGATTTTAAACATTGAAAACGATTCCCCAACAGATACTGTTGTTCCTTTGGAATCCGTAACCTATGAAATGTTGGATGCTTCCAAAACAGCGAACAACAGCAACACAAAGGATCCCAATAACCAAAAGCTTCTTCAAAAGGCGGATCTTTATTTCAACAAAATGTGGTATGCGGAAGCTGCCGAACTTTATGAGATGGCTCTAAACAAAAATAAAGAAGGCTATAATTATGACGTTCTCCAAAAAGCCGGCGACGCCCATTATTTCAATACAAATATGGAAAGGGCATACCATTGGTATAACATTTTGTACGAAAATTATACGGATTATATGTCGGCGGACAATATCTTCAAATATGCCCATTCACTTAAAGGTACAGGTAAATATGCACGCGCCAAGAGGTTAATGCGCCTTTATGGTAACATGAAAAAAGATGATGGCGCATCTATCCGAACAGGGAATACAGATACCGGACCCTTCCCAAATGAAGTTGTATTGGACAATATCCTGGAAAAACCACAAAGTTTTGATATAAAAAATTTATCCATAAATTCTAAGTATTCGGATTTTTCCCCGATGTTCTATAATACGGATGAAGTGGTTTTTTCTTCGGCAAAGGATTCCGCCTTTTTTAATACCAGACGGTACAAATGGAACGAGCAGCCTTATTTGGATCTTTATGTCTCAAAAGTAAACGAGGAGTCCCAAGACTTAAAACAAGCCTTGAAATTTTCCCGGAAAATAAACACAAAATACCACGAGGCTTCGGTTACCTTTTCTCCAGACAATACTGTTATGTATTTTACAAGGAACAACTATGGCAAGAAACTGAAAAGAGATAAAAATGGGGTAAACCATCTTAAAATTTATAGCTCCGCCAAAATAAACGGGGAATGGACAGAGGGCACAGAACTGCCTTTCAACAGTGACAATTATTCAATAGGACATCCCGCACTTAGTGCGGACGGAAAACTATTATATTTTGTGTCGGACATGCCCGGTAGTATAGGTGAGACCGATATTTTTGTGGTCGATGTTTTAGAAAATGGTTCCTTTTCGGAACCAAGGAATTTAGGGCCAGAAATAAACACAGCAAAAAAGGAGATGTTCCCGTTTGTAAACAACAAGAAATTATATTTTTCCTCTGATGGGCATGAGGGTCTTGGTGGGCTTGACATATACGAGGCAACTATGTATGAAGGGGGATTTAAAAGCGTTAAAAACGTGGGACTCCCCATTAACAGCAATATGGACGATTTTTCCTATATCGTCAATGAAGAGACCCAAAAGGGGTTTTTTGCATCCAATAGACCCGGTGGAAAAGGGGATGACGACATTTATTCCTTTAAAAGGCTAGTGCCCGACGAGACCGAAAAGAACCTGAATGCAATAGCCGGAGTGGTCGCGGAACTCGTAACCGGCGATTTTATGCCAAAGGCCCTTGTAATGCTATTGGACGAAAATAACATAAAACTAAAAGA
Organism: Flavobacteriaceae bacterium; assembly: GCA_041749595.1. Taxonomy (GTDB): domain Bacteria; phylum Bacteroidota; class Bacteroidia; order Flavobacteriales; family Flavobacteriaceae; genus Aurantibrevibacter. The sequence continues at coordinate 17,377 of JBGTBA010000036.1, read as the reverse complement.
AATGGTCACCGCCGATGATGGACGATTTGTGTTTGAGGACTTGGACAGCAATACCAAATACACTTTAAAAACTTTGAGGGATCAATTCTTTGACAATGAACAATTGGTACACACCAAAGAAAATGAAATCGTGTCCACAACTATTTCCATGAAAAATCTAAAAGAAATGATCGCCATTGAAAATGGCATTAAAAAGCTCAAGACCGATATGATCCATTTCGATTTTGACAAGTCCACTATTCGTATGGATGCGGCCAAAGAACTGGATAAATTGGTTGAGGTAATGAACGAATATAAGGATATGGTGATCAAGATAGAATCTCATACCGATGCATGGGGCGACAATATTTATAACAAATACCTTTCCAATACTAGGGCAGATTCTACCCGAAAATACCTTATCTCCAAAGGAATTGCCCCAGACCGTATTGAAAGTGCCTTTGGTTATGGCGAGGAAAAGCCCCTTAACGGATGTTCGGATGGTGTTCGTTGCACCAAAGACCAACATAAGCTGAACAGACGCTCGGAATTTATCATAGTAAAAATGTAACCCTACCTTACATTTGTCCCAAAATACAACGAACCCACCACTCATAATTGGATTGATGGGTTTTTGCTTAAACTGCTGCAAATGCCTTTCGTGTCCAAAAGAAAAATTTAAAATTGGAGCCATCTATCAATGATTAGAACATAAGACAATCTGTGTTCAAGTCCAACCTTATAGCTTTCAACACCCTCACTTCCACATGTTGGGGCAATGTCTCCAGACCCCTTCAGCGGTATCCAAAAGACAAGAACGCCCAACGTCAGATTCATTCCGGGGTCTCTCCTTTTAATGTTTAATTCGAGTTTGGCACCGTTCCTGAAAAAATGGGTTTTCACAACAACCGGTGCCCTCTTCACAACAAAAAAATTCGATAAAATACCTATATATAATCAATAACCAACCTGAAATCTTACATCATGAAAAATGTCCTTCTTATCAGAGAAATTTATTTGGAAGCTTTTAAAAACTTGGGGCACGCCTTCGTTAAAACGTATTTTAAAGCGTTTACATGGTTCTGTTTTGCCAGTTTTGTAATTGTTCTTTATGCGTTTATCGTTAGAGTTTCAACCGGCTTTGCATTTGATTAGTATAACTATCGAAATGCGAAAAAAGCGTCAATTTCTTGATGCTTTTCTTTGCCCTTTATTTTGGTCCTGGGTTAGGTCTTTTTAACTACTTTATCGCAAAAAAAATGATTTTGTTGCAATATCCGCCAAAATGCTGACAATACCCTTTTAAAAGATGGAAGTCAATTTAAGGAAAGTGGGGGTTAAAAAGAAAAGGGTGATCTTATTTCCTAATTCCCAAATTTTACGGTCTTGAGGATGGCCTCCAACTCAAACATATAATCTCTTTTCTCGGTTGCTGGGGCAAATGTAAATCCTTCCAATACTAGTTTTCTGTTATTCTGTTGGTCATTAAGGATATAGGTTATGAACGGTCCTGCCATGGGATACCCATTTATCTCCCAAATCCCTTTTACCTCCACCGCTTCCCTGCCCCCAACCTCTACTGGAAATACATAAGGTGCAAACGCCTTTTCCGTCATCATATACGTTACTTTCCCTGAGACATCAGGTCCCGGAATGTATTTGGCTCCAATAGAATCCCTGATCCGAACAATGTCTTTTACAAAAGTAGACTCGTTTTTAAAACAGTCCCAGGGCAATGCATAAACAATTATGTTCATTGTTCCCTTTTGGATCTGACGATCTATCCAAACGAAATTATCCTCTTGTTTTCCCACTTTATAAATTGAGGGAAGACTCAATGTGATCCCAAACTTTTCCTTTAATGCTTGTTCCTTGTTCAAGGACAGCAAAAATCGTTTTTGGGCTTCCTGTATTTCCAGGTTTTTGAAAGCGGCTATGATCTCATCTGCTTTTGCGTCGATGCTTTTGATGATCTCATCATCGGAGGTTCCCTTGATTACGACAACTTTTTGCGGTGTTGCATACATATCGTTCTTAATATGGGCTATATTTAGAGTGTCCTTTTGTACATAAAGAACCGATCTGGTATTCCTTATGGTCCCACTAAATACGCTTAAGGGCATTTGGTTTATGGTAAACAATGGCTCGTCCCAGGTAAGCCCCAGAACCGGTGCGGCAAAATGCTCCCGTACCTTATCTCCGACGGAACCTTCCCAAAGTTGGTTGTCTATTACAACGGCCACAGAATTAATGGCTCCAATAGAACCCGGCATGTAGCTTTTTTTGTCGCCATCCTTACATGCGATCAAGATTGAAAGAAACGTAGCAACGAGTGGTAAAAGTTTTTTCATAAGAGCGTAAATTACGATGAACAACTGCACAATTTTAGTTTTGTGCCCGGTTTTAGATCATTGCCACTAATACCGTTCCATTCTCGTAAATTTTCAATGGAAATTCCTGGATATTTTTTTGATATCGTCCAAAGAGAATCTCCCTTTTGGACGGTATGCACTCTTGCGTCCCGCCCCACGCCGGCATTAGGAGCCGTTTTAGGGACAGTTGGCGCACTCACGGATTGGGTGCTGGGTTTGTTGGAATAAATAGTTAGTCGTTGGCCAACCCTCAAATTATTGCTGCGCAATCCGTTCCAATTTTTTATGTTGTTTACACTTACCCCATACCTATCCGCTATCCTCCCCAGAAAATCGCCACTTTGAACCTTGTAACGTATATGGTCATCTTGTGATTGCACCAAATGCTGTGTTGGTATTTCCTCAGACTTCAATTCGTTTTTTACATACACATAGATAGCCTCTTCATTGGCAACAAATTTGCCCATGGCATAATTAGGCAATCTTAGCGTATAGTTTTTCCCATTAACGTAGGGTATTACATCTAATTTATAGGAGGGGTTCATGACTTTCAATTCCTCCAGGTCTATATCGACCAATTCGGAAATTTGATTAAAAGTAATGGTGCTCTTCACGTGAACGGTATCTGTTTCAAAAAAAGGGCGGTCTACTTTTCTGGTTTTAAGTCCGTGTTCCTCCGCATATTCAAAAATATACATCATGGCCAGAAAAGCGGGAACATAACCTGCGGTTTCCCTTGGAAGGTTTCTTCTTATGTCCCAATAGTTTTTATAGCCTCCAGATCTTCTTATGGCCTTATTTACATTGCCAGGTCCGGAATTGTATGCTGCCAGAGCCAAATCCCAATCACCAAAAATGTCATGTAATTTGGAAAGATATTTGCTCGCCGCCTGAGTTGATGCTATGGGATCGCTCCTTTCGTCAACATAACTGTTCACGTCCAATTTGTACATCTTTCCCGTTCCATACATGAACTGCCATAATCCCGTAGCACCCACTCGGGACTTTGCCCTAGGGTTCAAAGCCGATTCAATTACGGCCAAATACTTAATTTCCAACGGTATATTGTGCTTATCCAATTCCTGCTCAAACATTGGGAAATAGAATTGGCTCAAGGTAAGCATCCGTTCCAAAAAGTCTCTCTTACGTGTTAGGAAGGTATTTATAACGTTCTCTAAAGAAGGATTATAAACAATGTTAAAAGGGGTTTTTTGATTTAGTTTTTCCAACCTTGATTTCAAGGTGTCCGTTTCCATACTGTAATGGTAAACCGAATCTATTTCCATAGTGGAGACATCCTCGTAAATGGTCTGAAAAAGTGATGCGCTCTCGTAAAGTTCCTTGATCCAAAGACTATCGTACTTTGCGGCTTCGGGATTATCTTTTAGGTTAAACTTTCTTTTGGTGTCTTTAGGGGTCAAAAGATCGATTTCCAATCCCTCTGAAGATTCCATCAATGCCACCTGATCCACACTTTCAATATCCATGCCCGTTGTATCAACGGCAACTTCTTCGGGTACTATTGTTTTGTTTCCCTTTTGTAAACCCGGCTCTCTTTCTTGAGCAAATGAAGCCCCTGCCATAGCCAATAGCAAAACACTTGAAAATATATGCCTTCTTGACCTCATAAAGACTATTTTTAGTTAAAGGGGGCTAACGAAAATCGTGTTTAATTCTGAAAGAATAAAATTTAAATCACAAAAACACACTAATGATCTTTAAGCCCCGTTTATCGATAACGCCTTTATCCCTCTAATATTGCAGCGATTCCTGGTAAGATCTTACCTTCTAAGCTTTCCAACATGGCACCGCCTCCTGTAGAAACGTAGCTCACTTTGTCCTCAAATCCAAATTGTTTTACCGCAGCAACGGAATCCCCTCCTCCCACCAAAGAAAATGCCCCTTTTTTGGTTGCTTCATCTATAAAATTTCCTATGGCTATGGTGCCTTTGGCAAAACTTTCCATTTCAAACACACCTACCGGGCCATTCCATAAGATAGTTTTGGACTTAAGGATTACTTTCCTGAAATTTTCCAATGTTTTGGGGCCGGCATCCAAGCCTTGCCACCCATCTGGGATGGCATTGACACTGACCATACGTGTTTGGGCCTTATTGCTAAAATCATCAGCGGCCAATACATCTACCGGGAGATGCACCTCTACCCCCTTTTCTTTGGCTTGTTTTAAGATGTCTAATGCCAAATCCATCTTGTCGTCTTCACAAATTGAATTTCCAACATGACCGCCTTGTGCCTTGATAAAGGTATAGGTCATCCCGCCCCCAATGATCAAATGGTCCACTTTGTCCAAGATGTTTTCAATGATCGTGATTTTGGAAGACACTTTGGCTCCTCCCAAGATAGCGGTCACAGGTTTCTCTCCCGTACGCATTACCTTCTCTATGGCCTCTATCTCATTGGCCATTAAATATCCGAAACATTTTTTGCCCGGGAAAAAATGAGCCACTATGGTGGTAGATGCATGGGCCCTATGGGCCGTTCCAAAAGCATCGTTGACATAAATATCTCCAAGCTTGGAGAGCTGTTCGGCAAATATCATGTCTCCTTTTTCCTCTGTGCTATGAAACCTTAGGTTTTCCAACAATAAAACCTCTCCGTTTTTCAACCCCGCAACGGCCTTTTCCGCAAGTTCGCCAATACAGTCCTCGGCAAATTTTACCTTGATCCCCATAATGTCCGAAATTTTGCTGCAGATGTGTTTTAAGGACATGTCCGTATTTCGCTTTCCATCCGGCCGGCCCAAGTGGCTCATCAAAACGGCACTGCCACCATCTTCCAGAACTTTTAAGATGGTTGGTTTTGCAGCTTCTATGCGGTTGGCATCCGTTACTGCAAAATTAGCATCCAAAGGCACATTAAAATCGACCCGGATCAGTGCTTTTCTATCTTTAAAATTAAAATCATCTATGGTTTTCATTTTTTTGTTTCATATATAGTCTATTGGCAAATGTAAAGATTTCCATAGTGCTTAAAAAACTGCACACCACATTATTTTCGGCAATGTCGCCGTTTTGGTTTTATAAGCGCCCAAAGTGGCCTCCCAATCTTTGGAAAACCACAAAAAAACCTATCTTTGAACTATGCTGTTCAATGCGATTTTAGGGCTTTCCCATATCAAAGACCACTTAACCACAAGTGCGGATGGCAAACGCATTCCCCACGCCCAACTTTTCGTGGGGCCTGAAGGATGCGGCAGCTTGCCAATTGCCCTGGCCTATGCCCAATATATTCTTTGTGAAAATAACAGTGGTGAAAACAATACCGGTAAAGAATCCTGTAATATAAGATGCAATACGTTTTCCCATCCAGATGTGCATTTTGCCTTTCCTGTGGCCAGCTCCGACAAAATTAAATCCCATGCGGTGAGTGATAATTTCATGACAGAATGGCGTCAGTTTTTAAAGACCCAGCCTTACGGCAATCTTTTTGATTGGTACCGTATTATTGAAATAGAAAAAAAGCAGGGACAGATCGGGGTAGACGAGGCGCAGGATATCGTTCGGAAACTTTCCTTAAAATCTTATGAAGGCGGATGGAAAGTGATGATTATATGGATGGCGGAAAAAATGAATGCTCCCGCAGCCAATAAACTTTTAAAACTTATTGAAGAACCCCAAAAAAATACGTTGTTTCTATTGATAGCAGAGGAAGAGGAAGCAATACTGCAGACCATACGCTCCCGTTGCCAAATCCTTCATTTTCCCCCTTTGGCCGAAAATGCGATTTCAAAGGGCCTACAGGAAAGGGGCTTGAAAATAGAAGCCGCCGATCGCCTTGCCCACGAGGCCAATGGCAATTTTAATAAGGCGTTGGACCTAATGAATAAAGATTCCGAAGATTTGGTGTTTGAAAAATGGTTTGTACAATGGGTTCGCAGTGCTTTTAAGGCCAAGGGAAACAAAGCCGCCATACACGACCTTATTCTATGGAGCGATGAGGTTTCGAAAACGGGCAGGGAAACCCAAAAGAAATTTTTGTTCTATGCCCTATCGATGATACGACAGGCCCTGTTGATCAATTACGGTTCCAATGGATTGGCCTATATGCAGATCCATATGGATGGTTTTCTGCTGGAGAAATTTGCCCCATTTGTCCACGAAAACAATATCTTAAATATTGTTTTCGAGTTGGAAGAGGCCATTTACCATGTAGAACGCAATGGCAACTCTAAAGTCATATTTACGGATTTGTCCATTAAACTAACCCGGCTGTTGCATAAAAAAGCAGCATAAAACCCACTATTATGACCCTTTTTTTAAATAATGCGACCGAAATTTTACTGCTTCTTTTCCTAGTGATTACTTTTATCCAAAGCGGAATTGACAAGCTATTCGATTGGGGCGGAAACCTTTCTTGGCTCAAGAGCCATTTTCTTAAAACCGCATTTAAGGATTTCGTTCCTTTTTTGCTTGGTGTTTTAGTCTTTATAGAAATGGTCTCCGGGGTCTTGTGTGCAATAGGGATTGTTGAGATTTTGTTTGCCAACCAAAACAACATTGCCCTTTATGGGTCTGTTTTTTCCAGTATTTCTTTACTTGTTTTATTATTGGGGCAACGATTGGCCAAGGATTATGACGGCGCACGAACTATTGTGATCTATTTTATCCCCGCTGTTTTTTTGGTTTTTCTCTTACAGAGCTAGCCCCGATCAAAAAGACCCGGAGAAAATGTCCGAAGCTTTTTGATTTTAGGGTTTTCTATCTACTTTTTGTACTTTTCGTTCAAGATTTTTGTGATTGCCCCGGTAAGGTTATTGGTCTCTGAACCATAAATTACACTCCCACCGTCACCTCCGCTCAGGATATATACATAGCCATTTGCTTTACCGTACGCCTTTATTTCCCTTTTTACCTTACTCACCAAACTGTCAACCTCTGTTTGGTTGGCCAATTGTAACTGTTGCTCTTCCTGCTGCAGTTGTTGGCCGATGATCTGGCTGCGCTGTTGCAACATTCCATACTCTTCTTGAGCCTTATTCTGCGGCATGCTCTTTGCTCTGGCCTGAAAAGACTGGGCTTCCAATTGAAAAATCTGTGAAATGCTATCCCTCTTTTTTGTAAAGGCGGCGGCTTTTGCGTTGAACTTTGTTTCCACATCTACCTTTTCCTGATAATCGCTTATAAGTTTTACATTGTCCACGTAGCCTATCTTTTCTTGTTTACATGCCACAGCTCCCAATAAAGCCAAAACCAAAACTATTTTTTTCATCTTCTTTTGTTTTTTTAGTTGGGCAAAAGTACTAAAGGTTTTTGATAATTGGTGAAACTTTGAAATGAAAGACAATTTGCCTGACATTAACCTAAAAAATGTCTTTCCATAACAATAAGTAAAATTTATGGTTATATCTATGTCGATTGTTTATTGTTATTTGATATGAGATTACAAAATGCGCTGTATTGACCTATTTTTCATCCTGAACCATCTTGGTTGGTTGCCGTTCCTAAAGCCCTGCAAACGGCCTTTAAATAAGTTTTACTGTTTTCTTATGCAATAGATCAGGGAGGAATATTCCTTTGTACGCAGTGCCAGAAAGTTGGACTTAAATCCAATCAAAAACGCTTTAAAAAATTTGTGTTTCCCCCCTTTATGCTTTTCGGAAAGAAGTGAAACATAATACGAATCAAACACCATTGGCTTGGTTTCCACTATTTTCATTCCATGGCTGGAAAATAATTTCCGTATAGATGTTTGGGAAAAATGCCACAGATGCCTTGGTACGTCATATCCCGCCCAAAAATCAGCGTAGTATTTCGCATCATATGATCTGTGGTTCGGAACTGCAATGATAAGCGTGCCGTCTTCTTCAAGGAGAGAAACTATCCGTTTGATCTGATCTTGGAGATCGGGCATGTGTTCCAATACGTGCCATAGGGTTATACTGCTATACTTGTCTTTTGGCAAAGCCTCCCAATTGGGCACAAGGCCAATTCCCTTTTCCAATGCCTTTTTCCTTGCTCCCGTATTGGGTTCCATTCCCATGACGATCCACCCATTTTGCCTTGCGGCCAACAAAAAATCCCCGGTGCCTGCCCCTATATCCAAAACACTTTTTTTTTCTTTGTCAAGACGGTTGATTAGCCGTACCTTTTTTCTTAAATTATACTTTTTAACTATTTGATATAGTTTATCCGTAAATGTTTTTGAAGCGTCCGTATGGGATATGTAGAATTCGCTTTTATAGTATTTTTCCATTTCCTTGGGCTGTGGCTTTGTGACCAACATTTCCAACCCCGGATCATAAAACAATTGGAACTCTTCCTTGGTTACCAAATCCTTTGTGGTTAAAAAATACTTCATTGTTTTATTTGTGGGTATTTGCATCCATGCTTCTTACTTTGTTTGTAAACAACCCCGATCCAGAAAATGGATTTTGATTTTTATGTTCAATTTTTTGCGATTGTTCCACGTGGAACAATCTGGCTTCCTGTCGAAAAGCTGCTGCTTACCTGCCCATAAAGACAAGTAGAACACTAATGTCACTTGGTGACACCCCGCTAATTCGCGAAGCTTGTGATATGGACACCGGGCGTATGGCATTTAGCTTTTCGCGCGCCTCAAAGGATAAGGATTTAAGTTTGGAATAATCAAAACCATCTGGGATTCTGATGTTCTCCAAACGCTGTAGCTTGTCTGCGTTGTTCTTTTCCTTTGCAATATAGCCGGCATATTTTACTTGAATTTCGGTCTGCTCCAATACTTCCTTATTCAAATTATTATCTTCGACAAATCCGGATACAGCACCCAATTGCATCATGTGCTCCATTGTAACCCTTGGTCTCGAAAAAATCTTGAACATTTTATCTGCCTGACTTACTGAAGAGGAATTCAAACTTTCCAAAATTGGATTTACATCGCTTGGGTTAAAGCTGGTTCTTCTGAAAAACTCCACAAACGAACTGGACTTGCTTTCCTTTTCTTCCATCCTCCTTAGACGATCCTCCTTTGCCAAACCAATTTTGAAGCTCATCGGTGTAAGCCTGATGTCTGCATTATCTTGCCGTAACAACGTGCGATATTCGGCTCGTGAGGTGAACATTCTATAAGGCTCCTCTGTTCCTTTTGTAATTAAATCATCTATTAAAACTCCAATATATGCCTCGTCCCTAGTTAAAATAAAAGGATCCTTCCCATTGATTTTAAGGTGTGCGTTTATCCCGGCCATAATTCCTTGTGAGGCTGCTTCCTCATATCCGGTGGTGCCATTGATCTGGCCAGCAAAATATAGGTTGTTCAATATCTTTGTTTCCAAGGTGTGCCTTAGCTGCGTGGGGGGGAAATAATCGTATTCTATTGCGTAGCCCGGTCTGAAAAACTTAACCTTTTCAAATCCCCTAACAGCCTTCAATGCTTTAAATTGGATATCTTCCGGTAAGGAGGTAGAAAACCCATTAACGTACACTTCTACTGTATTCCAACCCTCGGGTTCCACAAATATTTGATGGCTATCCTTGTCGGCGAACCTATTGATCTTGTCTTCAATAGATGGACAATACCTAGGGCCAATGCTTTTTATGCTGCCATTGAACATGGGAGATCTATCAAATCCTTCCCGTAACATATCATGGACCTCAAGATTAGTATGCGTCAAATGGCAATCTCGTTGTATTCTTAAAACGGGAGTGTCCGAATATGAAAATTTGTCGGGCTCCGTATCCCCAGGTTGTGGGATCATAACGGAATAATCCAATGATCTACCATCCACGCGCGGTGGCGTACCGGTTTTCATTCTGCCGCTTTCAAATCCAAAAGTCCTTAACTGCTCGGTAATTCCCGTAGCTGCCTTTTCGCCGGCACGACCCCCTCCCAATTGTTTTTCTCCTATATGGATCAACCCATTTAAAAAGGTCCCATTGGTCAAAATAATGGTCTTCCCCCTAATCTCCGTGCCAAGGGATGTCCTAACTCCGACAACATTATCGCCTTCCACCAAAATACTGTTCACCATTTCCTGATAAAAATCAACATTTGGGGTGTTTTCCAATGCCAACCGCCATTCTTCGGCAAACCTCATCCTGTCATTCTGTGCACGAGGACTCCACATTGCGGGACCCTTGGACTTGTTCAACATCTTGAACTGCATAGAAGACTTATCCGTAATAATACCGCTATACCCACCCAATGCATCTATTTCCCTAACAATTTGGCCTTTGGCTATTCCGCCCATAGCAGGGTTGCACGACATCTGCCCGATTGTTTGGAGATTCATGGTAACTAATAAGGTTTTTGATCCCATATTGGCGGCCGCGGCAGCAGCCTCTGCTCCGGCATGGCCAGCCCCAACCACAATTACATCGTATTCGTTTGTAAACATATCATTAATGTTCCACGTGGAACAATTGCATCATTTCATTTTCCTTTTTACGCATAACTCCAATTTCATTTGCCGTTTTATCCCCATATCCCAGAAGATGTAAAACACCGTGCGATAAAACGCGGCGCAGCTCTTCATAAAAACCCGTGCTATACTTTACAGCATTCTCCCTTACCCTGTCCACGCTTATAAAAATATCTCCTCTTATTTCATTATCATGGCAATAATCAAATGTAATAATGTCGGTAAACTCATCATGCTTCAAATATTCCAAATTAATTCTAAGCAAATATTCATCATCACAAAAGATATAGTTAATATGCCCCAAAACCGCTTTTTCATTGTCGACGCTATTGCTTAACCAATATGCGTGTTTCTCCTCTTCTGTTAATTTAAAATCACATTCGTAATACCATTCAATCATCGCCCTTAAAATAATCCTTAACCTTGTTTTTGAAAATTTGCTGCAAAGGTAAGGCTTGTCTTTCTAAAATTTCCATTTCATTACGATAATTATCCAGAAATAAGGGCTTTGTAGTAATAGGATTTTTAAAGGGGTTTATGTTCGTAGTACTTTCTCTTTCGGATTTTCTGCCCTGCCTTAGTTCCGCATTCCCTAATTTCAACAATTCGTATTGTATTGTGTTCATTTTATCTGAACTGCGGTGCGTAATGCCGTTTTCGAGCAGGTCGTTTTGAAAATCCTCCATTTGTTTAATCAACTTTTCCCCCAACTTTCTGTCGTCCCCGTTGATCATGTCCTGTAATTGCCGTTCCAATTGATCCCTTAACTGCTGCTGTTGCTTATAAATTTCATATATCGCCTCCAAATCCTGTTCGTTTCCTTTGTTTTGGTCATTGCTTCTTCTCCCCTCATCGTTTTCGCCATCTCCATTGCCTTCTTTTCCTTCACCCTTGCCTCCTCCTCTATTTTGACCAGAAGTGGATTTGCTCCCTTTTTGGCTTTCTTCTCCAGGCCTTCCCATTCCATCCATCTTCTCCTTAAGACCGGCTTGCCCCTTGATTATATCCGGTAACTGAAAACCAGAGCCCTGTCCGGAACCTTGACCGGATTTCATGCTCTGCTGCATATTATCCAGTAATTCCGCTAGAAAATCGGCCAAACTATTAGAGGCTGTAAGAGCATACTGTTGATAGGAGTTTCCTTGATACACTTGACCCTCCACAATTCGATCGAGCGATTTATCAATGTTATAATAAACCGAGGTAATCTGCTCATTTACAAACTCGGAAACTTCGGCCCGCCGCAACGATAAAGAAAACAAACTGTCGTCCACATGTTCAAAAAGCTTACGAAGTTCCTGTTGCCTCCTTACGACACCTGAATATTGCGCAATATCAACATCGGAATCCTTTAGACCATCATATAGCGCCTCCTGATTGAACGAAAACGCAATAAGATTATCCAGAACTTGACGTAACATTTCGGCATCCTCGGTCATTGTCGCTTCCCCACCGGGAGCTGAAGCCTGTTGCACCGCCTCGCTCAGTTCCTCGATTTTTTCAGCCGCTGATTTTTGTTTCTGATTCGTTCTCTCTGTAGATGGCATTGATTCCCCATTGGACTTCTCTTTGTTCAATTCCTCCAGAATTTCATTTTGCTCCTTCTTCAAATCGTCCTCCTTAGCCTTGTTAGAGCCAAGATCCATCGGCTTCTTTAGTGCCCCATTATCTTTCCCAAGTTCCTGTAACTCCTTGGAAAGTTGCAAAAAGGCATCATTTAATTTCTTCTGTTCGTCTACCTCCTTCATAGCATCGGTTTTGTCCCCCAGCTTGTTTTGTTCATTTGCCAACTTAGCAAGCTCCTTAGATAACTGTGCTGCCTTTTCCGTAACATAGTACCGTTTTGTCAATTCCAACAACTGCTCTAGCCCCCGTTGGCTGTTCCGTTGCTTATTGGCAAGCTCTTCTAGCCGCTTTGCCAATTCTTCCTTATCTATTCTGTCGGCAATTTTGTTCAATTCTTCCAATAGCCTTTCGTTCTTCCTAGCTTCCATTTCCTGACGCTCTAAACGCTCTTTCAATAATTTGTTCAATTTTTCATCCCTTCCCGGGTTATTTAGATTTTCCTTCAACTGTTCGCTAAATTTTTGCATCAACCCCTCTTGCTGTTGTTGCTTTAACAGGAAATCCTTTATCTGTCGCTGTTCATTAAAATTCAGATCTCCCTTTTGCTTTTGTTGCTTATTTATATCCCTTAGGAGCTCTTCCTGTTCCTTAAATCTTACCAGTGTTTTGCCCATATTTTCCAAAAGGGTCTGCTGTTGTTCTAACGATCTGTTTTTCAGTTGATTATCGTCTAATAGCTTTTGGGAAAATACCTGACTTTTAGTAACCTTACCTTTGTGGATGGCATCATTATCAGTTGCTTCAAAATAAAAAAAATAGTTCCTGCCCGCATCTAACCGAAGTCCTGATGGAAACGTATAGTAAAATTGGGCGATGTTGTTTTCTGGCGTTTCCAATACCAGCTTCTGTTTGTCATCATCCTCCCCTTCGGGATAATATATTAACTTAATGCCGGCAAGGCCATAATCATCTGAGGCCTCCCCCACGAAATAGGCGACATTCGCATTAAGCGAATCAACGGTCTTGTTAACCCCTATGGTGGGATAGGCGTCTTGCACAACCGTAAATTTATAATCCAAGGTTTCATAATTCCTTACATTAGCATTTGTAGTGCTTAACTGGTATGAAAAATCAGTAAAAATCCGTTGACTCCATTCAAAACCCTTGTTGTTTCTAATAAATCTAATAATAGAATCTTCGGCCATTAAGGTTATCTCTTTAGTATTCTCGCCCACAATTCTCCATTTTACCATAGTACCCTCCGGGAGAACCGCATTTCCGGTGCTTTTAATGACCTCAGGGAGCCTTCCTATATAAGAGGGAAAATCCAAACGCATAGAAAAATCCTGAATCAACGGCGTTTTCAAAACGTTTAATTCATAGTTCCTAGATCGTATCCGGTTAGCAACAAAATAGAATGACGCCTTTTGTAAGGGAGGTGAAAAAGTATATTGATATCCGTTACCGGCCTTTTCTAAGAAAAAAACGTCTCCGTCCAAAACCATTGATACATTTTCAGGCCTAACGTTGCCTTCTGTGGTAACCATAAGCGTAAAAGGCTCATTTTCCAAAACATTTAGTTCGTTTGTTAAAAGGTGAAATTTAAAAGGTGCAGGTGCCTCATAGGCAATGTCATAATTTACAACCCTTGTGTACGATCTAAAAAAAGAACTCAAATTACCCGACAGCCAAACCACCCCAATAATCAGAATAGGAATGACCAGATATTTTGCATATTTAAGGCTTTCGGTAAAATCGATCGCCTTTAAGAAGGGAATAGGCTCCAAATTAGTAGATCTCTGTTCAATACTGGCCATTAACAATTCCGATTTGTTCCTGTCCTCTAACAACTCCAGCAAATTAAGTAGCTTATCTCCAATTTCGGGGAAATGTTTCCCTATCAAAATTGAGGTTTCTTTGTGCGTAATCCCCTGCCCCAATTTTAAGAGCAAAAAGATGGGTGCCAAAATATAACTATATAGTAAAAACAATTCCAATGCAATAAAACTGACAAACAACACCAATCTTCCAACAGAATTAAGCCATAAAAAATACTCTATCCCTAGAATAGCCAAAAAGAAAAGAAACCCCAGTGTTAAGAATAGGAGAGCTCCCTTTAGCAGCATTTTACTGTAGTATTTTCTAGAAAACCGTTCCAGTTTTTCTGCTATGTTTTTATAACTGTCCACTATTCCTTATTTATCAGCAAGATACTTGTTAACTAAAAAACATTTTGCAAAAAACTGTTAAAAAAAGCTTTATTTACCCCGTAGCGGGGCTATGCATATCCCTATTTAATAATAGTCGGGACAATAATCCCTTAAATAACAAAAATCAGGATAAAATAAGCGGGCATTTCATATCTACAATTCCAAATCTTTCTATTGCATAAAGTATCTTTGTTCCTCAAATCCATAACCCATGAACCAAAAAGTCCGTGTCCGTTTTGCTCCAAGTCCAACAGGAGGCTTGCACATCGGCGGTGTACGTACCGCTCTTTACAATTATCTTTTTGCCAAAAAACACAATGGTTCCTTTTTGCTCCGTATTGAAGATACAGATCAAAACCGTTATGTGGAAGGAGCGGAGGCCTATATTATAGAAGCCCTAAACTGGTGCGGCATCCCCTTTGATGAAGGTCCCGGTAAAGATGGCGGATTTGGCCCCTATCGGCAGAGCGAGCGCATGCATCTCTATTCCGGATATGCTGAAATGCTCATTGCCAAGGGCCACGCGTATTATGCTTTTGACAGCAATGAAAAATTGGACTTCCATAGAAAAGACCATGAAAAAAAGGGAGAAACGTTTATCTATAATTGGCATAACCGACTTAAATTGGACAATTCCCTTTCCCGTTCAGAAAAAGAAACGAAAGAAAGATTGACAGCAGGTGAGGACTATGTAATACGCTTTAAATCTCCCCATGATGAAAAATTGATCCTCAATGACATCATCCGTGGTAAGATAGAAATAAACACCAATGCCCTGGATGATAAAATACTGTTTAAAAGTGATGGAATGCCCACCTACCATCTTGCAAATATTGTAGATGACCATTTAATGGAAATATCCCATGTAATCCGTGGCGAGGAATGGTTACCTTCCCTTGCCCTGCATCAACTCCTTTACAATGCATTTGAATGGCAAGCACCGCAATTTGCACATTTGCCATTGATCATGAAACCTGCGGGAAAAGGAAAACTTAGTAAAAGAGATGGGGGGGAAATGGGGTTTCCTGTTTTTCCGCTTTCTTGGGAAACTTCAAAAGGGTACAGGGAAGAGGGTTATTTTCCAGAAGCCGTTACCAATTTTTTAGCGTTACTAGGTTGGAATCCCGGTACAGAACAGGAAATTTTCAGTTTAACAGAATTAATCAATGCTTTTAGCCTAGAACGGGTCCATAAGTCGGCAGCACGATTCGATCCAGAAAAAACCAAATGGTACAATCAGTGCTATTTACAGCAAAAGTCAGATGGCGAACTGGCACAGCTCTATCTCCCTATTCTCCAAAAACACCTTAGAGGACATCCCCATCCCGATCAAAGCCAATTCAGAGCTATGGCACAGCTCACAAAAATAGTTTCCCTAATAAAGGAACGTGCTGTTTTTATAGACGACTTTTGGGAACTAAGCCAGTATTTTTTTATTACCCCCACTATGTATGATGTGACTGCCGTTTCCAAACAATGGAAACCAGATACCCCAGAGCTTATGAACCAATTGGTATCCATACTTCAAAACAGCCAAGACTTTTCTGCATTAAGCCTTGAAAATAGTATAAAACAATGGATTTCGGATAAAGGCCTCTCCTATGGAAAAATAATGCCACCACTGCGATTGGTCATCGTTGGCGAAATGAAAGGCCCCAATATTTTTGATGTTTTAGAGGTAATTGGCAAAGCGGAAAGTGTTTCAAGAATTAAAAACGCTTTGGAAAAGCTTTAGAATGGATTCCCATTCTCATAAAATTTTCAAAAAAAGCATGGATTTTAACAAAGACTTACTATATTACTGGTAAAATATAAAATCTCAAAACCATGGGTCAATTTCTTCTTTTGCCAATTCTTTTTTTTGGACTGATCATTCTTTTTGCCGCTTTTTTTACAGTAAAGCAGCAAACTGCGGTAATCATCGAACGCTTCGGTAAATTCCATAGTATACGCAACTCTGGCCTACAATTAAAAATACCCATTATTGATCGGATAGCCGCCAAAGTTGGCCTTAAAATACAACAACTGGACGTTATAGTAGAGACTAAAACCTTGGATGATGTATTCGTAAAATTGAAAATCTCGGTCCAATACGTGGTTCTAAAAGACAAGGTCTATGAGGCCTTTTATAAATTGGAATATCCCCACGACCAAATTACCTCCTACGTATTCGATGTGGTCCGTGCCGAAGTGCCAAAAATGAAATTAGACGATGTTTTCGTAAAAAAAGATGACATTGCCATAGCTGTAAAATCCGAATTACAGGAAGCCATGCTCGATTATGGCTATGATATCATTAAAACCTTGGTCACCGACATCGATCCGGATGCCCAAGTGAAAGAAGCAATGAACCGCATAAATGCTTCCGAGCGGGAAAAAATAGCCGCACAATTTGAAGGTGATGCCGCCAGAATCTTAATTGTGGAAAAGGCCAAGGCGGAAGCGGAAAGCAAACGCCTCCAAGGACAGGGCATTGCCGACCAACGAAGGGAAATAGCAAGGGGGCTGGAAGAGTCCGTAGAAGTCCTGAACAAGGTAGGGATTAATTCCCAAGAAGCATCGGCCCTGATCGTGGTGACCCAACATTATGATACCTTGCAATCCATAGGAGAGGCTACACACACCAATTTAATCTTATTGCCAAATTCCCCTCAAACCGGAAGTGATATGCTAAACAATATGGTAGCTTCCTTTACCGCCAGCAACATGATCGGTGAGGCGATGAAAAAGGATAAATTAAAACCTAAAAGTTAATTAGTCGTTCCTTAAAAACTAGTTAACGTATTGATTGTTAATAATTTATATGGATATTTACCTATTTAAATCTACAAGATTTCGTATTTTTACAACGTAAACCTTGCAATTTAAATTTATGTTAGCCAAGCCAAAAATAG
>JBGTBA010000035.1:0-5917 GCA_041749595.1 Flavobacteriaceae bacterium | reverse complement strand
GGGTTTGGGGAACCTTTTCATGCTCAATTAAACTTTGATTTAAATATAAAAGCTGTTTCGCAAACCGCTTTATAAAAGAACGTTTCAATACTGTTTTTTATTGGACAACATTTGCTTTTTCTTAACATTTTTAGATGAAAGTCATTTTTTTCGATGAAAGACACCATTAAATCGACAAGCTGCCCTTTTTGCCCATGCGAAAAAGGTTTCACCTACCTTCAGTTTGGCATATTCGCTTGCGGTATATGCCATTTCCATAAGTCTGCCTTCACCAAGAACGGCTTCGGAAACCCGTGAAATGGCCATCCAGCCCTTTTTTATTACGTCGTCTTTGCTTACAAGTATTCTCTGTTTTGAGCTGATCTTTGTTTTGTGAAGAACAGATCTAAAATACGGGATATCCTCGGTAAATTTCTAACCCTTGCCATTGTGTTTATTCTGGTAATAATCATTGGAATCATCCTGTTTTCATCCAATTTTACTAAAAAAATGGTGCTTTACACGATTAAAATAAGCAAATTAGAGGTAGAAGAACTCGGTAAAGTAATTAGCAAGGGCGGCCAAACCTAGCAAGCCTTTCGGGAAGCTTATATTTTATTGAATTGTGCCAAAGGGGAATTTTCTGCCAATACCGAAATAAAGAATTCGGAAATCCGTAAAATTTTAAAAATAGGTGAAAGAACAATAGACTTCATTGTCATAGAAGAACGAACCCCTTACTTTCGTGTAGGTTGCAAAGTCTCAGACTTTGCACAGCCGGGTTTCATTGTCCGTCAGTTCCCATTGTCATCTTGTTCTAGGTGTAGAATGTGTAATAGTCTGTGAATAATTGGTGCAAAAAAAACTGCTGTTATACTTAAAAATGCAACTCCGCTATATAAGGCATAAATAGCGGAAAATATTTTTGCTGAAGGTGAAATCATTTCTACAACAGGCCCCATACCTGTCAAAATCATACAGGCCATATAAAAACTGTCAAGCCAAGAAATATGTGTAAAATGATGATAGCCAATTGTTCCTATTAAAACTGAAAACAGTATTAATGCCAGCGCAAACAAGCTGTATCGCCCAAGCCTAAAAAGGAATTGAGGTAGGGGAGTTATTTTTTGTCTGCGATTTTCCAATTTCATTTCTTTTTGAGTTCTTTCATTAGGTCCTCGAGATAGTCGGTCTGAATTTCTTGAATTTCTAAGAGTTTTTTGTTTTGATGAACCAATAAATGGTCAATTTTTTCACTTAGTAATTTAATTTCAAGTTCGGCTTTCAGATTTATTTTGTAATCGTGTTCGCCCCTTTGCCTGTCTTTTTGTTCTTGTCTATTCTGGCTCATCATAATGATTGGGGCTTGAATGGCTGCCAAACAAGAAAGAATAAGATTAAGCAATATAAAAGGAAAGGGGTCAAAGGGTTTAGTGACTAAAAGCCAAATATTTATAATCATCCAAATTAAGATGAATGAAAAGAAGGTTATGATAAATGTCCAACTGCCACCAAAAGAAGCGACTTTGTCTGCAAGTCTTTGTCCGAAAGTAAGTTCAGCCTCAATTTCGTCTTGTATGTTTTCAGAAAGAATGGAGTTGTTTTTAATTGCTTCCATCACATCCCTATCTATAACGGCCAACTCGCCCTTTTCTTGGGTTATTAATGATGTTAGATAAAGTCGCCTATATTGGTTTAAGTCGGCCACTGAAATGAAATCATCTTTGTCAAAGTCCGGAAAGTCGGATTTGATTACGTTGAAAATCCCTTCTCTGATGTCCCCACCTTTTACCTCTTCACCCCTCTGAATTTCTTTATTGGTAATATAACTTATCTTCATTTTGGGTGTCTTTTAAAATATCCGATAACAGAACTATAGGAACTTCGCTGTCCATACATCCCTTTTGGTTATACCCCTAAGCTAGTGTATTTTCACATCATGCGGAAATATTTCGGGTAAAGGGGTCTCCATAAATCCTCGTTTTTTTTAGGATTTTATCCTGTAATGCACTAAAAAACCGGCAGGATATAGCGTTAAAGGGTGCATTTGAAGAAAAAATGAAGCCTAAATTGATTATAATTGGCACATAAACACGCAAAATGAAAAACCGACCAAGTGGTTTTTAATTACGGACCGCAAAGGTTCTTTATACCTGAAGTAAAACCGACCATGCCGTCAGAAAATAATTAAAAAAGAGACTGCTGTTTAGCCTCGCTCTCATGCGCTAAAAGCCATTTTTTACGATGCAGGCCACCAGCGTAACCCGTGAGAGAACCGTCACTTCCAATAACACGATGACAGGGAATTACAATCCATAAGGGATTTTGGCCATTGGCAGCGGCTACGGCTCGTATAGCTTTCACATCCCCCAGTCTTTTAGAGAGCTCCAGATAGGACATGGTTTTTCCATATGGAATATTCAGTAACGCATTCCAAACCCGTTTTTGAAAATCCGTTCCTGCAGGATGTAATTCTAAAGTGAAATTTTTACGCTTTCCATCAAAATATTCCGTTAACTGGTAAGCGGCATCTTCTAAACACTCCGGTAAAATGTCAATTAATTTTTCGTTACCATCCAGAATGGTAATTTTGGACAGGCCATGTTCATCACCTTCCAATTTTGCAATCCCCAACAGAGTTTGTATATAGGCCGTTTCCATAAGTAGCGATTAATTTGGCTGAAGGCCTTGGTAGAATACCTGTTGCAAAGCAGACCGAATGTTTAATTTGGTTAAATTGCTGTTGGCTCTTGTTGGATACACCCTATTGGAAAGAAAAATAAATACCAATTGGTTTTTAGGATCTGCCCAAACAAAAGTGCCTGTAAATCCGCTGTGCCCGAAGCTTTCCGGACTAACTTCCGGAGCCGGATACGCATCTTTTAAGGGCAATTCCGAATTGTTCAGTAAAGGTTTGTCAAAGCCTAAACCTCTTCGGTTGTCATTTTCGGGGTACTGCACTTTGATGAATTCTTTTACGGTAGCTTCGGAAATATATCTTTTTCCATCATAACGGCCATATTGCATATACATTTGCATAAAAATGGCTAAATCCCCTGCGGTGGCAAATAGCCCGGCATTCCCGGAAATACCGCCCAATAAGGCCGCATTTTCGTCGTGTACCCAATTTTGGGTCAATGTCTTTCGGAATAGGGTGTCCATTTCTGTGGGGACTATGGCATTTGGAAGGTTTTTGTTTTTCGGCAGGAATCCCAGGGTTTTTGTCCCTAACGGCTGGTAAAAGGTTTTCTGAAGGTAATCTGCATAAGGCATTCCGGTTAAATTGGAAATCAGTTCAGGAAAAATAAGAAAAGTAAGTCCCGAATATTTGTGCTTTTTTTCTGAGCTTACCTTGGAACGATTCATTTGTCGGCACATTTTATTTCTAAAGCGGTCTTTTATAAAAATACCTTCATACGCCTGATGGGTATAGCCGGATGTGGACTTTTGACGCACAAACCGCTTTTTAAGTTGCCCGTTTTTCTTCGATACTTCATTTAAAAATACGATATACGGTTCCAATCCGGCTTGATGTGCCAGAATTTCCCTTAAGGTAATGTCTTTTTTATCTTTTCGATGCTTCCAAGGCTTCCAATACGTGCTAAAGGGCACATCCAGGTCTAATTTTCCTTCATCTTGCAATATCATAAGAGCGGGCAGGGGGCCAATTATCTTGGTAACTGAAGCCAAATCATACATGTCGTTTTCCTGTACCGGCCTAATACTGTCATAGGTGTGATAACCGTAACTTTCATTAAAAATGATCTTCCCCTCTTTGGCGACTAACAATCGCGCTCCAGGAAAGGATTTGTTTTTTATACCGTTTGTTATTATGGAATCTACCTTGAAATGAACATAAACGGAGTCCATTCCCGATTCGGAAAGGGATGATATCGATAATTTATCCGGTGTCTGGGAGGCTTCAAAACCAGCAATAGTAGACTGAGATAATCCAGAATAATATATAAAACCGAAAAGTAAATAAATAACGTATTTCATTGCATCATAAATTATTAATGAAAATGAACTCGTTTAAACTTTTTCAATATATTAAAGTTATTCATCAAGGGTATTTACATCAATTTTATCGCATCTTTAGCAAAATAACTAGCGATGATGTTGGCACCGGCTCGCTTGATGGCAATGAGTTGCTCCATCATTACGGCATCATGGTTTAACCACCCTTTTTCGGCGGCGGCTTTCACCATGGCATATTCGCCGGATACCTGATACACCGCAATGGGCACATCCACTTCATTTCTAATTTCCCGGACAATGTCCAAATAACAAATTCCGGGTTTTACCATGACAATATCGGCACCTTCATCAATATCCATTTGTGTTTCCCTAATTGCTTCGAAACGATTAGCACTGTCCATTTGGTAGGTGTTTTTGTCTTTAGGAACGTTTTTTTTGTTTACGGGAGCCGAATCGAGGGCGTCACGGAAGGGGCCGTAAAAAGCACTGGCATATTTGGCAGAGTAACTCATGATCCCGGTATCTGTAAAACCTTCTTCCTCCAAGGCTTCCCGAATGGTTAGGATACGGCCGTCCATCATATCGCTGGGTGCCACAAAATCGGCCCCAGCTTTGGCATGGGAGATACTCATTTCGGCCAGAACTTCCGACGTTTCATCATTTAGGATACGGCCTTTTTCAACAATGCCGTCATGGCCGTAGATCGAGTAAGGATCTAGGGCTACATCGGTCATCACCAACATATCCGGACAGGCACTTTTTACGGTTTTAATGGCGCGTTGCATGAGCCCTTTAGGGTTTAAAGCTTCAGTGCCTTTATTGTCTTTTAGTGACTCCGGAACCTTAACAAAAAGCAGCACGGCACATAGACCCATCTGCCAAAGCTCTTTTACCTCCTTTTCCAGTTGATCCAGACTGAGTCGATAATAATCGGGCATCGATGCAATTTCCTCTTTAACATGCTGCCCTTCTACCACAAAAAGGGGCACCAAAAAATCGCTGGGGGTTATAATGGTTTCACGTACCAGATAACGAATGGCTTCGCTACTTCGTAATCTTCTATTTCGTATTAATGGGAACATTTGTTACGGATATTTTTATAAAGTTACTGTAATTGTTGGCGTTCATGTATAATCTAAAGTTTTAAGGGCATTTATTTTAGATAGCCGCCAACTCTGAGGCCACTATGTATTTCGCTAATATTTTCCGGGATGTTAGATTGTATTAGCCAATTTACGTCCAAACCATTATACATAGCTGCTTTCATGAGTCCATGGTTTTTCCCTATCTGCCGTCTCAATTGTTGTAGTCCGGCCTCAAAATCCAAATGATAGTCTTCGTGTAGTTTATGGATTAAAATCAGGATTTTAAAAACTTTGGAGATGATGTAGATATATAATTTAAGGCTTTTTGAAGGCGGTGCTGTTTCTATGTTTTTTTGGTTACGGACTAACACTTCGTTTAACATTAAAAGGTTTAGGCCGGCCTCGCCAATTTTATCTTTGGTGATGGATACGTGTTGGTTTATTTCGCCGCTTAAATAACGTAAATCCATTAAAAGATATCCCGGGCTGTAAAAGGAATGCGTCATTTCCTGAGCTCTTTGTTTAATAAGCTCTTCCATTTGTACCCTTCGTTCATCTACCGAAACGGTACTGAGCAATTCAAAGTGAAGGCGATTTGCCAATGGCAGATCTTTTTTAAGCAGCCGTAGGATGAGTTTATCCTTTTCTTTTGCCGGAAGATTTGCAATTGCTTCTTTAAAATCGGAATCAAAAGTCATGATATTTCGCTTTTTATTTCAAATTAGGTAATTATTTAATATGATTATCCGTATTTATACCTAAATTCATTTTTGCTACTGACGGCCGCCACCAAAAGTCTTCCAAACAAAGCCTCGCCGAAGTGCCCACGATTAAATTTATAGCAAAATTCATCAAGGTATGACTGCAGAAACTCG
>JBGTBA010000034.1:0-3192 GCA_041749595.1 Flavobacteriaceae bacterium | reverse complement strand
TGGTATCCATAAACCATCGTTTGAATGTACTCGGATTTTTAGATTTATCGGCCTATGGGGATAAGTACAAGCATTCTGCCAACAACAGTATGTTGGATATCATCGCTGCTTTGGAGTGGGTAAAAACGAATATTTCCAATTTTGGTGGCGATCCCAATAATGTGACCATTTTTGGGCAGTCCGGAGGTGGTGTCAAGGTGAATACCCTTATGGCCATGCCCAAAGCCAAAGGATTGTTTCACAAAGCAGTAAACCAAAGTGGGGCATTTAGGGATCCAGTATTATTGGAAAAGGAGACCACACAAGGTATTGCCGCTGAGGTGTTACATATTTTAGGGTTAAAAGACTCAGAAGTGGATAGCCTTCAAAAAATCCCATTTTCAGTTTTAAGTGATGCCAGCAGCAAAGCGTTAACGGTGATAGCCGACAAGCGCACGGCTGAAGGAAGGCCAACCATAAGATTTGGACTAAATTGGGGACCCAGCTTGGACGGTGAGGATATTCCATTTCAAGTGGCTTCCAACCAAGCGTATGAGCTTTCCAAAAATATTCCGTTACTTATTGGGACCGTAAAAAACGAATTTTCACCTTTTGCCAATATGCGATTTGTCAACGCATCGGAAAACGAAATCATGGCGCATATCAAAGATCAGTACAAGGATAAGGCAGATGCCTATGTAACTGCTGTAAAAAAGGCGTATCCCAATGATACTGCCCCAAAAGACCTTTTGGATGTGGACACCATTTTTAGGCCCGGAGCTGTGGCACAGGCCAATACCAAGTCGGCAATCCCAGGAGGGGCACCAGTGTATATGTATCTTTTTACGTGGCAATCCCCGGTTTTTGACGGAAAATACAAGTCTTTGCATTGCATGGAATTGCCTTTTGTTTTTGATAATGTAGAAAGAGCCAAAAACATGACCGGTGGGGGGAAAGAGGCGCATGTTCTGGCGGATAAGATGAGTTTGGCATGGATCAATTTTGCAAAGACCGGAAATCCAAATCATAACGGATTACCGGAATGGCCTCAGTACAACGCAAAGAATACGGCTACCATGCATTTTGATAACACTATTGGTGTAAAACCACAATTGGATAAGGAACTTTTTGATTTGGTGGCTCAAAACAGATAATCTTAAATAGGACAATATGAAGGCAAAAAATAATTTTTCAACGATCCTGATGATTGGATGTGGAATGGTCTTAGTGGGTTGTAACCCAAAATTTACATCGGAGGAGAAAGAGGGCTATATTTTGGTAAGCAATACAGGAGGGAAGACCTTAGGGTATAATACCAATTCTGGGGTCACACTTCTAACAGTAGATAGGTTTGCGTTTAAGGACTTAAATAAAAATGGGCAATTGGACGTCTATGAAGACTGGCGATTACCCGTAGAGGAACGTGCACAGGATCTGGCAAAAAAGATGTCGTTAGAGCAGATTGCCGGATTAATGTTGTACAGTGCGCACCAATCTATTCCCGGAGGCGGTAACCGTTTTTTTGGCCCGGTGACCTACAACGGAAAGCCCTTTGCAGAAAGTGGTGCAGCCGCCAGTGACCTGTCCGATGCGCAACTTAAATTTTTAAATGACGATAATCTTAGGCATGTACTTATAACCAGTGTGGAATCGCCGGTAGTTGCGGCTAAATGGAATAATAATGCACAGGCCATGGTTGAAAAAATAGGGTTGGGCATACCCATTAATACAAGTTCCGATCCCCGTCATGGCAGTGATTCTTATGCGGAGTTCAATGCAGGTGCCGGTGGCAGGATTTCCATGTGGCCCGGAACTTTGGGTATTACCGCCAGTTTTGATCCTGAATTGATGAAACAATTTGGGGAAATAGGCTCAAAGGAATATAGGGCTTTGGGGATCACTACCGCCTTATCCCCACAAATCGATTTGGGAACAGAACCGCGTTGGAGTCGTTTTGACGGCACCATGGGCGAAGACCCTAATTTGGCCACGGACATGGCGAGGGCCTATGTGGATGGATTTCAATCTTCGGACAATGGAGAGGGTTGGGGCTATCAAAGCGTAAATGCCATGGTAAAACACTGGCCGGGTGGCGGACCCGAAGAAGGGGGACGGGATGGTCATTTTGGATACGGTGCGTATGCGGTGTATCCGGGCAACAATTTAAAAGATCATACTAAGCCCTTTACAGAAGGTGCGTTTAAATTGGAAGGCCCCACCAAAATGGCTTCCGCCGTAATGCCGTATTACACCATTTCCTTTGGTCAGGATACCAAAGATGGGGATAATGTGGGCAATGGTTTTAATAAACATCTGATTACGGATGTATTGCGGGGACAATATGGTTATGAAGGCGTATTATGTACCGATTGGGGTATAACACGAGATGCTTCTGCGGTAGATTTGTTTGAAGGGAAGAGTTGGGGGGTAGAGCAGATGTCTGTGGCAGAACGCCATTACAAAGTGATTGAAGCGGGTATGGACCAGTTTGGCGGTAATAACGAAATGGGACCCATTCTTGAGGCCTATAAACTGGGCGTCGCTGAACATGGCGAAGAGTATATGCGGAATCGTTTTGTGACTTCAGCCATACGCTTGCTACGAAATATTTTTAATGTGGGCTTGTTTGAAAATCTGTATCTGGATATTGCGGAAACGGAGAGAACCGTAGGTAATCCGGAATTTATGAAGGCGGGCTATGAAGCACAGTTGCGTTCCGTAGTGATGCTTAAGAACCAAGGGCATGTTTTGCCCCTAAAAACACAGCAAAAGGTGTATGTGCCTCAAAGATATGTCGCAGCTAGTAAAAACTGGTTTGGGGTGGTAACCCCGGAAAGAACGGAATATCCTTTTAATATGGATATTGTCAAAAGATACTTTCAAGCGATAGAAGATCCCAAAGAAGCCGATTTTGCGCTCGTGGGAATAAAAAGTCCGGATGGCGGTGTCGGGTATGATAGGGAAGATGTAGTCAAAGGGGGCAACGGTTATGTCCCTATAAGCTTGCAATACGGACCTTACGCTGCAAATGCGGCCCGCGAGACCAGTTTGGCCGGTGGTAGCCCGTTAGAGGATTTTATTTTCTAGTTAAAGGTTAAAACCCTGCAATTTCATTGCAGTTACTTTAGTTTCTATAAATGTTTTAGTTTTGTCGGATGGGCGATTATCGTAGGAATTCCCATTCGATAAGTAATCTGAGTTGCCATTTAGTAT
>JBGTBA010000033.1:0-8405 GCA_041749595.1 Flavobacteriaceae bacterium | reverse complement strand
ATCTGTTCCTTGACCAAAAAAGAAAACTCGGGCTGGTTAAAAGAATGAAAAAACAAATCGCTAAATTTGAAATCACAGCTGATGAACTTGATTTTGTAACTAATTGATTATCAATATCAAGTTTTGACGTTAGTCAAAATTAAATTGGCACCTCCAGAAGTAACCTCCGATACACCATTAAATGTAATCCCTTGATTGGCATCAAAGTAAAGGCTTATTTTTGTACCAGTTGAAATGCCATTTGCCAAGGTTTTGGCATATCCACTTTGAAAACCAGCAAAGTCACTAGACCTTATTGTCGCCCCTAAGACATGGTTCAATAAAATCTGTTTCAAAAGTTCAACAGGGACCTGATCCACTCCGGAAAAACCATTTGCAATAAAAAAGGTGTTAAAAGCGGCATTGGTGGGCACCAATACCGTAAATGGTCCATTGCCTTCCAGTGCCGAAACCAGATCGGTGCGCTGCAATGCGGTCACCAGGGTAGAGAGGTTTGCATTGGCAACGGCCAATTGCACAATGTTTTCTGTGGCTGTTGGGATATCTGCCCCATCATTGTTGCTGCAGGAAATAAAAAACAGGACAAAAAAGGGAAGAAGAAAAAAAGTGTTAGAGCTGGGCTGTTTTTTCAGAAGTAGAAGTTCAAAATAGTTGGATTATTAATGAATTTATTTTACTTGGCCTCTTAAAAAAATCCGAGATGGTTTTCTTTGGGAAGCTTGTTCTTTTTTTTGATTGCTCCCTCAAATCCATTCTTGATTATCAGTACATAGATACATTTTACTGCCGGGGTTGCTTTTATTGGGAAAATATTATTTTTAACACGTTCTGTAATCCTATATCCAATCCGATAAAAATCCGGTTTTAGGCAGCGGTTCCTTTCAGGCCAATCACAAAAGGCACTATTAAAACTTCTGCGTATAAAAATTATAATCTTTTAGTACGGTTTCCAGGTATTGGAGATCGTACAAGGCAGAACCTGTGTTCAAAATACTTTCCACTTTGTCCCGTAGCGCCTTCATTGTTCTATAATCGTTACTTTCCCTTGCAATTCGGTAGGTGTCCTTTATGAGTCGCATATCCTTATCCGTAAGTTGGGTAACATTTATAAATACGGGGACATATGTTTCTTGTACCTCCTCCAAAATGGTGTGGGAAATTTTTGCCGTGTGTTTTGTACCAATTACGACAGTACCTGCAGCAGCATCACCCAATCGTTGTCGTTTTTCTGAAAATAAAATAGATAATAGACCTATAGATCCAATAAAAAGCCAAATATCGACTAAACGCAGCAACCATCGCACCAAATAATTAGACCAAAGCACCGGGGTGCCATCCACCTTGACCACCCTGATCTTTAACAACATTTTCCCCACCGTTCGCCCATTGAACAGACTGTGCATAAGCAAACTATAACACATGGCCGGTAAAAAAACAAGGGCTACCAAACCTCTTTGGGTCCAGGAATCTTGGTACACATAGCTAATAGCATCGCCCAAAAGATCAACCAACATGGCATACAGGTACATGATAAATCCATCAATTAAAAAAGCCAGAATTCGCTCGCCCACACCGGCAATTTTATACGCTAAGTTTACATTTTGCGTTGTATTGATTTGAAGATTGGACATATAAAATGTATTTTTAACTTTACAGCAAACTTATACCATGCGCGAGGCTGCTTTCGTGAAGCAAAATAAGGAAAAATGGATAGCATTTGAAAAGGCCATCAACTTTAATTCCAATCTCAATCCGGATGAACTTGCCAATGGTTACATTCAACTAACAAACGATCTGGCTTACGCACAAACGTATTACGCTGAAAGTAAAACTTTATTGTACCTCAATTCTTTGGCCTCACAGGCACACCAGAAAATTTATAAGAACAAAAAAGAAAGTCGCAATAGAATTATTGATTTCTGGCTGAGTGAATTTCCACCATTTTTTGGACAGCATCTTAAAACCTTAGGTATTGCCTTCTTACTTTTTGCAGTTGCCACAGCTATTGGTAGTATTTCGGCAGTAAATGATGCATCATTCGTACGATTAATTCTGGGGGATGCGTATGTAAATGAAACCTTAAATAATATTGCAAGCGGAGATCCAACGGCCATTTATAAAGGAGGAAGTGAAATTGGAACTTTTCTGGGTATCACCATTAATAATATTCGGGTCGCATTTCTTGCCTATGCTTTTGGGGTAATTACCAGTATTGGAACGGCCTATATTTTGTTTAGCAATGGGGTAATGCTGGGTGCTTTTATTACCTTTTTCTATACAAAAGGGGTGTTTTTTGAAGCGAACAAACAAATTTGGCTACACGGAACCATTGAGATTTCTGTTATTATAGTAGCCGGGTGCGCCGGACTTATCATGGGCAACAGCATTTTGTTTCCCAAAACATATTCCCGAAGGGTCTCGTTTATGAAAGGTGCTAAAGATGGGTTAAAAGTAGTGGTGAGCACCATCCCTTTTTTTTTGATCGCCGGATTTATTGAAGGCTTTCTTACCCGATATTCGGATATGCCCAATTGGCTTGCCTTTTTGATCATCGGCAGTTCGCTGGCCTTAATCTTATTTTATTACGTTCTATTTCCAACCTTAGTTACTAAAATCAATGCAAAATACACCTCAGAAGTACATCGAACTTAAAGTTAATCGGGATTTTGGTGATATGATCACCACCTACTTCGATTTTTTAAAACAAAACCTGAAAAATTTTACCAATATATTCCTTAGTTATAACGGTGTTTTTTTAATAGGCCTCCTTATTGTGAGTTATTTTTTGGTTTCAGGATTTATTGGAATGATAGGGTATTACGACGACTCTGTTGTGGATAAGGACGAAACGTATTTAGTGTATCTTATCGTGGGCGGAATTTTGTTTTTTATAATTTTTATAATTGTGGCCATGCTAAATTACAGTCTGGCCGCCGCCTACATGATAAAATACGAAGAAAACAAGGGGGCTGTTTTTGACAAAAGCGAGGTATGGAATTTCTTTAAACAAAAATTAGGCTCTATTTTGCTCTTTGTTTTGCTTTTGGTCGGTATTTACATTGGGGTTTCAATTATCGGGATACTACTGGCGATAATACCCATACTTGGAATTTTTGCCTACTATATTCTAATCTTCTTTGTGCTGGCCTGGTTTGGCGTTTCCTTCTTTTGCATGTTACAGGAAAACAAAGATGTTACCGCTGCTTTTGGTGAGGGTTGGACTTTGGTGACCAAAAGTTTTTGGAAATCTGTCGGCGTAAACTTTATATTAGGACTCCTAAATGGCATATTATTCTTTATAGTTCTCATCATCCCCGGCATTATTTTGGGATTGTACACCTTTCATGTGGTACAAAATGATGTAGATGTCTCTGCCTCAATCATACCTACTATAGTCTATACTCTGGGTACCTGCATGATTCTTATAACTTCTGTTTATTCGCAATGCCTATCACAATTTGTAAACGGTATTTTATATTACGGGCTCCATGAGAAGATGTATAATACGAATACAAGAAGTAAAATAGACCAAATCGGAAATCCGGGACAGTGATAAAAATTACAATTCGCATGTACACTTTATTTACTTTAAGTTTTGGTCTTGCCCAAGAAGCAAAGGATTCCATTACCTTAAAAGCGGACACTACAGCCCTTAATGAATTACGTTATTTTGATTCGGATTTGAATCTAAAATATTCCGAAGAAGCGTTTAATTATGATCGTAAAGATGGGGAAGCACAAAATGTAATGGTCCAATTCATAAATTGGATTTTTAAAGGTCTGCAACGCGTTTTTGGTATTGATATTCCTCCTAACCTAACCGAAATCATGGAATATTTGGTATATGTGCTCCTTGGTGTTTTGGCACTGTATCTCTTGATTAAATTTATCATGGGAGAAAATATTTCTTCTCTTTTTACAAAAAAAGCGGTTTCTATCATGGATATTAATATTGCAGAGGAGCATATCGAAAATCTAGATTTAAATGCTTTGATTTCCAATGCGGTTCAACAAAAAAACTTTAGGTTAGCTATTCGTTATCAGCACCTTAAGGTTCTAAAATTGTTATCCCAAAAAAATATCATTGAATGGCACTACGAAAAAACGAATTTGGATTATCAGAATGAAATCACCCTCGCCCCTTTAAAACCCCTCTTTAAAGAAGTTTCATATCTCTATGATTATATTTGGTATGGAGAACAAGAGATTGATGACACCAAATACCGCATGGCGCAATCCCGATTTATTGCCCTTAACAATATTTTACCCCAATAATCGTGGAAAGAGGCTCTAAACTCATTCTAGGAATTTTTGTAGCTGTACTGCTAGGGATACTAATTACCGAGATAGTACGCCCCAAACCTTTGAATTGGGAGCCTTCGTACACATCTTCTGATAAGGTTCCCTTTGGCTGCTTTGTGCTTTTCAACGAATTGACTATCCTTTTTCCAAAAGCAACAATCACTGCAGTGGACGAATCGCTGTACAATGTTTTGAGCCGACGTGATACGCTGGTACACTCAAACTACGTACTCATCAATGATATTATTTCTTTTGATGAGCAAGAACATAAACAACTCTTAAATTATGTATCCCAAGGGAATGATGTCTTTATTGCCGCCACGGATTTTGGTGGTTATTTGTCCGATACCTTAAATCTAAAAGTGCAATCGCTTTACGATATAAAGGAAGATTCCATAACCGTCTCTTTAACAAGCCAGTCTTTTAAAAATAGTCTGTTCATTTATTCTAGAGGACAATATAAAAGTCATTTCACCAGTCTGGACACGCTCAATACTTCCATTTTGGGATATGTAACGTTTACAGACAATGAAAATCCATTATTTTCAAGTAAATCAGAGGAATCCACAAAGGCTGTAAATTTTATAAAAACGAAATTTGGAAAAGGGAATTTTTATTTAAACTCCACCCCGCAGGCATTTACAAATTATTATATTCTTAAAGGAAACAAAGCGTATGTAGCGAATACATTTTCATGTTTGGGAAACCGCACCCTATACTGGGACAACTATAAAAAAACCGGTCGGGTGATTATAAATTCCCCAATGCGCTTTATCCTGAATCAAGTCGCGTTGAAATGGGCCTATTACCTAACCATCATAGGCTTGTTAGCTTTTGTAATCTTTAAGGCTAAACGGGAACAACGCATTATTCCTGTTATTCAACCTCTTGAAAATTCTTCGGTAGAGTTTGCGAAAACGGTGGGTAGTCTTTACTATCAACATAAAGATTACACCGATCTTATTACCAAAAAACTCAATTATTTTCTTGAATTTGTCAGAAGCCATTATTATATAGACACCCAAAAAATTACGGATAAAACTGTTCAAGATTTAGCTGCTAAGTCAGGAAAGTCGATTACAGAAACAAAGACACTTATCGACTATATTGGACACCTAAAAAGTAAAAATGTTCATACCGTAGAGGACTTAAAAGAGCTCAATAAAAAATTAACCTCATTTAAAAATTAAAATGGAAGAACCAGAAAATACCTCAATGGAATTTAGTAACCGAATAGACCTAAGTGAGTTGCAAAATGCTGTGGAACAAATTAAATCCGAATTAGGAAAAGTAATTATTGGTCAAAAGGACATGATAGAATTACTAATTATTTCCATACTTGCCAATGGTCATTCCCTTATTGAAGGGGTTCCGGGAGTAGCCAAAACAGTTACTGCCAAGTTATTGGCCAAGACCATGGATGTCGATTTTAGTCGTATACAATTTACCCCGGATTTAATGCCTAGCGATATCCTTGGCACCTCCATATTCAATGTAAAAACGTCCGAATTTGAATTTAAAAAAGGTCCGTTATTTTCCAATATTATTCTTATCGATGAAATTAACCGTGCTCCCGCAAAAACACAAGCTGCCTTGTTTGAAGCTATGGCAGAACGGCAAATTACCATTGACAGTGTAGAATATCCAATGCAACCGCCATTTCTGGTATTTGCTACGCAAAACCCAATAGAACAAGAAGGCACCTATAGACTTCCGGAAGCGCAGTTAGACCGGTTCCTATTTAAGATTAAGGTACACTACCCCACTTTGGAAGAAGAAATTTTGATTTTGGAACGGAAACACCAACAAAAAAATAAGGAGGTAGAAAGCTTGATTGAAGGGGTATTATCTGCAAAACAAATTGCGGAATATCAGGCTATCATTAAGGAAATTATTATAGAAGATAACCTGATGAAATATATTGCTGCCATTGTAAACAATACACGGTCCAATGCCAACTTGTATTTAGGAGCTTCACCAAGAGCGTCTATCGCTATTATGGATGCATCAAAGGCATTGGCGGCCTTAAGTGGTCGCGATTTTGTAACTCCGGATGATATTAAGAAAGTGGCAAGCGCAATCCTCTCGCACCGTATTCTTTTAACACCGGAACGTGAAATGGAGGGTTTTACTGCAGAAAAAGTAGTGCAGCAAATTTTGGAAACCATAGAAATTCCGAGGTAAATAAGTTCATCTAATTTTGTTAGTAATAATGAAACGCCTTTTTAAAAATCTGTTTCTGGAAAAACGCCTTTTTAACGTACTGGTAAGCCTTATTACCGGGTTTATGGTATCCTATATATTTCCGGATGTTTTTGGTGTTTTTAAATTATTGTTTTTCCTGTTCGTTCTCGTTTTTGGTGTTGATATCCTTTTGGCATTTGCCTCCAAGGGAACCATTGAAGGTTTTCGGATAGTGCCGGATAAATTATCTAATGGTGATGAAAATGAGATTAAAATACAAGTGATAAACCGCTATTTATTTCCGGTCATGCTAAAGATTATAGACGAAATTCCACATCAATTTCAAAAGCGGGATTTTGGTATTATTACATCCCTGCAAAAAGGCCAATCTAAGGTTTTTAATTATAAACTTCGGCCTACAGAAAGAGGATTGTATTCCTTTGGCAGCCTTAATGTCTTTGTCAGTTCTCCGTTGAAGCTGGTAGCTCGCAAATATACTTTTGACTCCGCCAAAGAGGTTCCGGTATACCCTTCTTTTTTGCAGTTGCGTAAATATGATTTGATGGCGTTTACCAATCGTTTATTTGAATACGGCATAAAAAAAATTCGTCGCATCGGACATACCATGGAATTTGAGCAAATAAAAGACTATGTCCAAGGGGATGATATCCGAAACATCAATTGGAAGGCCACTGCCAAAAAAAGTCAGTTAATGGTAAACCAATATCAGGATGAAAAATCGCAACCTATCTATTCCGTAATTGATAAAGGAAGGGTGATGAAAATGCCTTTTGAAGGACTTAGTTTGTTAGACTACGCCATTAATGCCACTTTGGTTATTTCCAACATCGCCCTAAAAAAACAGGATAAAGCCGGCATGTTTTCTTTTAGCAACCAAATAGAAAATCGGGTGGTTGCTGAACGACGCAGCTCCCAGATGAATTTGATTTTGGAAACGCTTTATAACCTAAAAACTAATTTTGTGGAAAGTGATTTTAGTCGACTTTATATAGAAGTAAAGCGTAATCTAAATCACAGAAGCCTCTTGTTGCTTTATACAAATTTTGAAACGCTAGACGCCCTGCACCGTCAACTTCCTTATTTACAACGTATAGCGAAACAACATTTGCTTGTCGTTATTTTTTTTGAAAATACAGAACTCACCCAATTTATCGAGACAAAAGCCCAAACCGCACAACAGATTTTTGAACAGACCATTGCGGAAAAATTTGTATATGAAAAGAAATTGATAGTTAACGAATTACGGAAATATGGAATACAGACCATTCTGACCAAACCGGAGAATTTAACCATTAATACCATCAATAAATACCTGGAAATTAAGGCAAGGGGGTTGCTTTAGCCTCTGGGCATAAGCTCCGTAGATTTAATGAGGAAAACTTCCCTTTCGGATTTGATATTGCAAGTCTATGTTGAAAGAAGGGTATTAGAAAAACAGCCAATATCAACAATTAAAAACGAACGTTTTTTTAATTTTGGCATTGAGGATACCCTCATAGAGGGATTATTATTGATAAGATTGATCGCCCCGAAAAAGAGAACGAATAACCGGATTATCCAAAAGGTATTTTTATTTTACTTAAACTACTGATTATCAAAAATACTACTTAAATTTATTTGAATATAAAATCTATATTTTTTTCTATGGGCACTAACATTTTCATGAAACCTATGCTTATTTTCAATGCCACAAAAAATGGATGGTTAGTGATATAGGAATAACCCAATAATTAAATTGCCAAATAAAAAAACTTATGATAACAGCTAGGGTTTCGTTGCGTCCGCAGGACGAACAATGAAACCCGTGTTGAACGGAACCGTCTACTATGGGTTTTTCGTTTAGTTTTTTAAGGGATATCAAGAGGATTAACAGTCCTCTTTTTTTGTGCAGTGTTTTT
>JBGTBA010000032.1:0-5206 GCA_041749595.1 Flavobacteriaceae bacterium | reverse complement strand
CCAATTCATTGTTCTCAACAAGTACATCAATTTTCAATGATCTGTTGGCAACCGTGAAATTGCTCAAAGAAGGCGTTATGAGCTCTTTAACGATGCCCTTTTGTTTTAGCCCCGCCTTTAAGTCCCTCGCCACGCCATAATGGCTCATGGCATCGGCGCGGTTTGGGGTAAGACCAATCTCGAAAACCTCATCGTTTTCTATTTCGAATACTTTGGCACAGGAGGTTCCAACCGACAGGGAATCACTTAAAACCATTATCCCATCATGGCTTGGACCCAGCCCCAATTCGTCCTCGGCACATAGCATGCCTTGGCTTTCTTCGCCGCGGATTTTACCATTTTTAATGATCAATTCCGTACCATTGTGCATATGGAGCTTTGTGCCGATTGTGGCTACCGCTACTTTTTGTCCTTTTTGCACATTTGGTGCCCCACAGACAATTTTTAAAGGTTTCCCCGAACCGATATCTATTGTGGTAATTTTTAACTTATCGGCATTGGGGTGCTTTTCGCACGTTGCGACACGGCCAACTACAACTCCCAAAAGTCCCCCTTTAATAGATTCATAGGTAGAGATACCTTCCACTTCCAGTCCTAAATCTGTTAAAAGTTCTGCCGTTTTTTGCGCCGTCCAATCTATTTTTAAGAACTGTTTTAACCAGTTGTAAGAAATTTTCATCCGCTATTTTAATAGGCCTCAAATATAAAACAATGGCATAAGACATTCAACACGTATGCCACCGAATTGTTTTTATTTTTTTTAATTCTTATTTTGCTGAACTTTATCCCTTATAAAAACTTAAAAAATGAAGTTTATAAAATTTCTTGTTCCAGTATCCTTTCTGTTCCTTTCATGCAATTTTGGGAAGGATATTCAACTTTCCGATGGCATATGGCTTGGCCAATTGGATGTGATGGACCATGAAACACTCCCATTCAATTTTAGGGTGGCCGTTATTGATGGAAACCATAGGATGGAAATCTATAATGCGGATGAGATAATTGAAGTTGATGAAATAGAAATAAAAAATGATTCCATAAAAATCAAACTACCTGTTTTTGAAGGTTATATTTTGGGCAGGTTTTCCGAAACCGAAATAAAGGGCAGCTTTATTAAGGAAAGTGTGGAAAGAACAGTACCGTTTACGGCAATATTTGGGGAGAACAGGCGGTTTAAAACCACTAAAACCCCATCCAAAAACATTTCCGGGGTTTGGGAAACTAACTTTAGTCCAAACACGGACAGTAGCTATATGGCGAAGGGGATCTTTAAGCAAAATGGCAGTAAATTAACAGGCACCTATAGGACCACGACCGGCGATTATCGTTTTTTGGACGGAGCCATGGATGGGGATTCGATAAAATTATCCACGTTTGATGGGGCACATGCTTTTTTGTTTACGGCCCATGTTACCGATAGTTCCATGATGGGCACTTTTTATTCGGGAAACCATTTTAAGGAACCTTTCGAAGCCCGACGCAATGGCAATTTTGAATTACCGGATGCGGACTCCCTGACCTACCTAAAGAAAGGCTTTGATAAGTTAGCCTTTTCCTTTCCCGATGAAAAGCAGCATAGGGTTTCTTTAGAAGACAAACAGTTCAAGGATAAAGTGGTCATTGTGCAGATAATGGGTACGTGGTGCCCCAATTGCTTGGATGAGACAAAGTTTTTGGTAAAGTATCTAAAACAACGAAACAATCCGGATTTGAAAGTGGTGGGCCTTGCCTTTGAAACCTCCAAAACAGCGGAAAATGCTTTTAAGGCAATAAACCGCCTCAAGGAACGGATAGGGGTTTCTTACCCTATTTTACTGGCGCAACATGGCACTTCCGATAAATCCACGGCCCATGAAAAGTTACCCATGCTAGACCATATCCTATCATACCCCACTACCATATTCATAGATAAAAAGGGGGCGGTCCGAAAAATCCACACAGGATTCAACGGCCCGGCCACAGGAAATACCTATATGACCTTTAAACGGGAATTTGGTGGTTTTGTGGACCAGTTACTGGCGGAATGACTAGTAACGGGTATATCAACACAAGTAAAAAAACAAAGATTTTTCACTATAATTCTAAAATGGATCGGTTACGGGATGGGGATAGGCCTTTTTTTAAAGTGATCCACCGTTCGCTAGTTAAGCCGACCTACAATTTTAGTGAAGTTGATATTATTTTAACCAACTTTGCCGCCCTTTCCCTAACCTGCCCATCGGTCCAACTTAACTTGATAAGACAGGATATATTACGTCCGATCCAAAAATCGGACTGCGAAAAATCGGCCATATTATAATCCGGTAGCTGTTCAAGGACCTCCCTCGGAAGTTTGCCAAGCGACTTCAAATTTTTTAAATGCTCCCATTTTTTAATGTAGTGCCAGTTGTTTCCATACCAGTGAAAACAGCCATCCACCCCATCTTCGCCAAGGGCACTATGGACTTTTCTTGCAATATCTTCGGAGGGAAGGAAAAAATTAAGGAAGGAATAATTTTCCACCCCCATTTCCGGCACCCGTCTAAAAGTTATCCCAGGAATGGTTTCCAAGGCCTTTCTAAGTGCGGAATAATTCTTCTTTTGGATGGCCAAA
This sequence comes from Flavobacteriaceae bacterium, assembly GCA_041749595.1. Lineage (GTDB taxonomy): Bacteria > Bacteroidota > Bacteroidia > Flavobacteriales > Flavobacteriaceae > Aurantibrevibacter. Next base: position 2,613 of record JBGTBA010000032.1, on the reverse strand, counting down.
AAATCGTCCAATCTGTCTATCTGTGCCACGCCCACTGCGGCATTAAGTTCAGAAATACGGTAATTATACCCCAAACAAGGATGTTCTTCGGCCCCTCTATCCCTTCCAATATGGTCATGTCCGTGATCGGAAAAACGGTCTGCATTAAGGATGAACCTTTCATTGTTGCTTATGATGCCGCCACCCTCTCCACAGGTAATAGTCTTTACATAATCAAATGAAAAACAGCCCAAATCGCCATAGCTGCCCAAAGGCTTTCCCTCGTACGTTCCACCGATGGCCTGGCAGGCGTCTTCCAACAACAACAGATTATGATCAATGCAAACAGTTTTTAATTCCTTTAGTTGTGCCATGGAGCCGCACATGTGCACGACCATTATTACTTTTGTCTTGGTTGTAATGGCTTTCACTACCGCTAATGGATCCATGGTAAGGGTATCGTCTATATCTACCAAAACCGGTACTGCCCCTAGGGCCAGAACCGATTCAAAACTGGCCACAAATGTAAATGTGGGCATAATTACCTCGTCCCCGGCACCGACTCCGGCACTGGCAAGGGCTATGGTCAGGGCAGCGGTACCACTGCTTACCAACTGGGCGTGTTTTACCTGCATCCGCCGTGCAAGTTTTTTTTCAAATTCAAGGGCTTTCCAATGTCCATTTCGCATCGTGTCAAAGCCATAGCGCATCAGCACACCAGAATCCAATACATGCTGCACCTGGGCCCTTTCCATTTCACCAAAAAGTTCAAATCCCGGCATAATCCAATATTAAAGAATTAAGTTTGTTTAAATTTTACCAAAGAAAGCGGCCTGTTCATTGAATTTCAATTATACTGTCATGTATGTTTTTACGTACCTTTTTAAAACCCGAAAACATATCATCTTTGGCCCTATACCCTACGGGCATGACCAAAACGGACGAAAGACTTTCTTTATCCAATCCCAATAGATCATTATAGGCCGATGGGACAAATCCTTCCATGGGGCAGGCGTCTATTTTTTCCATTGCACAAATCGTTATTAAATTACCCAGTGCCAAATAGGCCTGTTTGGTTGACCAATCCCTGATTTCCTCGACTTCCATATTAGAGAAATCGTTCAACAAAGCTTCTTTAAAAGGTCTTAGAACAATATCATCCGTATTCCTAACCTGTTTTACCCGCTCAAAATAATCGGTTATATAATCCCTATTTATGTTCTTTTCTATGCAAATGACAAGAACGTGGGACGCCTGGGCCACTTGCTGCTGATTGAAGGTATGGCATACCAACTGTTGCTGCAATTCCTTATTATGTATAATGGCCATTTTTATGGGCTGTAGTCCATAGGATGTTGCGGTAAGGTTGAAGGCCTGCTTTAATTTTTGAACCTTTTTTTCGGTCAATACCTTTTTGGGGTCAAATTTTTTAACGGCATACCGCCACTCTAAATGTTTAATGATATCTGTCATTTAGCACATTAATTGAAAAACCATAGCTTAACGGACATGGCGGTAATTACAATGATAATTAAAATTTTCACGATGCCATCTCCTTTATCTACAGACCATCTGCTTGTAATCCACCCGCCCAGAGCTTGTCCCGATGCCAAAGTTAAGCCTATTTCCCAATTTAATTTTCCGCTCAGGCCAAAAAGGATTACAGCCCCAGTGGTATAGGCAAGCATTACGACGGCTTTGATGATGTTCGATTTCATCAAGGTCATCCTGTTTATAGAGGAAAGGGCCAACAGCATGAATATGCCGGTCCCTGCCTGGATAAACCCCCCATAAATTCCGATAAAAAAGAAGGCCACCATGCCCCAAAAATTATACTTTCCCGTAATTCGCTCCGTAAGTCCGGAGACTGATGTTTTAGGTTGAAAAATCATTAACAGCACCATAAGTAACATTACAACGGCCAATATCCTATTGAACAGTCTATCATCTATTTCAATGGCCAATTTGGAGCCTATTAAGGTACCTACAGTAGCAGTGGCCGACAAATACCATATAAATCGGGAACTTACCTCCATCCCTTTGCTTTTATAGCCTGCCACATTGGCAATGCCCTGCACCAAAACCGCAATTCTGTTGGTACCGTTCGCTACACTTGGAGGCAATCCCAAAAAAATCAAAATAGGTAAACTAAGGAGCGATCCACCTCCGGCCAAAGTGTTCAAGAAACCCACCAAAAAGCCTACCATTGCCAAAAGCAAATATTGGTACCATTCTTCCATGAGGGCAAAAATAGGCCAATTGAGAAATAAATATTGATTTGACAATAAATAAAATGTAAAACCTTTTACAGATTGAAAAGGGTTGTTATCTTTGCACCCGCCAAGGGAAATTCTGCGGCACATTGGAGAATTGGCAGAGTGGTCGTCCCGAAGCGTCGGCAGCGGCAGTCTTGAAAACCAAATCTCAATAAAGACTGGAGAAATGGCAGAGTGGTCGATTGCGGCAGTCTTGAAAACTGTTGAGGGTCACACCTCCGGGGGTTCGAATCCCTCTTTCTCCGCCAGCTGAAAAGCAAATTGAATTAAAACCCTTAAAATCGTATGATTTTAAGGGTTTTTTCTTTTTATCACATATCAAATTATTCATTCATTCGTGAACCTAAAGGGATAAAAT
>JBGTBA010000031.1:0-36982 GCA_041749595.1 Flavobacteriaceae bacterium | reverse complement strand
GCGCCGCAAGCGACGATGACGACATCAGCCTGAAATATTTCTTGCTTGCCATGTAAGGTAACGACAACTTCGTTGATTTTTTTGCCGGATGCATCCGTGTTCAGTCGTTCTACGTGTGCATGGGTCAACAAACTGACATTGAGATATTTCAAGGCTTCTTTGACACCCATAACATGCGAATCGCCTTTGGATTCGGTAGGATCTGGAAATCCGTCGAAGCGATCGAGCACCAATGGCGCGTCGCCTTTTCCAGGATTTTTTACGCCTATGGGCAGCGGGAAAGGTTTAAGCCCCAATTTTTGGATGTCGTCATACAGTTCTTGTATGCGGGGTTCGTGCGGAAGCGGTTCGAGCGGATAAGGCAGATTTTCTTTGGGTTCTGTCGGGTCGGAACCTCTGAGACCGTGCACATGGTACATCTTTTCGGCTTCTAAATAATAGGGTTTTAAATCTTCGTAAGCAATGGGCCATGCCGGAGAAACACCGCCATGGTGTTGAATTTCCTGAAAATCTTTTTCCCGAAGTCGCAACAAAGCGGCGCCGTACATTTTGGTATTGCCGCCCACGCAGTAATGAATACCCGGGTGGAATTCCTTGTCATTTTTGTCGAGCCAAGTTTCTTTGGCTTTGTAACGGGCTTTGATGAAGACTTCTTCAGTGTCCCAATTTTCTTTTTCTTTCGGGAGATAATCCCCGCGTTCCAAAATCAATATTTTTTTTCCGGTGGGAGCCAATTTGGCGGCCAATGTGCCACCGCCGGCACCGGTGCCGATGATGATGAGATCGTAGTTATTCAATATGTGAAATTTTTAGTTAGTGTTTTACAAAATAACGAATACGGTTAGGAAACGTTTACTCCTAAAGCAATTTGTTTTAACGCTGTTTTTTTAATGGGTAAGGCAACCTGGATGTTTTGGGAATTGGGAGAAATAGGATTAATGGAACAGGCCACCGGAATAAGATAAAGATAGCGATAATAATCGTTTACAGCACTTTCCCAGCTAAAACGGGAAGATTTGGCGTTCTCCTTAATTTCTTTCCACTCCTCAGGGTGATTAAAATACATGTGAAGGGCTTCCTGAAGTGTTTCGATCAGGTTTATGCCTTTTTGGTAGCTGGTCTTCCCATCAAAAGTAAACCCGTTAATACCATGGCCAACCGTGTCTTTTAAACCACCTGTATAATGCACCAAACAAGGATTACCGCAGCGCATGGCCAACATTTGACAAATGCCACAGGGTTCAAAAAGGCTGGGCATGAGATATAGATTGGCTGCGGCATAGATGCTTTTAACTACAGCTTCGGATTGCCCGTTGATAAAAATAAAATTGTCATGTGCGTAACTTGCCTCTCGAAAAAAGGTCTCATACGCTGGATCGCCGGTACCTAAAAGCACATAAATGCCATTTGCTTTTTGTAGTTCGGCCATCATTAGGTCAAAAATTTCGGGGAATTGTTTAAAAAAGTAAAATTTCTGTTCCGTTAGGCGGGCCACACTGGCCATCAGAAAATCTGGTTTTTCCAGCATAAACCCAGAAAGTTTGTGTCCTGTATGGATCAAAAAATCGGACTTATATTTTTTGTCTTCCTCGCTCAACCAGGAATAAATGGCATGCAGGCTATTTTCATAAAAATTAGCCTTTTCATCAAATTTAAAATGGCTATAATCTACGCCATTTAGAATACCAAAAAGGCGTTTTTCATTATCCGCTTTCCTAAGTAAGGTTTCCAAGCCTTCCCCTCCAATAAAATAAGGCCTTTCGCTGGGCAGCAAAATATCTTGTTTGTAGGAAGGAGATACGGTGTGCACTGCATCCGCATAACGGATACCTACACTCATGAGGTTAATACAATCCGGATATCGCGGGTCTTGTATTAAGGGGGGAGCTACCTGTAATTCCGGGAACCAGACTTTTAAGGAGGAATGATTTCCATCCATAGGGCGTATGCCCTGAATGGCCAAATTGTGGATGGTAAATACAAACCGGCTTTCTTTTAATTTTTCGTAGGCCGGATGAAACTCCCGTAAAAAAAGCAGCAGTGCCGTATGCCAATCGTGCAGATGCACCACATCCAGTTTTCCAAAACAGTCTTCTTTTATTAAATGTGCCACAGCCGTGCAAAAAAGCGCAAACTTGTTGGCATCGGTATAAAAAGGTTCGTTTTCGTCGTGTTGATAGATATGGGCAATGTTCCCTTCTGTTAGTTCCGCATGGTGCACCACATAATGGGTTACTCCCGTATTCTTGTTTTTCGGAACGGCTTTATAAAGCTCAATCGTACAGGGAGCACCGCGAAAAGCAAAGGTAAAACGCCCTAGAGACTCGGCGTCTTTGTGAAGTCGTCCATACGAAGGCACTATTGTGGAGACATTGTGACTGTTTGTTGCAATGTGTATGGGTACATCCCGGACCACATCGCCCATGCCTCCGGCCTTGCAATTGGCCAGCGCATCGTTCTCGGCGGATACAAATAGGAAATTAGGAGTCATTATGTTTAGGTTGTTTAATGAATGAAACACTGTAGGCGTGTTTTTTGTCGATGAATAGTTGCTTTACTTAGTTCAAAAACAAGGTTTAACCCTAATTTAACAATAGTATAATATCCAAATCCTGACGATTGAAAAGGCTAGGGCTCTATTTTCAGTAATTTTCATTGTAGCGGGGGCTTAAATTTCTATTTTTGACGAAATTGTTGTTCTTATGAAGTACCTTCCCATTGATTCGCATCTCTTTGCAAAAAACCGTAAAAAGTTTATGGATCTCATGAAACCGGGTAGTTTGGCGGTTTTCAATTCCAATGATATTTATCCTATTAGTGCGGATAGCACTATGCCATTTATCCAGCATCGGGATATTTTTTATCTCAGCGGGGCAGACCAAGAGGAAACCATTTTACTGCTTTTTCCGGATGCTACAGAGCAGAAACATCGGGAAATTCTTTTTGTACGGGAAACCAACGATCATATTGCCGTTTGGGAAGGCGAAAAATTGACCAAGGAAATGGCCACGGCGGTTTCCGGAATACAGATCATTTATTGGCTGACAGATTTTGACAAAATCTTTTTTGATTTAATGACGGAAGCTGATACAATTTATTTTAATACCAACGAGCATTACCGGCAGGCCGTGGAAACGCAAACGCGGGAAGACCGCTTCATTCTGGAATGTAAACGCAAATTTCCGGCCCATCAGGTAGCCAAAAGCAACCCAATTCTTCAAAAATTAAGAGGCGTCAAGGAACCTGAGGAAATAGTTTTAATGCAGAAGGCCTGCGATATCACGGAAAAGGGCTTTCGGCGTTTGTTGGGATTTGTAAAACCCGGGGTCTGGGAATATGAAATAGAAGCTGAATTGCTGCACGAATTTGTCCGTAATCGCTCCAAGGGGTTTGCTTATACGCCTATAATCGCCTCGGGAAACAATGCCAATGTTTTGCACTATGTAGTCAATAACCAACAATGTAAGGATGGGGAATTGCTTTTGATGGATGTAGCTGCCGAATATGCCAATTATTCCAGTGATCTTACCCGAACAATCCCCGTAAACGGAAAATTCACCAAACGACAAAAGGAGGTGTACAACGCCGTGCTTCGGGTAAAAAATGAGGCCACTAAAATGTTGGTCCCGGGAACACTTTGGGCAGAATATCACAAAGAAGTGGGCAAAATTATGACTTCGGAATTATTGAAACTGGGGTTATTGGATAAGGCCGATGTGCAAAACGAAGACCCAAATTGGCCTGCCTACAAGAAGTACTTCATGCACGGCACCAGTCACCATATAGGTTTGGACACACATGATTACGGCGAACTGAAAACCCCGATGAAAGCCAATATGGTTTTCACGGTAGAGCCCGGGATTTACATTCCGGCGGAAAAAATGGGAATCCGTTTGGAAGATGATGTGGTAATCCAGGAATCCGGACAACCCTTTAATTTGATGGGAACTATTCCTATTGAGGTGGAAGAAATAGAGGAGTTGATGAGGAAATAGTTGATATTTATCCGTCAATTAAAATTCGCGCCAAAAGTACGAGGCTAATTTCTTTTCTTATATGACTGTCAGGTTATCATTGGTTCCTCTCTAAATTTTCCATCCAATTTCCTTATATACAAAGCAACAAAAATCCTGAACAATCGTCTTTATTCCTTAAAGCCTTGGTTCTTAAAGAAAGGATAAATCTATCATAAAGAAAATAAAAAATCCATCTACTTTAGGAGCTCTTTGCTTTAGTTTGTTTTAACTAAACGGATCATTCCTATGGATAAAATCATATTGTGGCTCTTTACACTTTTACTTACCTTTTATTTTTCAACGCTAAGCGCACAGACCATAACCTCCAAAATAATGGATTCCATTTCCCAACAGCCTATTCCCTATGTTACCGTACAGTTAAAAAACAAAGGCGTAATTACCAATGAGGAGGGGCGTTTTAGTTTTCTTTTGGGCAATGGCACCACAGCAACCGATTCGCTTTTTATTTCCTGTATTGGATACGAGACCATAAGGAAACCCTTAAATGCATTTAGGGGGAACATTATTTATTTGCGCCCCAAAGCCATAGAGCTAAATCCGGTGATTGTTACGAATAAAAATTATACCGCAGCAGAAATCATGGCATTGGTAAAAAAGGGCATCTCTAAAAATTATCCTCAGGAACGCACCAAAAAGCGTTTCTTTTTTAGGGATTCGCACCATCAATATTTCAATAAAACAGATTATACCTTTTTAAAATCTACCATAAATGAACTCAACAAACCGTTTCTGGACAACGTCATGGAAACGGTTCCCAAAAGCTCTAGTTATTACACGGAAATACTGGCCGACCTGTACGATAACAACAATGGGGAATCACAAAAAATGGATTTGGTCCGAGCCTCTGAACTGTACGACAAAAACAATGAGCTTGATTTTACCACGATTGAGGCAAAGTTCAATACCATCCTAAAGGCAAGCGTAAAACCCAATTCCTATTTTAAGGTAAAATCGGGCCTGTTCGGCACAAAAATAGACGGGGAAGAGTTTAACGAACTATATAAACCGGAGGTAGATTCGCTGGATGCCCAATCATTGGAAAAGGAAATGGAGGCGCAAAAAAAGCGGGAATTGGAGCGGAAAACAAATTTTGCCAAGTACAGGAAACGTACGGTGGTGCGCATGATGGGAAATCAGTTTTTTTTGGACGATTCCAAAATCAACATCATCGACAATCTTAGAAAATATGAGTTCACGCTGTCGGACTTTACCTTTTTGGGCCTCGATGCCGTTTATATATTGGATTTTGTACCTAAAGGTTCTGCCGATTACCGTGGTAGGATTTATGTGAATTCGGATGATTTTGCCCTAATCCGTCTGGATTATGAAAATGTAAAATCCCTTAAAAAGTTTAATTTATTGGGCATATCCAACAACCAATACCTTGGAAAGGGGAAAATGTTTTTTTCCAAGGGCAGGGAAGGCCATTACGTCTTACATTATATGGAAGAAGAATTTGGGACCCGCATTGGCATAAAACGTCCTTTAAAGATCATTGAGGTGAACAAACACGTAAAAGGCAGGAACAAACAGAATGAACTATCGTTAAAATTGGATATGGCCACCACCGGGGTAAACAAACATGAACTCATTGTTTTTGATAGTGAGCCCATCAGCTCTTCCATTTATGATGGATTCATAGAAAACAATACCCTATTGCCCACGTACATGCCGCATTACGACCCCTCTTTTTGGAAGGATTATAGTATTATAGAGCCCAATCAGGCTATAAAAACGTTTACTTCCATAGAATCAACAAACTGAACCTTAAACAAACTCGACTATAAAAGAATAGGCCAGAAGTACCCATCCAACGGCCAAAAACAATCCTCCAATAGGGGTTATGGGGCCTAAAAATTTCCATTTCCTCCCTTTGGATGCGCTTAGGCAAAGTCCATATATACTGAAGGAAAACAAAAAAGTCCCTAGAATGAAACAATAGGCAATTATTTTTTCCAAGACAGCATTAAAACCGAAATTATAGCCAATTATAATCAATAGTGTGGCATGGAACATCTGGTATCTTACTCCAGTCTCAAAACTTTGCAATTGGTCCGCAGTAAAGGATTTTCTTAACGCATGAGCTCCAAAAGCACCAAACAGAATGGCCAATAACCCATATATTCCGCCAATAAATTGTGTCAATAAAATCATGGAATCGTTTTTGGGCAAATATACGTATTTGACCATAAAGCGATATGCCTTCTTTGGTTGGTTACAACTAAAAGAAACCAACGGGGAAAAACGTAGGCTTGGATTAAAACAGGATTTTGAGGGTACCATCACCTAGTAGGGTAAATGCACAATCTTCGAAACATGGCGGCCCAAAAGTTTTCATTTTTGCTATGGAGAAAGCAACGTCTTCTTTGGGAATGCCCAGCCAATTGGTGTCTAACCGCTTATTTCCATTTTCATCATGAAACAGGGCTATGGCATAGGTTCCATCCGGCAACCCATCTATTGTTAATTCTGTCGTTCCCCGCCGTGCCGTGGTACTGTCTGCTTTAAAGGCACGGTCGAATGTCAAAAACCCATGGGATTCGTTATAGACGGCTATACTGATCTCCCCTTGGGAAGACCTCACCCCTTCCACGGAAATGGAAAGCTTATTCTGGGCCATTGTGGCCATAGAGCACAGAAAAAGCAAAACAACCACGAACTTCATATACAATAGTTTTAAAAGCATCATTTAACGCAAACTCAAAATTGCGCCAAAATGTATATGATTCCAAGTTTTGTTTATTCTTTTTAATAAATTCTTATACAATACATAGTCTGGTATGCTATAATGAACCGACTTTTATTTTTGGTGGCGTCACAATCCATCATTTTAAATCCACCGCCATTTTGGTCTTAAACAACTCATACATCTTCCGGGTTTCGGTGGAATCTGAAAAGTTGAGGTATAGCCGTAACGAATCCTGATAGACCATCTTTATTTTAGGGTTTACCAGATTATCCACATAAACATGCACCGTATTTTGGGTAATGGAATCCTTAAAAACCCCTTTCTCCATGGTCATTGCAGAAAAACCGTTGATCCTTTCCATATGGGGAATCTTTTCTACCATGGTAACGGTGTCTATTTTGGAAAATCGTATCTGCTTGTAATAAATCCCCGACAAAACACGGAAATGGTCATTTTTAATGGTCACCCAATTTTTATAATGGGCGGTAAAGGCGAGCAACACCACGATAAGGGCAACCCCGATCAGAAGATTCCAAAACAAATGTCTCTTGCTTTTATATACCATAAGGCCGTTCTACAGGGTTCTTGTTTCCCCAGTACAAGTTACACCATAATACGAAAAACCGAAACAAACCTAAGCATTGGCGTACAAAATAAAAAGAATTCCTGCGAAAAAACCCCAATCTTAGCTGTTACTTGGCAAACGTATAACTAAACCCTAAAATGATCAGATCCGTGGTCATATCAAAAACCACCTCACTTCCGGGAATAGCCCCGGTGGGATTGGTGTTTGCATTCCAAGGGCCACCGGCAATGTCTGGAGTAGGATTCAACAAAGGCCCACGGGTAGGACCACTGCTTGTTCCGTGATGATAGGTAAAATCCAAGTTCAAGCGATCATTAACCACGTAACTTAGGCCAAACTGGAATGCATTTTTTATGACAGCGGTTGCGGGAGAAGATAGAAAAGCGACTTTTTCATCAATGGGATTTTCACTATAGGTATAGCCAATACGCAATGGCAGTTTTTCAATTCCTTTGTACTGGAGCCCGGTTGAAACAACAGAAATACCCTGCCATCCAAATCCTTTAACGGCACCTGTGGGAAATCCTGCAAAATCACCGCTTTCCGCCACTTGCCAACCCGATTTTTTAAACCCATCGGTGTTTTCGTAGTCTATATATCGATAATCCAAGGCAAAATCAAACTGTCCTTTGGAGTAACCGAGACCAACGGAATAAATTGCGGGGTAATCCATATTGAAATCTACCTCTGGTGCCTCGCTTCCGTCAAGAAAGGTGTTGTTGAAACTGAAATCGCCAAAGAATTGTGTCGATTTGTAGGAAGCTCCCAATTTCAACCCGTTTCCGGAATCGTAAAAAAGGCCAACCTGAGTGCCTATACCGACCGCATCGGCCTTGTCGCTGTTTGGATAGCCCAGTGTCTGGCTTGGGGTGGCGAGTGGGTTTGGGTCCACTTCCAAGGTTGCGTAATTTAGGTTGGGCTGTATTCCGATCGAAAGTTCATCCGTCAATTGGTAGGCATAGGCAAAACTTACCTGTAGCAGGGCATAATCCGATTCTATACGCCCAAAGCCCCCTGCGCTCTGTGGCAGCGTAATAGGATTGTTCTGACTTTGTGGAAATGTGACCCCAAAACCGGCAACCCCGAAGGCAGAAACCCCAAAAGTATGCTTACTTTCCGCTTTCGCCCAAACATACGCCAAAGCTGGCAGAAGCGAAGTGCCTCTGTCGTCGCCGGTCTTTCCGCTAAAAGGGCCGTTAGGGGTAGGCACTGTGGAGGATATGGAAGGATCTGAAAAAAACAAGCCCGCATTAATGGAAATGATTTTTCCATCAAAGACAGCAAGCGAAGCGGGATTCCATAATAGTGCCCCATTAATGTCCAAAGGCTGCCCCGTAGCGGCTCCGCCCATGGACGTATTAACGCCTCCAACCCCTTGGAGCACATGTCCTACTTGAGCCTGGACCGTCCCCATTAGGAGCAATAAAAGCGTAAAATTCAATATTTTCTGCATCGTTATAATCCTAGGCAAAGTTATCATCATTTTTTTATTTACTGTAGTGCACTAATTTCCAACAATACGTTATTGTTTTGGGTTCTAAAACAAATCGGGCACAAACATATTAAATTTATTCTATAGATTTACTGGGATTATAAAATATTTTTTTTGTGCCATATTGGATTTGCTCTCTATCAAATACAGCAAAGGTTTAATCATAGAATATGGAGATATCCGGTTTCAAGAAATTTAGTATTGACGATCTTTACAAAAGGTTTGGAAAAAGGATTTTTTTTGGAATTGGGATTTATTTAGATTAGCCTTGTTCTAGGTCCACTGCCATCATGATGGTAAACCTACGATAAACCCCATAGTGGCGGTATCGGTAAGGCGGTCTTGCTGTGTTTTGGGAATATTGTGTAAAGTAATGGCAAGCGTAAGCAGGGCAGTCCTGTGCCAAGGCGTTTTTATCCCTTCTTTTTCGTTTTCCTTGAAATTGATATGCAGGGGGGCAATATTTTGTTCAACCCATACAAAAAAAGAGCCCCTAAAAAACCCCCCGTTGCAGCCGAGACTCATTTCAATTTCCGGTGCCAACAGGCTCCGGAAACTTGCGGCGACCATAACGCTTCCCGTAAAACCGAGCATTCCATCCAAAACCGCCCGGTTCATGGTCTTAAAGAAAAACACCAATGTGGTAAGCCCCTAGGTAAGCATCGTAGCATATAATTATTCAGTTTTCTTATTCCCTGACGATTAGCACGGGAATTTTTAGGTTATGCCTAACGGTATCGACCGTTGTTCCGAACAATATGTCCTTTAGTAGTTTGTGTCCGTGGGCACCCATGACCAAGATGTCAAATGCACCCTCATTTACGATCGTTGGGATTTTCTTTTTCGGATTTCCAAAACCAAGTTTCACCTGAACACTATAACCCATTTCCATCAGTTTTTCTTGATAGGTTACCAGAAATTCCGTGTCACTGGAAGTTTCATGGTCATCTACGTTTTTGCCATAGACCAAAGCACCTACCGTTTCCACAATATGGATCAGGGTGTAGGTGGCCTTTTTGCCGCCAAGTTGCAGTGCGCTGGCAATTGACTTGTTATCTACTGTGGAAAAATCAATGGCTATGGCAATATTTTGATAAGTAATGCTTTCCGGATTTTTATTGAAAACAACTTCTTCAATATGGGGAACCAGCTTGATTTCCCTTTTTTTCTTATCCAACAATGGTTTCAAGAAAACGTAGAGCAATAGCCCCAATGCCCCAATGGAAACCGGAATAACGAATATCCATATATAAGTGGAATTTGAACTTGTCCGCAACCAATTTACTATTTCATCAAAAACCAGTTTTGCATTTAGTGTCACTATTATCAAAGCTATGGCCCAAGAAGCTATTTTAGTGGTTATGCCGATCGCAAATCTCCCCATTTTTTTGGTATCACTTACGAAATGTATCAATGGTATAATGGCGAAACCCAATTGCAGGCTCAATACGACTTGACTTAAAACGAGCAATTTCCCTGTTGCCCCCTCTCCCAGGTATATGACTGTAAACAATGCCGGTGCAATCGCGATCAATCGAGTAATGATCCGGCGCACCCATGGTTGGATACGCAAGTTCAAATAGCCTTCCATTACTATTTGTCCCGCCAATGTACCTGTTATGGTGCTGCTCTGGCCCGCTGCTATAAGTGCTAGGGCAAATAAAATAGCGGCCCATTTTGTACCCAATAAAGGAGCCAATAATTGATGCGCATCCTGGATTTCGGCCACCTCGAACATTCCGTTCATATAAAATGTGGATGCGGCCAAAATCAAGATTGCCGCATTTACAAAAAATGCCAAGTTTAGGGCTATGGCCGAGTCAATAAAATTATATTTTATTGCTTGTTTAATGCCCTTGGTACTTTTATCGAACTTTCTGGTCTGCACCAATGAAGAATGCAGATACAGGTTATGGGGCATTACCGTGGCTCCAATAATTCCAATGGCAATGTACAATGCGGTACTGTTGGGGAGCGATGGGATCAAGCCAGTTGCAATATCGGCAATATCAGGCTTGGCCAAAAACATTTCCGTCAAAAATGAGAGCCCTATTATTGCAATAAGCACTATAATAAAAGCCTCCATCTTACGGATTCCCTTACTGATTAAAAAGAGCAATAAAAAAGTGTCCAAAACCGTAAAACAAACCCCCCATAGCAAAGGAATATCAAACAAAAGCTGTAACCCTATTGCCATACCCAGAACCTCGGCAAGATCACAGGCAGCTATGGCGATCTCCGCCAACAAATACAGGATAAAGTTTACGGGTCTTGGGTAACTTTCACGAGAAGCCTGGGCCAGATCCTTACCTTGGACAATGCCCAATCTGGCACTTAAACTTTGGAGCAATAATGCCATTATATTGGACATTAACAAAACCCAAAGAAGTTTGTATCCAAACTGGCTCCCTCCTGCAAGGTCCGTAGCCCAATTGCCGGGATCCATGTACCCCACACTGATGAGGTACGCTGGCCCAAAAAAGGCGGCTACCTTTTTCCAAATGGAAGTGTTTTGCACAATCGAAACAGATTCGTGCACTTCTTCCAAAGATTTATGCCCTTTAGGAGTATGCATCATTTCTTGTTTTGAATATATATGTTCATGGCAGCCTTTCCGGAAAGGACAAGTTTCTTGCCATTGGCCATGATCTGAAACGAGTCATCGTACATCTCTTTAAAAAGGATTTCTATCTCGTTTCCCAAGACCAATTGAATTTTATCCAAATATTTTAAAAACTCCGATGAGGAATTTTTAACCCCCACAAAAATGCCTTTTTCACTGGCTTTACAGGAAGACAGCAACACCTTATCCAACTGTTGCATATTTCCGTTTTTATCCGGTATGGGATCCCCATGGGGGTCATATTTGGGATAATCCAGTAGCCTATCCAACTTATCTATCAATTTTTCGCTCTTTATATGTTCCAGCTGCTCGGCCACCTCATGCACCTCATCCCACGAAAAGTTAAGTTTTTCCACCAAAAACACTTCCCAAAGACGGTGTTTACGGATTACGGACAAGGCCGTGGTCTGGCCCAAATCGGTAAGTTTTACTCCCTGGTATTTTTTGTAGTGCAGCAACCCCTTTTCCGATAGCTTGCGGACCATATCCGTAACCGAGGAGGGTTTGGTGTCCATTTGCTCGGCAATGGCATTGGTAGACACCTCTTTAAAACCATTTTTCCGCAAATGAAAAATGGTTTTGATGTAGTTTTCTTCTGAATGAGTCATGGAAATTTACTTTAATACAAAAATACATTTTTATTTGTAAAAACAAATTTTTAGATTTGTCTAAATAATATTTTATACACATATAAAAATGAAAAGATCGTTTGTCGGTTTTTTGCTTATACAGTTTTTTACGGTATTAGTGGGCTGTGAGGATCTTGAACCCATGGCTCCATCGGAAGATGAACTTTTGGATGGTCCGATCAAGGGGCTTACCAATGCCCAATCCAAACAATTTTTGGCCGGTGATGTTGCTTTTAATGATGAGGTATTTACAGCCCGGAACGGTCTGGGCCCCATATTCGTTGCAACAAGCTGTGCAAGTTGCCATCTGGGCGATGGAAAAGGACATCCTTTTAGTTCCCTTACCCGCTTTGGGCAGGCCGCTCCGGGCATAAACACGTTTTTGGGACAAGGGGGACCTCAGTTACAAAACAGGGCATTGCCCGGGTTTTTACCTGAACAGACTCCGTCTGGAGCTCCATTTTCAAAATTTACCCCTCCGGCTAACACGGGGCTAGGGTTTATAGAGATGGTTCCAGATGAAACCATTTTGGCCATGTCCGACCCAAATGATGCCGATGGTGATGGAATTTCCGGTGTTCCAAACTGGAAAGAATTGGCCCCATTCATTACACCGTTTCCCAATGCCATGCCCCGAAATGGGAAGTATATCCACAGGTTTGGCAAAAAGGCTTCCGCTTACAGTTTGCTCCAACAAACGGTTAACGCCTACAATCAGGATATTGGTATTACATCTGTTTTTAGTCCCATCGATGTACTTTCCGGCCTTGAAGTGGAGCCGGAAATAGATATGAACACTATTAACGATGTTGTTTTCTATCTACAAACACTTAAAGCCCCCATGCAAAGAAATAAAAATGACCCAAAAATGGTACAGGGAGAGAGTATATTTAACCAGATCCAATGCGCCGGTTGCCACAAACCGACTTTAAAAACAGGGCCTTCCAACAATATGCGGCTTTCCAATATTGAGTTTCATCCGTATAGTGACCTGTTGCTACATGATATGGGACCGGGCCTCGATGATGGGTACACCGAGGGCAGTGCAGAAACCCATGAATGGAGGACGCCCCCTCTTTGGGGACTTGGCCTCTCTCCCAATTCTCAGGGCGGCCGGTTTTTTTTAATGCACGACGGTAGGGGCCATAGCATTGAAGAAGCCATACTGCTGCATGGTGGGGAAGCCAATAATAGCAGGGTGCAATATGAAAACCTTTCCACATCCGAAAAAGAAGCATTGACGGTATTCTTAAAATCACTTTAAAATGGAAACGACAGGTTTAAGATAAGTATTAAACGAACAGGGGAATGGTTATATGAACATGGAAGGTTACATATGGCCATTGAAAAACACTTGTATTGAGCCCCGAGCACTCAGGGGTCGAAATAATAAAAATAAACACATGAAAAGGAAAGAATTTATTAAGACCTGTTCCGTTGGGTGTTTGGGGCTTTCCGCTTTTGGAGTGTTCCTACAAAGTTGCTCCAGCCCCAAAATGGTGGTATCACCCATCGTAGGGGACAATATGATCGTTCCCATATCCGAATTTGAAATAACGACAAAAAGCGGAAAAAGCTACCGTCCCTATGTGATCTCCCAAAATGGAATGCTGCTATATCCTATCTGTATTTATCGCCTGGGCGAAAAAGAATACACTGCCCTGTTCATGCGCTGCACGCATCAAGGAACGGAGCTCCAGGTTTTTGGCGACAAGCTGCAATGTCCCGCCCATGGGAGCGAATTTGGAAATAGGGGAAACGTTACCAACGGCCCAGCAAGTACCGATCTAAGGACTTTTCCCGTAACCATTGATAACGAGCTGTTAAAAATATCCCTTAAATGAAACATTATTATCTACCCACCCTTCTTCTTTTCGGCATTTTTGTGGAATATCGGGCTGTGGCCCAAATAGACAGTACCTTATTAAGAAGAAAACTTCTTAATACTGCTGCACATCCAATGAATATGGATGCCATATACAACCGTCCCTTTTTAGGCCTAGGGAAATCGCAGGTTGCCTTAGGGGGGTATATGGAAGTGAATTGGCAGCATTTGGGCACGGACGGGGTAAGCGAAGGGCATCAATTCCAAGCCAGAAGGCTAACATTGTTCATGGCCTCATCGATATCAAAAAAAATAAAATTTTTATCTGAAATAGAGTTTGAAGAAGGCGGAAAGGAGATTGCCATTGAGTTTGCTTCCTTGGATTTGGAACTTCACCCAATGTTGAACGTGAGAGGGGGCATCATTATGAACCCCATTGGGGCGTTCAACCAAAACCATGATGGCCCTAAATGGGAGTTTACGGATCGTCCCATTTCCGCGACCCAAATGTTGCCGGCCACATGGAGTACGGCGGGCTTTGGATTGTATGGCAAACTGTATTCCAAAAATTGGATGTTTGGCTATGAAACCTATTTAACGGGAGGTTTTGACGATTCCATTATCAATAATACCGAAAATAAGACCTTTCTGCCCGCCTCTAAGGAAAACCTCGATCGATTTGAAGAGGGGAATACCCTTTTTACGGGAAAAATTGCGGTCCGCCATACCTCGGTGGGCGAATTGGGCCTATCCTACATGGACGGAGCTTACAATACTTTTGAGGATGGAGGTATTGTATTGGACAGGAAAAGAAGAGTGGGCTCATTTGCCATTGACGTTAACACCACATTACCCAAACTGAACACATTTATCACTGCGGAATGGGCCTGGATCTGGGTGGACATTCCCAGTACCTTTACCCAACAATTTGGCAATGGGCAGCGCGGCGGATTTATGGATTTGGTACAGCCCGTTTTAAAACGGGAGATGTTTGGGTGGGACAATGCCATTTTAAACATTGCGGTCCGTTTGGAATATGTAGATTGGAATGTGGGCAAATTCAAGGAAACAGGGGGGAATATTGCGGAAGATATTTGGAGCATAATGCCGGCGATAAGTTTTAGGCCCACACAGGAAACCGTATTAAGATTAAACTACCGCCATTCCCGTCAAAGGGACATTTTAGGCAATCCGCCCTCAATAACAGGGGGGTTTATCTTCGGGATTTCCACGTATTTCTGACATTAGTTGAAAGTCTAAGGTTGGAAGCACAATGTACAAAGCTTGATTTTACTGTTTCAAGTTTCGGGTTTCCCGTTTTCAGGTGTTTACAGTGTACAATAAGACAGTTTGCAGATTCAGAAAACAAAAAGCGACCTAAAAACAAACTTCCCTCCAGTCCATGGGAGGGATTGGGGAAGATCTTGTCGAAACACAGTAAGGTTTTATACCCCTCTCCAAGCCCATAATATGTCCTATAGCACTTTATTTTTATAAAAAAACCGTGGTATAATGTTAAAAAAACACTTTTAACACGGACTTTCATAAGTTTATGTTAAGAAAATTAAAATTTACATTTACATTTGGCAAACTAATAATCTCAAGAACTATTATTTATGAACTACCAAACAAAACCCAGTCTCAGTTACGCAATTCGTAATTGTGCGTTTTTAGCCGTATTTTTATTTTTTGGCGGTTTTTTTTGTTCCACCGCGCAAAGCCAGGGAATTACGGTTTCAGGAACAGTAACATCGGTTACGGACGGAATGCCGCTTCCAGGTGTTTCCATTGTTGATGTAAATGACCCGACCAAAGGGGTCATTACAGATTTTGACGGTAACTATGCCATTTCATTATCGTCCGGTAGCACCAGTCTACGGTTTAGCTCTATTGGCTTTAAATCCGTTGTGCTTGCCGTAAGCAACAAAACCACTTTAAGTTTGACCATGGAAGACGACGTGGCCAATTTGGACGAGGTTGTTGTTGTGGGGTATGGCACGCAGAAAAAAGCCACCGTTACAGGTGCTGTTACCGCAGTTAAGGGGGCCGTGCTGGAAACCGCTCCCGCGGTGAGTTTTTCCAACTCCTTGGCGGGCCGATTGCCAGGCGTTGTAATTATACAGACCAATGGTGAGCCAGGTAACGACCAATCCACTATTACCATTAGGGGTTCCAATACACTGGGCAACAGTAGTCCACTCATCGTTATTGACGGTATTCCCGATCGCGATGGAGGTATAGGAAGATTAAATGGAAGGGACGTTGAAAATGTGACCGTGCTTAAGGATGCTTCTGCGGCCATCTATGGTGCCAGGGCGGCCAATGGAGCGATCATTGTAACGACCAAACAAGGCAAAGAAGGAAAACCGACCATTACGTATGATGCCGATTTCGGGATCAACCAACCCACACGGGTGCCAAGCATGGCCAATGCGAGGCAATATGCCAATATCAGGAACGAACTCCCCCTTTATAATTTACCTTCAAACGAATGGACAGCCGCCTCCAACGCCATTAAAACAGCAGGTTCTTATACGTCGCCTACTGCGGGTGCCGGCACCATAAACGCCATATTCAGCCCAGATGCGGTCCGGCAATTTGGATCCGATCCCTACCTGTTTCCCAACACGGATTGGTTTGGTGCAACCTTTAAGGAATGGGCAGAACAGAGCAACCACAACCTTTCCATGAGAGGTGGCAGTGAAAATGTTAAATATTATTCCTCCATAGGCTATCAAAACCAAGACGGGATCTATAAAAATTCCAGTACCCGGTTCCAACAGTATAATTTCAGGATCAATACGGATATAAAAATAAATGATTACATCAGTTCAAAGCTGGGGGTAATGTTCAGGAAAGAAGAGCGGGAACTGCCCACCGAATCCGCAGGAGCCATCTTTAGGATGTTGATGAGGGGAAGGCCCACAGAAGTGGCCATTTTCCCCAACGGACTGCCCGGCCCCGATATTGAAAACGGCCAGAACCCGGTGGTCATTACCACCAATGCTACGGGCTATGACAGAAGGCCTACCGATTATACACAATTTACCGGCTCTTTCGACATTAAAAACCCATGGGTAAAAGGTTTGAAACTGACTTTGCTCGGCAGTGTGGATTTAAGCAATGAAAGGCAGAAAAAATGGGAAACCCCATGGACCCTGTACAGTCTGGATAGGGCAGCTTATCTAGACACCGGTGTACCGATCCTTAATGGATCCATTCGCTCCACTTTTACGGATGCCAGATTGTTTGAAGCCTCCTCCAATATAAGCAATACAAATTTGACCGCTTTATTGAACTATGATTTTAACCTTGGAGAGGATAATACTTTTAATCTGTTGGCCGGTGTAACCCAAGAAAAATTCAGGGGGAATTTCTTTTCCGCATTTAGAAGGAATTTCATTTCCACCGCCATAGATCAGTTGTTTGCAGGAGGATCCTTACAGCAAGATACCAACGGAAGTGCTTTTAATAGGGCAAGGTTGGGTTATTACGGCAGGGCTCAGTACAACTACAAGGAAAAGTATTTGGCAGAGTTTATCTGGAGGTATGATGCATCCTACATCTTTCCGGAAAATGGACGGTTTGGGTTCTTTCCAGGGTTTTTGGCCGGTTGGAACGTCTCCAACGAAGAGTTTTTCAATGTTAATTTTGTAGATTTCCTTAAGATAAGGGGCTCTTATGGTGAAATGGGGAACGATCAAGTGTTTTTTAACGGACAGCTCCAGGAGTTTGCTTTCTTATCAAACTTTGGATTTAACCAATTCCCCGTGAACAATCAAGTAGTGACCACACTTGAGGAGGCCATTTTGGCCAATCCGGATTTTACCTGGGAAAAGGCCAAAAACTTCAACATCGGTTTGGATGCGGTGCTCTTTAAGGGAAAGATTGATCTTACCTTGGAATATTTTCTGAACAAAAGGGATCAGATCCTTATACAGGAAACAGGCTCCACTCCGGGATCTTCAGGAATCGGAAATCTTTTGCCCCCTGTAAATGCGGGCAAGGTGGACAATGAAGGTTTTGAGTTTGCGCTGAACTATTACGGCGGCAAGGATGGTGGTTTAAAGTATGACTTTGGGGTCAATGGGGGCTATGCCCAAAACGAAGTGGTATTTATGGACGAGATCCCCGGAGCACCCTCCTATCAGCGGCAAGAGGGCAAGGCCATTGGTGGAAGATTGGTATATCTATCTGATGGGGCCTTCTTTGACCAAGCGGAAATAGATGCAAACACATTGGACTATAGCGGTGTTACAGCCACTTTGAGGCCAGGTGATATGAAGTTTAAGGATTTTAATAAAGATGGTGTCATCAACGCCGATGATCAGGTCCGTTTGGATGAAAACGAAACCCCGACCTTCAATTTTGGGGCTACCATGAATTTGCATTACAAAGGGTTTGACGTGTCCGCCCTTTTTCAAGGTGCAACAGGGGCTTCCATTAGAATCCAAACAGAATCCGGAGATATAGGAAACTATTTGGCATGGAGCAATGAAAACCGTTGGAGCATTGACAGCCCTAGCCGCGTCCACCCAAGGTTGGCCAGTAGGGGAGATACTTTTTTCACCGGGGGTAATTTTGGGAACAATACCTATTTCTTGTTCAGCAAAGATTATATCCGTTTAAAAACCCTTCAAGTGGCCTATAATTTTCCAACAAAACTTATAGAGTCCTTTGGCTTGTCAAACTTCAAAGTGTACGTGAGCGGGCTCAACTTGTTAACATGGGCCAAAAACGATATCTTTGATCCAGAATCAATTAATGGGGCTGGCACGGTGTATCCGCAAGCTAGAGTAATAAACACAGGCTTTAGTTTAACGTTTTAATAAATCAGTTATGAAAAAAAGAGGATTATTTAATTTATGCACGCTAATGATAGCTATGTCATTTGCATCGTGCAGCGACGAATTTTTGAACACGCAGCCACTTGATAAGATTTCAAGTGACGCCACATGGGCCGATGGTGCCTTATCTGAAGCTTTTATATTCAACGTCTATGCGTCATTGGGGAAAGGCGGGTTTGAGGAACAGGGACTCGCCGCCATTACGGACGAGGCCATGTTTACCCACTCCGGGAGGAATATAGATCCCTTCATGGAAGGCACGGAAACACCGTCAAACGTAGCGTGGATCAGCGAAACCTATGGATGGGACAATATGTTCAGTGCCATTAGAAAGGCCAACATTGCGTTGGAGCAACTGCCAACGGCCACATTTGATGACGCCGAACGAAAGGAACGGCTTTTGGGCGAGGCCCATTTTTTAAGGGCTTATTATTATCATCAATTACTTAGGTATTACGGTGGTGCGCCCATTATTGATAGAAGTTTTAACCTTGGTGAGGATTTAACGGTAGCCAGAGGCACCTTTGAGGAAAATGTGAACTTTATTGTAAGCGACCTTGATCAGGCGGCAGCCTTACTGCAAGGCAAGGAATCAACCCCTGGCCGTGCAAGCCAAATTGCCGCCTTGGCCTTAAAATCCCGTGTTTTGTTGTACGCCGCCAGTGACCTTCGCGATGGTCCTACGGCCTCCGCCAAGTCTTCCGTTCTTGGTTCTTATTCCAATTTGGAACTTGTTGCATATACTTCTGGCGACAGGACCGCCCGATGGAATGCCGCAAAAAATGCAGCCCAAGCTGTTTTGGATCTTGCTTCCGGTTATAAATTGAACCTAAGCGCACCCGTATCCGCAGAAGAGGGCAAAGCCAATTACCTATCCATCGCCATGGGTGGTGGCAGTGCCGTAGGGGATGCGGCCGCTTCGGTAGAGTTGCTTTTCCAACGTACCCATACCGCACTTTTTGTGCCAGATACTCAATGGCCATTGGGCGGGGTGCACAATGGGATCAACAATGGTCCAAACGGCTATCATAATTGGGCAGGAAACACGCCTATTCAGGAATTGGTAGATGATTATGAAATGATGGATGGTTCCAAGTTCAATTGGAACAACCCGGCGCACGCCGCCGATCCGTATGCCGACAGGGATCCACGTTTTTACATGACCATTTTATATGATGGGGCCGATTGGAAGCCCCGTCCGGATGATGTGGTGAGTTTTGATGGGGTAAACCAGATACAATCGGGGGCTTATGACGATGGAAAAGGGGGAACAGTGCCAGGCGTGGATACCAGACAAGGCCCCGTAGAGGATTGGAACGGAAGCAGATCTGGCTATTATGCAAGAAAGTACATCGATGCAAATCCTGCCATGACGGATAACCAATCCAATACCCAAGTAGTGCCATGGCCTTTTATCCGCTATACGGAAGTCGTATTGAATTTTGTGGAGGCAGCCATTGAAACAGGAGATGAAGGCGCGGCCAGAGAGTGGTTGAACAAGATTAGGTTCCGTGTGGGCATGCCCGCAATAACCGATTCAGGTAGTGCGCTTAGGGATAGGTACAGAAATGAAAGACGTGTAGAAATGGCCTATGAAGAACAGCGTTACCATGATGCCAGACGTTGGATGATAGCTCCTGAAACCTTGGGAAGGGGTATAAAGGTAATCAGTGTCCGTGCCACTTTAAAACCCGGTGCCACTGCGCATTCTCCCTACAAACACGATAAAGCAGTTTACAATTATACGTACAATGTGGTGGACAACACCGATAATGAAACCCGTGTTTGGGACGATAAAATGTATTATCGCCCAATAACCAGGGACGAAATAAACCGTAATGAAAAATTGATCCAGAATCCGGGATATTAATAAGTTAAAATAAGTGTATAACGTAAAAAATCTATCCTACCTAAGGATAGATTTTTTACACTTATAATCCCATGAAAACACACATTTTACATATAAAAACATACCTTTTTTACAGTCTTTTCATCTTTACCGGTTATTGTTGCAAGAGAATGGACCCCATAAAGGTAATGCCTGCTGAAAACACGGCACAAACTCGGTTTACCCTATTGTCCTCCGAGGATACGCATATTGATTTTCTAAACACCCTCACAGAAGGCCTGAACACCAACGTACTTATGTACGAATATCTCTATAATGGAGGTGGGGTGGCGACAGGGGATTTCAATGGGGACGGCCACATCGACATTTACTTCTCTTCAAATATGGGGAATAACAAGTTCTATATAAATATGGGGAATATGCAGTTCCAGGACGTTACCCAAATATCAAAAGTGACCGGAAGGCCAGGTCCCTGGAAAACGGGGGTCACTATAGTTGACATCAATGGAGACGGTAAATTGGACTTATACCTTTGTTATTCCGGGGCAATGCCCCCGGAAAAAAGGGTAAACCAATTGTTCATCAACACTGGGAACGATGCCAACAACGTACCGCAATTTGAAGAAAAGGCTACTGAATATGGTTTGGCAAGCGCAGCTTTCAGCAATCAGGCCTATTTTTTTGATTATGATCACGATGGGGACTTGGATATGCTTCTGTTGAACCATAACCCAAAATCGCTTCCCATACTCAATGAAGTAAGCACAGCTAAGTTCCTTAAAACAGATGATGTGTTACAAGGGGTACGATTGTACAAACAATCCGAAGGGAAATATGAAGACGTTACGGTAAAAGCCGGAATAAGCGGTTCTGCACTAACCTACGGTCTTGGTCTGGGCATAAGTGATATAGACAATGATGGATGGGAAGATTTTTATATTTCAAATGATTATGCCGTACCAGACTATCTCTATCGCAATAATCGCGATGGTACCTTTACAGACATTTTGGATCAAAGCATGGGTCATACCAGTCAATTTTCCATGGGAAATGATGTAGCGGACATCAATAATGACGGTTGGCCGGATATAATTACTTTAGACATGGTCCCGGAAGATAACCGAAGGCAAAAACTATTGCTGGCACCCGATAATCATGAAAAATTTGATCTAAATGTGCGCAGTGGTTTCCACTACCAGTATATGCGCAATATGCTACAATTGAACAACGGCAATGGAACATTCAGTGAAATTGGGCAGTTCGCAGGGATATCCAATACCGATTGGAGTTGGGCGGCATTATTGGCAGATTATGATAACGATGGCTGGAAGGATCTTTTTGTTACCAATGGCTATGTTAGGGACTATACCAATTTGGATTTTATAAACTATATGGATGCATATACAAAATCCAAGGGTAGGTTAAAACGTGAAGATGTTTTGGAAATCATAACCAAAATGCCGGCATCGGATGTTACAAATTATATGTTCTCCAATGCTAACGGAACGGTTTTTACCAATACCACGCGACTTTTTGGAATGGACCAAGCTGCAAATAGCAATGGTGCGGCTTATGCGGATCTTGATAATGATGGAGATTTGGATCTTGTCGTGAATAATATCAACCAAACTGCCTTTGTTTATAGGAATGAATCCCAGAATTCGGGAAATCATTTTTTACAGGTACAGCTTCAAGGTTTTGCCTTAAATTCTCAGGGCATAGGGACTAAAGTAACTTTATTTCATGGGCAAAAGCAACAGGCACTTGAACAATTTATAGCAAGGGGCTACCTTTCCGCGGTATCGCCCATATTGCATTTTGGACTTGGA
The DNA here is from genome assembly GCA_041749595.1 of Flavobacteriaceae bacterium. Taxonomy (GTDB): domain Bacteria; phylum Bacteroidota; class Bacteroidia; order Flavobacteriales; family Flavobacteriaceae; genus Aurantibrevibacter. The sequence goes on along the minus strand of JBGTBA010000031.1, from coordinate 14,576 downwards.
AAGGACATGAAGATAGATTCGCTGACCATTCGATGGAATAATGGAAAACAACAGACATTGACAGATTTGGATGCCGATCAGCGCATTGTTTTGGAGGAAAAGAACGCCAAATCGCCGCATAGTTTATCTTTTAAGCCTATCCCTGTGTTTAAGGAAATCACCCCTCCCATAAGTTATACGGATCCAATGGATACCGGTAATGACTTTAAACGGCAGACTTTGTTGATAGAACAACTATCCCACTCGGGACCCTGTATGGTAAAAGGTGATATCAACAATGACGGATTGGAAGATCTTTTTATTGGTGGGGCCAAAGGGGAGAGCGCCACCCTATTTATCCAGCAAAAGAATAAAACGTTCACAAAAGAAAACTTGACCGCATTTGAAACGGACAGGGAGAGCCATGATGTGGACGCCGTTATCTTTGATGCGAACGGAGATGGCAACCAGGATATTTATGTAGCCAGTGGCGGATACCATGACTATATGGAAAACGATGTCCGTATACAAGACCGACTGTACTTGGGCGACGGCAACGGAAATTTTTCAAAAGAAAAGAATGCATTGCCCAAAATGCGGGTCAGTAAAGGATGCATTACCGTAAATGATGTGAATGGTGACGGATATCCGGACATCTTTGTCGGTGGCAGGGTTATCCCCGGCAGGTATCCCGAAGTGCCCAAGAGTTATTTGCTCATAAATGACGGCAAAGGAAACTATACCGATCAAATAAGCACCATGGCCCCGGAATTGGAAAATTTAGGGATGATTACCGATGCTGTCTGGACCGATCTTGATGGGGACCATGCCAAAGAGTTGGTTGTTGTTGGGGAATGGCTCCCAATTTCCGTATTTACCAATTCGTCAGGAAAACTACAGAACAAAACGTCAGAATATTTTGCTAAATCCTACTCTGGTTGGTGGAACACCCTTGCAGTGGCAGATTTCAACTCAGATGGCAAACCCGATCTCGCAGTAGGGAATTTAGGGACCAATACGCAATTTCAAGCCACGGAAAAAGAGCCCATACAACTGTATTTTAAAGACTTTGACCAGAATGGGTCGGTAGATCCTTTGTTCTGCTCTTATATTCAAGGAACAAGCTACCCCTATATCACTAGGGACGAACTTTTGGGACAACTATCCGGACTGCGCTCTAAATTTACCACTTATGATAGTTATGCAAATGCAACGATATCGGATATTTTTAGTCAGGAGGAATTGATAAATGTGGGTCTGTTGGCCGCAAATCATATGAAAACAACTTTGTTCGCCAGTACGGCAGAAGGTAAATTTGAGGCTATTGATTTGCCCGATAGGGCACAGTACTCCCCAGTTCATGCCATTGTGGTGGGCGACTATAATAATGATGGACATAATGACATGATCCTTTTCGGAAACAGTGGCTATTACAAATTGCGCATAGGGAAATTTGATGCCAACTATGGTACATTGATACTTGGGGACGGCAAAGGAACATTTAGATATATGGACCAGGCGTCTTCTGGCCTAAAAGTTCATGGTGCGGTACGAAGTGCCATAACGATGGGCAACGTATTGCTACTGGGCATCAGTGGAGGGGCTATAAAAGCCTATGGGCTGCCAAATTAAAAGTTTTTTGGCAGATGTGGAATACGCCATAACAACAAGTTGATACATCCCGAAGTTCGGGGCGATATGTTGATTTTCGAATTTATATGACATTTAAAAACACTTGTATTGAGCATAGCCGAAATAAATAAAAATAAATCTATGAAAATAGTTAAAACACCTCCAAATCTCATTATTTGCCTATGGGGAATAGTGCTTTTAGTGTTCCATGGCTGCACTTTGGACGGCAAAAAAGTTTATACAGAACAGGATGTTGTTCTGGAATGGGCAAAAATGGCCCTTTACATAACCCAATTTACACCGCAGAATACCCCGCCTTATTCTGCCCGTGGATTTGGGTACATTGGTTTTACCATGTATGAATCCGTAGTGCACAGCTCTCCCGAACATTATTCTTTGGCAGGGCAGCTCAGCGATTTAAAAAGCTTGCCCCAACCAGAACCGGACACCCCCTATGACTGGATCCTTGCCATGAATGCAGGACAGGCTTCCATACTTAAAAACATATATAATCAAACTTCGGATGAAAACAAACTAAAAATCGACTCTTTGGAACAGGTTATCTACCATTATTTTGCAGAGAAGGCCAACGACAACCAAAGGATCGAGCGTTCGGTGGCCTATGGAAAATCCATTGCCGAAGCGATTTTCGAATGGTCAAAAACAGATGGGGGGCATAGGGCCTATTTAAAAAATTTTGATAAGGAGGCCGTATTCCCGGATAAACCGGGATCCTGGAAACCCCCTTTGTATTCCCAATCCATAAGCCATGTGCCGCTACTTCACAAATGGGGAAGCAACAGGACATTCCTAAAAGCCAACAGGGAATTGCCCACCCCCTATATGATTCCCTATGACACGCTTCCGGATTCTCCCTATTATCTAGAATTCACGGCAGTCTACAAAACAGATCTTGCCCTTACCCAGACACAAAAGGAAACTGCCATTTGGTGGGGCGACGATCCCGATGTCTCCTTCACCCCCTCCGGACATTCCTATTACATCACAACCTTGGCACTTGACAAAACAAGACCACCATTGATTACTTGTGCGGAAACGTATGCAAAAGTGGGTATTGCGTTAGCAGATGCCGTACTTAAGTGTTGGGAATGGAAATACCATTATTTTTCGGAAAGGCCCAACACCTTTATCCCTCAGTTCATAGATCCCGAGTGGGTGTCTTTTTGGCCCGATCCACCGTTTCCCGCATTTCCTTCGGCACATGCCGTTCAGGCGGCGGCGGCGGCCGTTCTTTTGGAGGATATGTTCGGGCCTTCATTCCATTTTACCGATAATGCACACCTTGGCCGCGAACGGGATGAGGTACGCGATGTGGATTTTGTGCCACGTTCTTTTAAATCTTTTTGGGAAGCGGCACAGGAAACGGCAGATTCCAGACGTTATGGGGGCATACATACCCCACAGGACAATGAAACAGGTTTGCAGGAAGGAAAAAAAGTCGCAGAAAATGTAAAATCGCTTCATTGGAAAAACAACGATTAATTTATGGCACACTCCTTTCACAAACAGATAAATGTTGTATTTCTATCCTTATTTACAATACCTTTAGGTGCACAAACCCCCTTTACGGACATTACGGAAGACGCCGGAATAGACCACCAGTTTGAGGTATATGAAGGCATGTTCGGAGGTGGTATAACGGTGTTCGACATGAATAATGACGGCTTTGAGGATTTGTATATCACCAGCGGAATGAAAGTTGATGTGCTGTACCTAAATAACGGAGATGGGACTTTTAAAAACATCCACCAAGAATCCGGGTTGGGAATCACCTCAAATTTTGTAACCCAGGGAGCCGTAAGTGCAGATTTTAATAAGGATGGCTGGGTAGATCTTTTAATCACCACCATCACCACCAAAGACAGGCTCCAACAAATACCCCGCGCTAAAAACCTTCTTTTTATGAACAATGGGGACATGACTTTCCGGGAAGCTACCACTGAGTATGGATTGGACAATCTCTACTCTTTCAGCACAGGAGCCAATGTTGGGGATATTAATGCCGATGGTTATCCGGACGTGTATATAGGGAATTATTTTTTGGAATATGATGGGCAGCTTAGCGAGATTAGTGACGCAACGATTGTAAATGCCAATAACAAGGCAAAAGGCTATTTGCTGATCAATAAAAAGGGAAAATATTTTGAAAATGGGTATGCAGATTATGGGCTGACCCATACAGGATTTAGTTTTGGCGCCCTTTTTTCGGACTATGACAACGATGGGGACCAAGATATATTCGTGCTCAACGATTTTGGGTATAAGGCCATTCCCAATTTAGTGTTGGAAAATCGCTATCCCAAAGAAAAGTTTAAGGAGGTGTCCAAGGAATTGGATATGGACCTCAAAATAAATTCTATGGGTGCAGCAGTGGGCGATTATGATAATAATGGGTATTTCGATTATTTTATGACCAATATTCGGGTGAACAAATTTATGGTAAACCAAGGCCCTAACACACCGTTTATAGATAAACTCAAAGAATTGGGCATGCTCTACATTGCCATTAGTTGGGGTGCCAACTTTGCCGATTTTGACCAAGATGGGGATTTGGACTTATTTGTTTGCAATGGGGACCTAAACCCCAATTGTGTTCCCATGGCCAACTTTTACTTTGAAAATGAAAATGGCGAATTTAAGGAAAAAGGGCGCGAAATGGGCGTAAATGATTATGGGATTGGCAGAGGCTCTGTTATTTTCGACATAGAGAACGATGGGGATATGGACATTTTGTTCGTAAACCAAAAGGCCGTATTGGATTACCCAGTAAGATCCACCACCAGACTTTTACGGAACGACACTGCAAAAGGCAATTGGTCAAAAGTTGAATTAAAAGGGATTGAATCGGAATTACATGGCATTGGATCTAGGGTAGAAGTTGTGGTTGGCAATATCCGGATGATGAGGGAAATCGATGGTGGTGGATCCAGCCATTTATCACAAAACTCCACCACTGCCCATTTTGGATTGGGGAACGCCACTAAGATAGATTCTGTTATAATAACCTGGATAGGCAACAAAAAGCAAGTATTGGTCAACCAAAAGGTCAACCAACTGCTTACCATTACGGAAGAAGCAGGAACAAAAAACAATAAACTACTGTTTTTTGTTCTTCCCGTATTTATTTTATTATTATCGATATTGGGGTATTATTTAAGGAGAAAAAGATAGTTTTTTAAGGTAATTGATTCTCCTCTTCTATCTGTAAATCAATAATCATATTCCACATTATGAAATGGCATTCTCCATTTATCAATAAGTTGTACTTTTGAAGAATACCCTATCATCGATTCGTTTTATGTTAAACCGCCCCCCCCGCCAAATGACCTACGATTACATTATCATTGGTGCGGGGGCCGCAGGATTGCAGTTGGCAGATGCCATGGGCGATAATCCCTTTTTTAAGGAAAAATCGATTTTGCTGTTAGATAAGGATGCGAAACGGTCCAATGACCGCACGTGGTGTTTCTGGGAAAAGGGAAAAGGTGGTTTTGATGATCTTGTACACCATCACTGGGATCATATTTATTTTGCGGGCGCGCATTATGCAAATCGTGTAAAGATCGCGCCGTATTCGTATAAAATGGTAAGGGGAATACATTTCTATTCCGTCTATTTACATAAAATACGCACATACCCAAATATTACCTTTTTGCAAGAAACGGTACTAGAAGTAAAGGAAATGGGCAAAAGCGTGCAGGTGAGAACTACAACTACTGTTTATGAGGGCAAACAGGTTTTTAACAGCATCTTAAATCCCAATCCCGTATGTATTCAAAAAAAATATCCCCTTTTGCAGCAACATTTTATAGGGTGGTTTATTAAGACAAAGCGGCCTATCTTTGATGCCGATCAGGCTACCTTCATGGATTTTTCCATTCCACAAAAAGAGAACACCCGTTTTATGTACGTATTGCCATTTTCTGAGACAGAGGCCTTGGTGGAATACACCTTATTTTCGGAGCATCTCTTACCCGAAATGGAATATGAAAAGGGCATTGAAACGTATATGAAAGAAAAATACAATTGCCCCGATTATGTGATATTGGAAAAGGAAAAAGGAAGTATTCCGATGACATGCTATGATTTTGCCTCACAAAATTCGCAGAACATTATGCACATTGGCACCGCCGGCGGATGGACCAAAGCAAGTACCGGTTACACATTCAGGAACATTTCCAAAAAAACAGCCGCTTTAATAGCACATTTAGCAGCTGGAAAGAACCTAAATGGATTTTCCAAAAAAAACAGGTTCTGGTTTTATGATCTCATCCTGTTAGATGTGTTGCACCAACATAATGACATGGGTCAATTGGTTTTCGAGTCACTTTTTAAAAAGAAACGTCCTCAATTAATATTAAAATTTTTGGATGAAGAAACTACGTTATGGGAAGATTTCCAAATTATAGCTGCCTGTCCCAAGCGAATTTTCATGAAGGCCTTTTTTCGAAGATTGCGCTATGCTTTGCGTTGAACCAGGCTTTCTCCGATACTTTTTAGCAGCAGTTTTTTTTTCCCATCAATCTCTAAATTTTCCAAGAGACCAAAAGCCTTATCGGTGTACGCTTTAATTTCGTTTCCGGTGCTTTCCGCGGCACCGGTACGTATAAACAGCTCCTTTGCCACATTTATTTTGTCTTGGTTGTCCCGAGGCTGAATGGAGAACAGATCTACCAATTCACGCTTTTGCCTTTCATTGCCCAATGTCAAGGATTTTAGGTACAGAAATGTCTTTTTATTTGCCATGATGTCGCCCCCTATTTGTTTCCCAAATGTTTTGGGATCACCAAAGGCATCCAAATAATCGTCCTGTAGTTGAAATGCAATGCCCAGGGTTTTGCCAAAGTCATAAATGGTTTCCTGATCATTTGTCGGGGCATCGGCAATCATGGCACCCATTTTCATGGCGGTGGCCAACAATACCGAGGTTTTGTATTCTATCATCTTTAAATATTCGGGTAGGGTAACATCGTCCCTATTTTCAAAATCCACGTCATATTGCTGTCCTTCACAAACGGCAATAGCGGTTGTACTGAACAATTGTACCAAATCCTTGAACAAGGGGCCGTCATAGCTTTCCAAAAGTTGATAAGCCTTTATAAGCATTACGTCCCCGGATAAAATACCTGTGTTCACATCCCATTTTTCGTGAACCGTGCTTTTTCCCCTTCTAAGTGGCGCCTTGTCCATGATATCATCGTGCACCAACGAAAAATTATGGAAGATCTCAACCGCAAGTGCTGCGTTCAATGCCATTTTATAATTGGCTCCAAAAATTTCCGCCGTTAGTAGGGTTAAAACCGGTCTAAGGTGCTTTCCCCCCAATTCCAGCAGATACAGAATGGGGTTATAGAGGTTTACGGGATCAACCGATTTGATCGTTTTTTCCTGATAGGAAACAAATACATTTCGGTAGTATTCAATGCTGTGCATGCGAACGGTTTTTTTTCAAAAATACAATAAATGGTCCTTAAACCCCCACAACCTGTTTGCCTATTGTGAAGGGCTGTAACATTGCATGTAAAGAAGATACTAATGAGACAACCATGTTAATAAATTGTAAAACTTTGGAAACTTTTTTTGTTTCCAAAGTTTCTGTACTATATTTGCGCCCTTATTATGAAAGATAAAATATTAGAAAAGGCCGCAGATATGTTCTTAACCCTTGGTTTCAAAAGTGTAACCATGGATGATCTTGCCAATGGGTTGGGGATTTCCAAAAAGACCATCTACCATCATTTCCCAAATAAAACAAAACTGGTTGACGAGACCACCATGCGTTTGTTTTCCAAGATATATGCCAGTGTGGACCTTATCCGGGCAGAAGCAAAAAACCCTATAGAAGAACTCTATGAAATTAAAAAGTTCGTGATGCACTATTTAAAGGATGAAAAATCGTCCCCGCAGCATCAATTGCAAAAATATTATCCCAAAACGTACAACAACATAAAGCAAAAACAATTCGCAATGATGGAGGACTGCACGGTGGACAATGTAAAAAGGGGAATTCAACTGGGCATCTATCGGGAAAACCTAAATGTGGACTTTGTGTCCAGAATTTATTTTTCGGGTGTCATCAGCATAAAGGACCCCAAGCTTTTCCCTAATGAAACTTTCCCCGTCTCTGCACTGCAGGACGATTTTTTGGAGTACCACCTTAGGGGGATAGTAACCCCAAAGGGAAGGAAAATTTTAAATGAAATAATCAACTCAAACCACGAATAAATGAGGAACCATTTTATATTGTTTTTGTTACTGCTGGCAACGAAAAACGTGCTTTCCCAAGGACAGCCCACCGGTTTTACTTTAGAGGAGGCCATAACCTATGCCTTGGAGCACAATTACAGTGCCATTAATGCAAGTAGGGACGAGGTGGATGCCCAAAAGCAGAAATGGGAAACCATTGCCGGTGGGCTCCCCCAGATTACGGGAGATATCAGCTACCAAAACCAGCTAAAACAACCCACTTCTCTGATCCCGGCGGAGTTTGTCGGTGGAGAGGCCGGCACATTTATCCCCATAGTTTTTGGCCAGGCACAGCAGGCCAGTGCCACGGCTACCTTGAGACAACAGATTTTTGACGGCTCCTATATTGTAGCGCTACAGGCTACAAAAGCCTTCATTGGTTTTAGTGCCAACAACAAGGAAAAAACCGATTTGGACGTACGCAAAGCGGTTGTAGAGGCTTATGGAAACGTACTGTTGGCGAGGGAAAGTGTATCCATACTTCAAAAAAATAAGGCCACACTGGATAAAAATCTTTTTGAGACCCAAAAAATAGTTGAAAACGGACTTGGGGAAGAAGAGAGTGTGGAGCAGTTGCAGATTACTCTTTCATCCATTGAAAACCAATTGAAAAATGCAATCCGTCTGGAGGAAATTACCCTTCAAATGCTGAATCTTACTATGGGCTTGGCCCTGGACAACCCCACCCAACTAAAAGAAAACCTGGACGATCTTGCCCAAAAACAGATAGATTTACAGCTTTTGGAAAGCGAACTCAGTATGGAAAACAATGTGGATTATAAATTGGCACTTAACCTAAACCAACAGCGCTTTTATGAGTTAAAACTGGAAAAGAGCAGGGTCTTGCCAACTATAAACACCTATATAAATTACGGCACCTCGGCCTTCAGCGATTCATTTACTTTTTTCAATGGGGACCAAAACTGGTTTGATTCCTCTGTGATGGGAGTTGACCTGAGTATTCCCATTTTTAGTTCTTTGCGAAGAAGTGCCCGTACACAACGGGCTAAAATAGCGTTGGAAAAAGCAAAGACCCAATTGACCGAGGCCGAGGAGACTATCCGTTTACAACTGAAACGGGCCAAAAGCGATTATATTCTTGCCATTGAGCAGTACAACACCGCAAAGGAAAATTTAAGGTTATCGGAACGCATTGAGAAAAAAAACGAGATCAAATATTTTGAGGGCATCGCAACAAGCTTTGACCTACACCAGGCACAGACACAGCTCTATGCCGTGCAGCAAGAATACTTGCAGTCCATGGTAAGCGTTATCAACAGGAAAACCGAACTGGAAAACATCCTCAACAACTAAACTCTTTATAATAAACCCGAAAAAAAAGCAATACAATGAAAAATATAATTTCCATACTCCTTTTAGTACTGACGCTCTACTCTTGCGGGAAAGGATCCCAGAAATCCGTTGAAGCCATTATTGCCCAAGCCGATTTAAATGTAATAAGGGCAAAAAAGAACGAACTCTCCGAACAACAAAAGGTTTTGGAAAGGGAGATAAAGCAATTGGATTCGGTTATCGGTGTATTGGATGGCAATGACAAATTGCCCCTAGTAACCACTTTCGAGGCCAAAACCCAAAAGTTTGACCATTATTTGGAACTTCAGGGAGATGTAATGACCAGGCAAAATGTATTGATCTTTCCGGAAATGCAGGGCACATTGGTAAAAATCCATGTATATGAAGGGCAGCCGGTAAGTAAAGGACAATTATTGGCCAGCATAGATGATGGCGGGTTAAGCAGCCAGCTGCAACAATTGAAAACTCAGGCCGAACTGTCCAAAACCACATATGAGCGCCAAAAAAGGCTTTGGGAGCAAAAAATAGGCTCCGAAATCCAATATTTACAGGCCAAGGCCAGTTACGAGGCACAGGAAAATGCGGTAAGCCAATTGCAGAGCCAGTTGGGGAAATCTTCTGTAAGAGCCCCATTTTCCGGTATTATAGACGATATCATCAAAGATCAGGGAACCGTGGTTGCGCCAGGACCGGAATCGGAAATATTCAGGATCGTGAACCTTACAGACATGTACATTGAGGTAGAAGTTCCGGAAACCTATCTTGGAAGCATTGGCAATGGCAAGGAGGCCCAGGTGTATTTCCCCGTTTTGGGGGATACCATCGTTTCAAAAATCCGGCAAACGGGCAATTTCATTAAACCGGGCAACCGTTCCTTCAACGTGGAAATCCCAGTCCCCAATAAAAACGAAAAGATAAAGCCAAACCTTACCGCAAAGGTACGCTTAAACGATTACACCAGTGAAGAAGCTATCCTTATCCCCCAAAGCATCGTTTCGGAAAACTCCGATGGACAGCAATACATCTACATTGCGGAAAGCCCTAACCCCGATAAAGGGGCAAAGGTAAAAAAAGCGATTATTACCACCGGAAAAACCCAAAACGGTTTTGTGGAAGTCCTTACGGGGATTGCCCCTGGCGACCAAATCATCAAAGAAGGTGCCAGAAGCGTAAAAGATGGACAAAACGTAAAAATAGTAAACTAAAAGACCCATGAGCAAGCACAAAAAAAACACGGACAAGGAATTTCGTTTGGCATCGTGGGCCATAGACAACCCATCGGTGATCTATGTAATGATCGGACTCTTTTTGTGGATCGGTTTCAATTCATACCGGGCAATGCCCCGTGAAGATTTCCCCGAGATCGTAGAAACCAAAGTGTACATAAGCACCCCCTATCCAGGCAATACCGCAGAGGACATAGAACGGCTCATTACGGACCCTTTGGAGGATAAGCTCAAAAACATCAGTAATGTGGTGGAGGTTACCTCTACCTCTCAAGAAGATTATGCCATCATCACCGTTGAATTTGATGAGGAAATAACCGTAGAGGCCGCAAAACAAAAAGTGAAGGACGAGGTGGATAGCGAAAAAGCAGGCGAGGACTGGCCCACTTTCAATGGAGCCAAGGTAGAGCCCAATGTTTTCGATCTTAACTTTTCGGAAGAGGTACCCATAATGAACATCAACTTTACCGGAGATTATCCCGTGGAAAAATTGAAGGAATATGCGGAATACCTACAGGATGAAATAGAAGACCTAGCGGAAGTAAAAAAGGCGGATATCCGGGGCGCTCAGGAAAAAGAGGTTGAAGTTGCCGTGGACGTGTATAAAATGATGGCAGCAAAGGTAAGTTTTGAAAATGTCCTTAGTGCCATAAGCAATGGCAACATGACCCTATCCGCCGGAAACTTTAAGGCCAGCGGCCAGCGGCGCACCATCCGTATTTTGGGGGAAATAGAAACCCCAAGCCAACTGAACGATTTTGTGGTCAAATCCGAAAACGGGGCAGTTTATCTAAAAGACATTGCCGAGGTAAATTTTAATGAAAAAGACAAAACCACCTATGCCAGGGAATTTGGAGAAAACGTGGTAATGCTCGACGTAAAAAAGCGGGCGGGGCGCAACGCCATATCGGCCGCAGATAAAATAAGGGAAATAGTCAAGGTAACCCAGGCCAACTATTTTCCAAAAGACCTCCAAATTTCTATTGCGAACGACTCTTCCAGTAGGACTTTGGGCCAAGTGGATGACCTTGTAAACAACATCATTTTTGGAATTATCCTTGTGGTAATGGTACTTATGTTTTTTTTAGGCTTCCGCAATGCCCTCTTTGTGGGCTTTGCCATTCCCATGTCCATGTTCATGTCCTTTATGATATTGTCCCTGTTGGGCTATACCCTGAATACCATGATCCTTTTTGGAATGATAATGGGGTTGGGGATGTTGGTGGATAATGGTATCGTGGTGGTGGAAAACGTATATCGATTGATGGATGAGGGGATGCCACGTCTTGAAGCCGCAAAACAAGGGATCGGAGAGATTGCATGGCCCATCATCATATCCACTGCGACAACGGTGGCCGCTTTTGTGCCATTGGGGCTATGGCCAGGGATTTTTGGCCAGTTCATGATCTATTTCCCCATTACCCTTTCGGTCGTTTTAGGATCATCATTGTTTGTTGCCATTTTCATGAACTCCATGTTGGTCTCCAGCTTTATGGATACTGCGGAAAAGGAACTCTCCTTAAAGCAATTGGTACGCCTAAGCATCGTTTTGGGATCCATTGGGCTGTTAATCCTATTTTTTGGCGGGGCATTGCGCGGCCTTGGTACTGTTATGCTCGTAACCGCCATCCTGTTCTGGATCTATAAGTACTTTCTTAAGAAATGGGCTATCCGCTTTCAGAAAAACGCAATGCTACGCCTTGAAAACTGGTACGAAAGGAGACTGAAACATGCATTGCGTGGGGCTAATGTATATTGGTATTCTGGGGTTACATTTCTGCTGTTGATACTTACGATACTGTTTTTTGGAATGTCGGTGGGGAGTGGAAGGACGAAAATTGAGTTTTTTCCGGACAACAAACCCAATGAGATTTATGTGTATATAGAATATCCAGAGGGTACCGATATAGAAAAGACCAATGCCATAACCCAAGAGATTGAGAAAAGGGTGTATGCCGTAATCAATGGCAATGAGTACATGGCCAATGGGAAGAACTTTATGATGACCTCTGCGGTATCCCAAGTTGGTGAAGGTGCGGGAAACCCGTTGACCGAAGGAGGTTCTGCCGCTGAAATGCCCCATAGGGGAAAAATGACGGTTAACTTTAGCGAGTACAAATACAGAAAGGGCATAAATACCGAGGATATAAGGGCAAAAGTGCAACATGCCCTGAGTGGTATTTATCCCGGCGTGGCCATTTCAGTAGAAAAAGATGCCAATGGCCCCCCGGCGGGCTACCCTATAAACATAGAGTTGGAAGGTAAGGATTATGATAAACTGATCAACACGGCAGAGGATATCCGCAATTTCATCAATACCAAGAACATAGCCGGGATTGAAGAATTGAAAATTGATGTGAACAAGGGAAAACCTTCCATGCAAGTGGCGGTGGATAGGGAAAAGGCAGGAAAACTTGGAGTGGCCGTGGGCCAAGTTGGAAGCCAATTGAGACGTTCCCTTTTCGGTGAAAAGGCGGGTGTTTACAAAGAAGATGGCGAAGACTATGATATCAATGTCCGCTTTAACGAAGACCTGCGCTATAACAGAAGTGCGCTATTTAACCAAAACATTATTTTCCGTGACCAGGCCACGGGGCAAATAAAGGAAATTCCGGTTTCTGCCATTGCCACAGAGAGAAATACCTCCTCTTTCAGTGCCATAAAGCACCGTGACGGGAAACGTGTCGTCACGGTATATTCGGGATTACAGCCCGGATTTACGGATGCGGCAGCCATTGTTACGGAGATCCAAAAGGAAATGGAAAATTTTGATGGCCTACCAAGCCAAGTGAAAATAGATTATACTGGACAGATCGAGGAACAGAACAAGCAGATGCTTTTCCTTGTCGGGGCTTTCTTTTCCGGACTTGGGCTGATCATGCTGATTTTGATCTTCCAATTTGGGGGCATCTCCAAGCCATTGATCATCATGATAGCTATTTTCCTCAGCTTTATAGGTGTTTTTGGAGGATTGATGCTCACAGGCTGGTCTTTTGTGATCATGATGTCCATGATGGGGATCATATCCCTAGCCGGTATTGTTGTCAACAATGGAGTGGTACTTTTGGACTATACACAAATCCTAATTGACCGTAAAAAGGCGAAATCGGAAATAGACGATAAAAGTCTATTAACTATGGAAGATGTTTCCTATATTATTGTAAAAAGCGGTAAAGCAAGGTTGCGTCCGGTACTTCTAACGGCAATAACCACAGTTTTGGGCCTTATCCCATTGGCGATCGGGCTCAATATTGATTTCTTTTCGTTGTTTTCTGAGTTCGACCCAAAAATTTACATTGGCGGGGACAATGTCATATTTTGGGGGCCATTGGCATGGGCGGTTATTTTTGGGTTAACGGTGGCCACTTTCCTTACATTGATCATCGTTCCGGTATTGTTTAGCATTGTTTATAGGCTAAAGATTCGGATTAGGAGGGGGAAGCGTGCTGAATTTATTGGTAAGCCTGTTCCTAATATTGTATAGGGTTATGTTCATAATGAAACAGACAAGTTTAAGATAATTGGCCAACCCTTAAAAAGGACTATTTTTAATTTCCACAAAAATAGGGCATTATTTATAGGCACCTTCATAAGTAGTTTAAATATTTGATTGTCAGATATAATATGTATATTTTAGGTAGTACAAAACCCCAAAAATGAGTCTCCGGCTCTTAGGGCGGGGGTTTTAAATATCCTGTTGTGTGTAAGCTGTAAAAATTAAAACTATGAAATACATTTTACCTTTCATTACTTTGATAATCTTCAGTTGCTCAAACCAATCAAAAGAGAATAAAAAAATTAAAGAATCGAGTAACGAATTGATGGCGACAAAAAAATCCGACTCAACAGAAGTAACAAATCTTGTGCGTGATTTTTTTCAGGCGTTCGATGATAGGGATTTGGAGAAAATGGAACAGATACTGACGCCAACGTCTATAATAATTCACAATAATGGAGTAACGACAGATACAAAGGAAATGATGGGCGTAATAAAGGAAACTAAAAATTGGTATCCAAGTGTAGGCTTCCCTTTTTTAGGACACCTCTAAATTCGATAAATAATTATTATTTAGGTCAGGTTTGATGAAGAATTTAAATTCTTCATCAAACCTGGGCATAAACTCTTTAGGCGATTTCTTGCCTAGGGATTTATGCGGA
>JBGTBA010000030.1:0-15440 GCA_041749595.1 Flavobacteriaceae bacterium | reverse complement strand
AATTCAATAAATGAGTCAAAAATAGCCTTATAAAACCAAAATATAGCCCTGTAGCGAAATTCTAGACACCAAATACATTCACAGAAATGTACGGGAAATCAAAAAGCGATTGAATAAAATCAAAGTTTATTCAATCGCTTTTTTAATAATTACTGAAATAGAATGACTTTTTCAGCGCCCTCAACCAACCGGGCCTTATTAACCAAAAATCAAAAACCAAACTAAAAAATAAACTAATTATGATACTTTCCTTTGCATGGCAATTTTATGTTAAACAATTAAGGGGGAAAATACCCTACCCGAATTCTTAATTATTTATATTTATAGGATAATTGAAAAGGATGTACACTACTGTTTTTAAGGAACTCAAGAAGGAATTGCTAAAAGGCATTAACAAAAAAGGGCACCCGTTCCGCTATTGTTCTTTGGGTACGGTAGGATTGGGACACATACCCCGATTGCGGACCGTGGTGCTCCGGAACATTACGGAAGATATCGTTTTATCCTTCTATACCGATAAGCGTTCCAAAAAAATAACGCACATCCAGGAAAACAAAAACGTTAGCTTGCTTTTTTACCATCCTAAAAAGTTGGTACAACTACGGATCGAAGGAACGGCAGCTATTGATTCGTCCCGAAAGACTACAAAAATGATCTGGGAAGGCCTGCACCCAAATGCAAAAAAAGACTATACCACGGTGCAAAGTCCGGGCAGTTCCATTAAAGACCCCAGCTGTGTGGAATATTTATCGGATGAAAATTATTTTTGTCTTGTAGAGGTAACCCCTTATAAAATTGAATATTTGAAATTGCAAAGTCCACACCATATAAGGGTACGTTTTTCTAAAACCAAGAATGTTTGGGAAAGCGAGTCTTTAGTACCTTAGTACTGGAAATCCATTTTTTAAAGGTTCCAATGCCCCGATAAGCGAAGGGATCAAATCTTCGCCCAGTTCCAGATATAGTTCGGAAAAATTAAGGCTGCGTTCCTGAAGGGATCTATTGGGAAACAGCTCGTTCTGAATTTCCGTAAGCCGAAGTACATGGTCTTGCAACTTTCTTTTCTGGGCTTTCAACAATCGTTTTTCCAATATATCCAACCCCCTGATCTGTTTGGCCTCTTGTGCCTTTACAGCCCCAACAAAGGATTTGTCCGTTTGTTCGGAAAGTTCGTAAAGATGCCGAAACTGTTCTTTCAAATGTTTTTTTTGGGCTGAAAAATCGATATCGATATTGGAAATTTCCCTGACTTTTTTGTTGATCAAACTATTTTGTGGCAGAAACAAATCTGCAATGGACAGCTTTAATTTTGTAATCTTCTTTTGTTGTTTTTCGTCAATTACCAAGGCAGAGTTCCTGAGCAACACTATTGGAAAAGGCACTTCAACGGCATCAAAAAAAGACTTTAACAAAAGCCAGTAAGCGATTTCCCCTCCCCCTCCTATGTAGCATAGGTTGGGCAAGATCACTTCCTGGTACAAAGGCCTACAGATCACATTGGGGGAAAAACGTTCGGGATGGTCCCGCAATTCCTTTAAAATTTCTTCTTGGGTAAAGGTTATTTCAGTATCGATCACAAAAAACCTTCCCTCTTTTTGTACGATCCGCTCGCGAATCCCATCCCGTAAATAAAAATAATTGATCCCGCGCGGGTTCACTTGGGCACCATAGCCCGCATCCAACCCTACCAACTGCCCCACGGTTTTGCTTACTTCGTTAAAAGAGATGTTTTCCAATAAATCCCTTTTTACATAAGGCACCAACAACCTCTTTAAATCGATATCATCGGCATCCAAAATTACCAGACCATATTCACCAAATAGCGTATTTGCCATATAGCGGGTTGCCGCCGCCAAATTCTTATGCTCTAAATAGGATTTCCTGAACCATTCCTTTAACGTCTCCGCATTTTTGCCGTTTCCCATTTCATTGGAAAAGGCCTTGTAAATTGCGTCCAGCCCATCCGTGTCCACATGCCCCACTGCACCCGAAACTTCCTTGGCCCATTGTAATTTTTTGCCCTTGAAATTAAAATAATTGATCTCCTCAAAATCATGGTCCTCCGTGGCCATCCAATACACGGGGACAAAATGATACTCCGGGTAGGCTTTTTTTAATTCCTTGGTGAGATTAATGGTGGAAATGATCTTGTATAAAAAATAGAGCGGACCGGTAAACAAATTTAATTGATGCCCCGTAACCACGGTAAAGGTGTTTTCCGATGCAAGCAGGGAAATATGGTTTTTTGTACTTTTACTTATCGATACGTTAAGATATTGGTTTTTCAAAACCCGAGACAATATCACCCTGTTTTCCAATGGAAAGCTTGCCTTTTTTTCCCCAAGCTGTTCTTTAAAATCCTGAAGGTTGGGAAATCTATGGTAGAAGGGCTTTAAATTGTGCTTTTCATCTAAATAATCACAAATAAGATCAGAAAAATATCCGGTCTTTTTATAAGGTATACAGTCTATTTCCATAGAGGCATTATAAAATCTGCGTAAAGATAAAGTTCCTTGTTTTTACAATTCCTAAAAATACGTTAAGAAGTAAGCCGGTAACTTAAAAACAGGAAAACCGAAGATACCTAATACTTGAATATCCCAAATTCCATAAATTGCATTAGATTTGGAACAAAATCGTTACAAATATAACATGAAATATTTTTTACCCTTCTTCATTGTCCTTTTTAGTGTCAAGACATCGGCACAGGAGTTAAAATCCCCATCCGAATTTCTGGGCTATGAACTGGGAACCCAATTTACAAGGTACCATGAAATAGTAAACTATTATGAGTATTTGGCCAAAGCTGCCCCCGAAAAGATGCGTTTGTCGCAGTACGGCCAAACCAATGAACGTAGGCCGCTATTGTTGGCCTATGTTTCATCTGCCGCCAATATGGGAAATTTGGAAAACATAAGAAAGGAACACTTAGAGAGCACTATTGGAAAAGGAAACCCCAATAAGGCCATCGTTTGGCTAAGTTACAACGTACACGGTAACGAGAGTGCGGGTACCGAAGCTTCCATGCAAACCATTTATGACCTGCTGACGACCAAATCCAATTATCTCGAAAACACGGTGGTCATCATAGATCCGTGCATCAACCCGGATGGGCGGGACCGCTATGCCAACTGGTACAATCAATATAAAAACACGCCCTACAACGTGGATCCCAACAGCAGGGAGCACCATGAGGATTGGTGGAACGGCCGCTCCAACCACTATATGTTCGATCTAAATAGGGACTGGGCCTGGTTAACACAAGTGGAGAGCCGGCAACGCCTTAAAATGTTCAATTTGTGGTTGCCCCACGTACATGTGGATTTTCACGAACAAGGGGTTAACAATCCGTACTATTTTGCCCCCGCTGCGGAACCTTTCCATGAAGTAATTACGGACTTTCAGCGCGATTTTCAGGGAACCATTGGTAAAAACCATGCCAAGTATTTCGATGCCAATGGCTGGTTCTATTTTACAAAGGAAGTCTTTGATCTGCTCTATCCCAGCTATGGCGATACTTACCCGACCTATAATGGTGGTATAGGAATGACCTATGAACAAGGGGGAAGTGGTAGGGCAGGATTAGGAATAATTACTGCAATTGGGGATACCCTTACTTTAAAAGATCGTATTGCCCATCACCATACCACGGGCTTGTCCACTGTTGAAGTATCCTCTAACAATGCCTTAAAATTGAACGAGGAATTCAAAAAATTCCATAACACTAAAAACCGCGAACAGAAAAGTTACGTTATGACCGGTGATGCCGATAAAATAGATGCATTGACCCAACTGTTGGACCAGCACGAGATAAAATACGGGGCAGCCAACACAAACACCGTAAAGGGATTTGATTATGCTTCGGGGAAAACAGGCACATTCAAGGCCACCGATAAAAGCTTGGTCGTTTCAACAGACCAGATCAAAGGTGTTTTGGCCAAGGTATTGCTAGAACCCAGTGCCAAGCTGACCGACTCCCTTACCTATGACATTACCGCATGGTCACTGCCCTACGCCTATGGGTTGGATGCTGTAGCTACAGATGTACTTGTGCCCAGCAAAACCTATGAAAAAGAAGTGCCCGCTTCTTTAAATTTAGATCCAAATGCATATGCCTTCCTAACAGATTGGAACAGTATGCAGGATGCCCGTTTTCTCGCCGAATTGCTCAGCGAAAAAATCCGGGTGCGTTTTTCGAAAACACCCTTTAACCTAAATGGTAAAAAATTCGAAAGAGGCAGCCTGATTATTACTGCCGGGGATAATAGGCATAATACAAGTTTCTTAAGCTCAATAAAAGCTGCCGCCATTAAACATGGGAAATCCCTGATGCCTTCAACTACTGGGTTTGTGGACAATGGGAAAGATTTTGGATCTTATTCAGTGAACATGATAAAACGGCCAAAAGTGGCCCTACTGGGCGGGGAACCTACCCATACACTGCAATTTGGAGAACTGTGGCATTTTTTTGAACAGCAATTGCATTACCCGATTACCATAATAGATAGCGATTATTTTAAAAGAGTAGATCTTAGCAAATACGATGTCCTTATTCTACCGGAAGGCTCTTATTCCGGATTTTTTAACGAACTTCAATTGGATGTAGTTAAAGGTTGGGTCGGCAATGGAGGCAAACTCATAGCCATGGGTGGTGCCATACAAGAAATTACCGGGAAACAGGGATTTCACCTAAAGAAAAAGGTGAGGGAAAAAGATAGTACGGAATTGAATCCTCAGACATTTGACCTAACCGAAAGGGAAGATATAAAGAATACCATACCGGGAGCTATTTTCAAGATCAAGGTAGATGTTACGCATCCATTGGCCTTTGGCTATGGCGACACTTATTTTACATTAAAATTGGGTGATGATGCCTATGAATATTTGGAAAAAGGAACCGTAGCCTATTTAGAAGAGGGTAAAAACGTCTCTGTATCTGGCTTTGCGGGCAGCGAAGCACGTAAAAAGATAGATAAGACCTTGATTTTCGGGGTTGAAGCCTTCGGCAATGGACAAATAATCTACATGGTAGATAACCCACTGTTCCGGGGTTTCTGGGAAAATGGAAAACTATTTTTTGCCAATGCCCTTTTTATGGTCCAGTAAAAAGTTCTTTTTTGCCACACTTGTATGCCCATTTTTAGTCGGGACATTCCTATCTTTACGAATAGTGCAGGGAATGATCTCTTTGGCTCCTAATGAAAATTGGCTTTTGGCTAGAGGGTTTTTCCGGATCGTTACCGATAAAAACAATAGCGCAACGTACCACCGTGGAGTGCTGCGAGTTCCTTACATTTGGGTGCTTATGAAAAGGATGTTTTGTTCAAGGAAACCTAAAAAACTAAGCTTTAGCTAACGATATATAAATGGATATAAAACTGGCAGTACTCATCGATGGGGACAATATTCCTTCGGCCAACGTAAAGGGCATGCTGGAGGAAATAGCCAAATACGGCAATCCCACCATCAAACGGATTTATGGGGACTGGACCAATCCCAAACTGTCCAAATGGAAAAACCTCCTTTTGGAAAATGCCATAACCCCCATACAACAATATGCCTATACCACGGGCAAAAATGCCACCGATTCTGCCATGATCATTGATGCCATGGATATTCTTTATTCCGAGAAGGTAAACGGATTCTGCCTGGTTTCCAGCGATAGCGATTTTACCAAATTGGCCACCAGGCTCCGAGAGGCCGGGATGTTGGTCTATGGTTTTGGGGAGAAAAAAACACCAAATCCGTTCATCGTGGCCTGCGATAAGTTCATATACATCGAGATCCTTAAAAACCGTTCCGCCATAAACGAAACGGAAACCCCCGAAAACAAGGAATCGGAAAAAAGCAATGTGGATAAAATAACCTTTAAGGAAATTAAACTGATCTCTTCTACCATATCCGATGTGGCCGATGATGACGGTTGGGCATTTTTAGGTGATGTGGGCAGTCTCCTGCAAAAAAAACAGCCCAATTTCGATTCCCGGAATTACGGTTTTGCAAAACTCACCCCGCTCATCAAATCGATCAAAAATTTCGAGGTAGAAGAACGGGAGAATACCAAAGGCCGATTTAAACTGGTCTACGTTCGTATCAAATAAAGTCCCTTTATCTGTAAACAAACCAAAAAAGTAGCTCATGAAAACTAACTTCTTATCCATCTCATTTGCGTTTTTCATATCCCTTAGTGCCTTTTGCCAAACCGGGAAAGTTTTTGACAATCTCTCAGTTAAGAGCACTATTCTTAAAAGCGATCGAAAATTTGCCATTTACCTCTCTCCGGATTACGAAACATCCCAACGGAGTTACCCCGTACTCTATTTGCTGCACGGTGCCGGAGACGACCAAACGGGTTGGGTACAGTTCGGCGAAGTGCTCCGCATCACGGATAATGCCATCAAAGAAGGTACGGCGACCCCCATGATTATTGTAATGCCCGATGCAGATACGGGAAAACGGGGATATTTCAATTCCATTCAGGGCGATTGGCGCTATGAGGATTTCTTTTTTCAAGAGCTGATGCCCTATGTGGAAAAAACCTATCGCATTAAGAGCGATAAACGCTATAGGGCAATTGCCGGACTCTCCATGGGCGGTGGTGGCACTTTTATGTACGCACTGCACCGCCCGGAATTGTTTTCCTCGGCCTGCCCCCTAAGTGCCTATGTGGGTCCGTTGACTATAGATGAATTAAAAGAACGCCTTAAAAGGAGTAATGAAACCTACACCGGTTCGGACGCCGATTTGCAAACCTATTTTGATAAACACAATGCGCTTTCGCTTATTGAAAGCACCGATATAGAAAAATTAAAATCCGTAAAATGGTTTATCGATTGCGGGGACGATGATTTTTTATACGAAGGCAATAGTCTGGTACATATTGCGCTCAAGAAAAAAGAGATTCCCCATGAATTCCGAATCCGGGACGGCGCGCACAATTGGACGTACTGGCGGGAATCCTTACCTACGGTATTGGAGTTCGTGTCGAAAACGTTTCATCAGAAATAAAGTGAAATCTTTTTTCCCTGTTTTTAAATTAAAATCCTTGTCCGTATATGACATCTTTTAAAATACATTTCCTGTTGCCCATCCTCTTTTTTATAGTGTCCTTAACCGCACAGGAAGAAAAAGAAATTGTACGCCCCATTCCGGAGCCCAAAGCCTTTGTTACCAATCACCAAGGGATTTTTGGAGGAAAGACCATCAAATATAAAGCTACTGCCAAAGAAACCTATTTAAAGGATGAACACGGGGAAGCCGTAGTCTCTATTTGGTCTGTTGCCTATACGCAAGACGGGGTTACAGAGGCTGCCAAAAGGCCTGTTACTTTTGTCTTTAATGGAGGCCCGGGATCCGCTTCAATATGGTTGCATATGGGCATGTTCGGACCCCAAATCGTTAAAGTAAATTCAGATGCTTTGGAAGATGACGGGACTGCGCCGTATCCGTTAGTTGCCAATAGCCATGGATTATTGGATCTTTCAGATTTTGTATTTATAGACCCCGTAGGTACAGGCTACAGCAGGGTTGTCGGAAAAGGTAAAGTAACCGATTATTGGGGGCTAAATGAGGATGCCGCTTCCATTGCCAAATTTATTCGGCAATGGATTACCGAAAACAAACGCTGGTTTTCTCCAAAATACCTTGCAGGGGAAAGTTTTGGCACCACCAGAGCCGTGGCAGTAACCAATATACTGGAAGATGAAACCGAAAATATGGCCTTAAATGGACTTATCCTTATTTCCCAAGCATTGGACTATGATGGCTCTACCTCCATTCACGATAACATTACGTCGTACCTTACCTATTTGCCCAGTATGGCGGTAACCGCATGGTACCATAAAAAAGCGGGACAAGGAAAGTCCCTTGAAACTTTTGTGGCTGAATGCCGCATATTTACTTACAATACCTATGCTCCTGCACTATACAAAGGTTCTCTTCTCAGCACCTCAGAGCAGGACGCTATTGCCGAAAATCTGTCTTATTTCACAGGGATAGACAAATCATACATCCTAAAATCAAATCTCCGGATCCTCGTCCCTCGCTTTCAAAAACAATTGCTGGCCCAAGAAGGCCTTGCTATTGGGCGGCTCGATGGCCGATATATGGGCGAAGAGTCAGATGTCGTTGCAGAAGAGCCACATCTGGGAGATCCCGCCAGTTACCAGATCAGTGCAGCATATACAGCGGCGCTTAACCACTATCTGGCAGCAGCCCTGAACGTGGAAATGGACCGTCCCTATGTGGTTTCCAACGACGAAGTTGGAGAAAAATGGCGTTGGAGAAACGTTCCGGAAGGCAAGTATTGGGAACCTACACCCGTAAACGTATCTCGCGGCCTTGGCGATGCCATGAGGCGCAATACGGCCCTAAAAGTTTTGGTGGCCTGTGGATATTACGACCTTATTACCCCATTTTTTGATGCCGAATACACCTTTGCCAGAAATGGGATCGTAAAAGAAAGGGTGCAATTAACCTACTACGAAAGCGGACACATGGTCTACAATCATGAACCAGACTTAATAAAGCTAGCCAAGGATATCCGGGCGTTTTTTAATCCATTGTAACAAAGCGGTTTTGATCCAAGTTTGGAAAGCCATAAAAAGACTGAAGCTTCTATTTAAATTCCCTTAAATTTGCTATAAGAATCTCAAAGAAGGATATGTCGGCACCCGAACCCACCCGAATCAACAAATATTTAAGTGAAATTGGTTTTTGCTCCCGAAGGGAAGCAGATAAACTCATTGCTGCAGGTAAAGTTACCATTAACGGAAAGATACCTGAAATGGGCACTAAAATAGATCCGGAAGACGAGGTGCGCGTGGACGGCAAATTAGTTATCCCACCTAAGGAAGAATTCGTGTACCTGGCTTTCAACAAACCGGCGGGCATTGTTTGTACCACGGACACGGGGGTAGAAAAGGACAATATCATCGATTTTATAAACTATCCCAAACGCATCTTCCCCATTGGCCGTTTGGATAAACCCAGTGAGGGGCTAATCTTTTTAACGAACAACGGAGATATCGTCAACAAAATCCTAAGGGCCAGAAACCATCACGAAAAAGAATATCTGGTGATGGTGCACAAACCCATCACCAAAACCTTTATTCAAAAAATGGGTAATGGCGTACCCATTTTAGATACCGTAACCCGGAAATGCGTGGTAGAGCAAATCGACAAATACCAATTTAGGATCGTTTTGACACAAGGTTTAAACCGACAAATTCGAAGAATGTGCGAATACCTAGGCTATAACGTGGTGCAGCTGAAACGTATCCGAATCATGAATGTTTCTTTGGACGTGCCTCCGGGAAAGTGGAGGTATTTAACCGATGAAGAGCTTGTTGAAATTAACGGTATGGTTGCCACATCAGGAAAAACCCATGAAGGCACCAAATAAAAGTTACGTTGTCTTTTCCGCAAAAACCGCTACAAAAACGAACACTGAAAAATGGAAGATATTGAAAATATAGAACTTACCTATTTAAATTTAAATGATTACGAAGAG
Source organism: Flavobacteriaceae bacterium (assembly GCA_041749595.1). Classification (GTDB taxonomy): domain Bacteria; phylum Bacteroidota; class Bacteroidia; order Flavobacteriales; family Flavobacteriaceae; genus Aurantibrevibacter. Next base: position 5,929 of record JBGTBA010000030.1, on the reverse strand, counting down.
TTGAAAAAGGCCATGATTTCGGCTTACACGTCCATGCCCGATGCCTATTGGAGGGAAAATCAGATACAGACGCTTATCAGTCGATTTCCGGAAGGCCAAGTGGTCATTAAAGTGAACAACCAAATTGCCGGTTGCGCGCTTTCCCTTATCCTGGATTATGACCAGTTTGACGATTTGCACACCTACAAGGAAGTTACGGGTAATTATACGTTTAATACCCACAATTCCGAAGGTAACGTGCTTTATGGCATTGATGTCTTTATTAAACCCGAGTTTCGCGGATTGCGCTTGGGCCGCAGACTGTATGATTACCGAAAGGAATTGGTAGAAAGGTTAAACCTTAAAGGCGTTGTCTTTGGGGGCCGCATGCCCAATTACCATAAGCACGCCGCTAGCCTGTCGCCCAAAGGCTACATCGAGAAAGTTAAAAGAAAGGAAATTGACGATCCTGTACTTAATTTTCAGATCTCCAATGATTTCCATCCCACGAAAATCCTGAAAAACTATTTGGATGGCGACAAGGACTCCAATGAATATGCAGTGTTGATGGAGTGGGATAACATCTATTATGAAAAAAAGAACAAAAAGGCCAATACGGTTAAAAAAGTAGTGCGCTTGGGATTGATACAATGGCAGATGCGTTCTTACAAAAATCTGGACGAATTGATGCAGCAGGCCGAGTATTTTGTGGATGCCGTTTCGGGCTACCGTTCCGATTTTGCACTCTTTCCCGAGTTTTTCAATGCCCCTTTAATGGCAGAGAACAATCATTTATCCGAACCGGAAGCCATTAGGGAATTGGCAAAGCACACACCTGCAATTGTTCAAAAATTTTCTGAATTGGCCATCTCTTACAACATCAATATTATCACGGGAAGTATGCCGGAAATTAAAAATGGCACTTTGTACAATGTGGGCTATCTCTGCAAAAGGGATGGCACCAAGGAACGGTATGAAAAATTACACGTAACCCCGGATGAGGCCAAAGTATGGGGCATGCAGGGCGGCACCGAATTTAAGGCTTTTGATACCGATTGCGGAAAAATAGGGATATTGATTTGCTATGACTGTGAATTTCCGGAACTAAGCCGACTTTTGGCAGACGAGGGCATGGATATCCTTTTTGTCCCATTTCTTACGGATACCCAAAATGGCTATTCCCGGGTCCGAAACTGCGCCAGGGCCAGGGCCATAGAAAACGAATGTTATGTAGCCATAGCGGGCAGTGTGGGCAATTTACCCAAAGTGCACAATATGGATATACAATTTGCCCAATCTATGGTATTTACGCCTTGCGATTTTGCCTTTCCGGCCAGTGGTATAAAAGCTGAGGCAACGCCCAATACGGAAATGATTCTTATTGCCGATGTGGATATTGACCTGTTACGGCAACTGAATCAGTTTGGAAGTGTCAAGAATTTAAGGGACCGGAGAAAAGACCTTTTTGAATTACATAAAAAAACACCGACCATAATAACCTAGAGCATCATGGAACTCAATCAATTTTATTTAAATTTACCTGAATTTAATTTTTTAAAAGTCGTAAAATGAGGTTTGTTTTTATGCTATTTCTATTTAGCAACTGTATGGTACAAGCACAAGGGGACACCCTAATTTATCTATGGCCAAAAGAGGTCCCCGGAGAACTTTCGCCCAAAAAGGCAGCTATTGAAAAACTCGATTCCGCAGATCAGGTATTGCGCGTTACGGAGGTAACCGACCCCACTTTGAAGGTATTTGAACCGAATCCTGCCCAAAGAAATGGAAAAGCAATTATCATTTGTCCAGGCGGAGGGTATAATATCCTTGCTGCAAACCTGGAAGGTTATGAAATAGCTGAATGGCTTGCCGAACTTGGTTACACAGCCTTTGTGCTGCACTACCGTGTACCTCAAAAAAGAGAAGGTGCCTTGTACGATGTACAGCGCGCCATTAGAATAGTGCGCGGTAATGCCTTGAAATGGAATTTGGACACCTCCGCCATTGGCGTAATGGGCTTTTCCGCCGGGGGAAGCCTTAGTGCAAGGGCAAGCACTAATTATGCCAAGGAAACCTATGACAAGGTCGACGCACTGGACGAAGTCTCCAGTCGGCCCAATTTTGCGATTTTAATCTATCCGGCCTATTTGGATCAGGGCGAAAACAGGACATTGACACCGGAATTGGAAATTACCGAGGACACCCCGCCCATGTTCATTTTCGCAACAGCGGATGATCCCTATGCCAATAGTGCCTTGGTAATCACTACCGCCCTCCGTGACGCCAAAGTCCCCGTAGAATTGCATGTTATGCCCTATGGAGGACATGGCTATGGCCTGCGTAGTGGAAGCCGTGCGGCGGAAACATGGCCAAAACTCGCGGAAATATGGCTAAATACCCCATTTGTTCATAAATAAACACCGCCCATTCCGGTAAAAGGACTGTTTTATTATTTTTTTCCCTTCCCCAATAAATTGTGCTAATTTTAAGATGCTACATCATTAAAAATCACTAACTTAGGATTGTTATTTGCCAAACCCAAATTGCAATAATTAAATATCCATGTCATGGGACGAAAAAATACAACAATGCCTAAAAAATCCTTGATTACAGCTCTCCTTGCATTGCTGCTTATTGGGGTAACGGAAACCTCGAAAGCATCCCCTTTTTTTCAGGTTGATCAGGAACAATTGACTTTTAACCAATATAAGGGGGAGGTTGTCGATGCTTCCAGCAAAAACCCATTGGTTTTTGCCACCCTGTCATTGGAGGGGACCAACATCAGTACGGTAACCAACACAGAGGGGCAATTTTCCTTGAAGGTCCCCAAAAATATCACCGACGGAAATATCTTGGTTTCCTTTCTGGGCTATAAAACCGCAATGGTGTCCTTAAGCCAACTTAAAGAAGATAGAAACCGGATACCGCTAGACGTATCGGTAACGGAACTTCCCGAGGTAAGTCTTGCCGCACCCAAAGATGCCGGAAACCTGGTTCGTGAAACTTTAAAGAGAAAAGGGGAAAATTATTTTAACGACCCCACTTTAATGACCGCATTTTACAGGGAGACCATAAAAAAAAGAAAAAAAAACGTTTCGCTTTCCGAAGCCGTGGTCAACATTTACAAATCCCCATATAATTCCGATCGAAAAGATGCCATGCAATTGTATAAATCAAGAAAAAGTACCGATTACAGTAAAATGGACACTTTGGCACTAAAACTGCAAGGAGGGCCGTTCAATACCCTTTTTGTGGACATTATGAAGTATCCAGAATATATTTTCAGTGCCGAGTCCATCTCCGATTACGACTTTAGCTTTGAAAATTCGACCCGAATAAATGACCGATTGATTTATATCATTAATTTTCAACAAAAACCGGAACTGAAAGATCCGCTTTATAAGGGGAAACTTTTTATTGATGCGGAAAACAAGATCCTTACCAGTGCCATTTATTCCTTAAATATAACCGATAGGGAAAAGGCTTCCCAAATGTACGTGAGAAAAAAACCTGCCAACGTAAAGGTATGGCCAACGGACGTGGCCTACAGGGTGGACTATAGGGAAAAAAACGGGAAATGGTATTATGGGTACAGCAACGTCCTGTTGGAATTTAAAGTGAATTGGGACAATAGATTTTTCAACTCCGTTTATAGTATGACCAGTGAAATGGCGGTGACCGATTGGGAAAAAAACTTGGCGGACAATATGCCTAAAAACAGGGAAAAGCTAAAATCTTCCATAATTTTGGGCGATGAAGCCATTGGATTTTCAGATCCGGATTTTTGGGGCGAATACAATATCATAGAGCCGGAAAAGTCTATAGAATCCGCCATAAAAAAAATACAGAGACAGTTGAAAAAATCAAAGCCTTCCGACGGACAGGCTGCGCTATAGTTGAAACTTTATCCGATAAAAGTGTCCAGATATTCATGGATAAAATATTGTCGGGGGTTATTGGAACATTCAGGAACAATCCCAAACTTAAAAATAGGGTATGCTTCTGAATGTTACTTTATACAACCGTTGGCATTAATTTCAAATTCCGGAAGGTCATACTTTTCCAAGGTGTGCGGGAAAATGTCCAAGGAAAACGTTCCTTGTTTTGTAGATTGTTAAGGCTCGACTTTGAGAAGTTCCTGCCCAAGCATTTCAGCTTTCAGCGTTGAGAGTGAACTTCTTGACAAAGTCAATTTTATTGCAATTTATAACAAAAAAAGGGACGCATGTATTGTTCCCTGCAGCGACGTTTCTTGCTTTTACAAAAAACATAGCCTTTGGGCAGCTTGCTAAAGTATGGATTGGCAATGGTTCGGAATTGGAAACTATAAATAATTTTCTTAGTGCCAATCTGGGACAAAAACCAATCACCGGAAGAAAATCCATGCCAATCGAGTAGACGGCTCCGCCATTGACTGACGGAGTGCGCCTCTCACACCACCGTACGTACGGGTCTCGTATACGGCGGTTCGTAATCCATCACTCCAAGGCTCTTTTCACCCTTGAAACTATCCCCTAGTTTAAGCATAGGCTATGAATCATCATTCCTATGCGAATTTTAAAGAGGATTACGTTCGGTCCTTCGTAGCTTGTGAGACCTCTGATTCTAACATCAGCTCGTTTCCGGCAACTACTATGACCTCTGCTGACTTCTCCATTTTGCTACACGTAGCTTTGGAGACCTCCCCAGGTAATGGCATCTTCTTTCCCCCGATTCCTGCCGTATCTACATAGATGCACTTTTGGTAATCGTTGGGCGTTGCAATGATGTGCCTGCTTACCCAAGTAAATATGACTCTATATACGGTTCCTGTTCGTCAGTACCGGGTTTTGTAGTCGGTATTTGCTCATTATTCAATCGCAAATAACCTTCAGTCCCAGCTTCACAACCGGCAACCTTGCAGCTTACCAATGGTTCAAGGCGTTACCCCTGCCCATAAGGGACTTGCACCCTCTAGATTAATTATTTATCTTCCGATAAATAAAAGATGCCCATGCTGGGCACACACACCGTATAAAATTTATGCTCAAATTGGAACTAATACAAACCGACAAACATTCAATAATAATTTTGCTGGCGGAAAAATCTCCGATTTTTACGTCGCACAAATAATATACAAACTCGTTACCATTAATACTAAAAAAACTTGCGTAATTCAAATAATGTAATAACTTTGTGTGCACAGATATAAAGTTATGGAAACTGCAATTATTAAAATCGGAAATTCCAAAGGTTTGCGTCTAAGCAAAACAGTATTGGAGAAATATAATATTAAAGACAAGGTCGAAATGATATTGGAAAAAGGACAAATAATCCTAAAACCAATAAACAGTCCTAGAAAGAATTGGGACAAAGCGTTTGAAGAAATGCGAGAAAATAATGATGACCGTTTGTTGTTTAATGATGTGTTTGAAGACGAAAATTTTGAGGAATGGAATTAAAACAATATTCTATAATTCTCGTCAATCTTGACCCAACAATTGGTAGCGAAATTAAAAAAACACGTCCTTGTGTAATTTTATCGCCGAACGAAATAAACAGATTTTTAAATACCATTGTCGTTGCACCAATGACAACGAATTTAAAAAAGTATCCAACTCGGATTGAGGTAGAACATAATAAAAAAAAAGGAATGGTTGCAATCGACCAAATTCGGACAATTGACAAATCAAGAATTATAAAAAAGTTTGACCGATTAAGTAAATCCGAAATTCAAAAGTGCAAAGATATTATTAAAGAAACTTTCGTGGATTAAAAGTAATAATTGAATAATATTGCGAAAAGTACTAATGGTAATTGAGTAGACGGCTCCGCCATTGACTGACGGAGTGCGCCTCTCACACCACCGTACCCTTCGACTTCGCTCAGGATAAACCAAGCGGGTCTCGTATACGGCGGTTCGTAATCCATCACTCCAAGGCTCTTTTCACCCTTGAAACTATCCCCTAGT
>JBGTBA010000029.1:0-56446 GCA_041749595.1 Flavobacteriaceae bacterium | reverse complement strand
ATCAACCCGATCAGAATTCTGGAGATAGGAACATTGTGAAAGACAAACTGGCGGAGCCAAGGCTACCCCGAATACAATATTTATTAATCCTAAAGAATGTTCCCGATTCGGCTATTTATTTAGTTTTTTACACGAAAATTCCTTTCTCCTTTTATGGGTAAGGGAATTTTTGCGCTCATCTCAAAATAGTTAGCTAAATTGAAGGGACTCGTTATATACAATATAACATAATACGTTGAAAAATAAAATTAGGAATACTACTTCAGGCCTCTGAAATTTCATTGGCCTGTAGCGGTTCCAACCGATAATCTGTTTCTTCAATCGGTTTCCGTTCTACTACGCCAAAGTACTTGTCTGAATCCTTGCCCTTTATATTGAACATTTTTATGGCAATGGGGCGCACAATTATCATTAAAGTGGATATGATGTGCTTAAAAGTATCCCGGAAAAAGGATTTTAACAAAAACGTGCCTAAGGAGGCACGTTTTCTAACAACCTAACCAATAAATAATAAACTTTGATTTTGGAAACAATTAAACTCTTTCATAGCAATTTAACTTCCTCAACCACATCAAAGATACAAAATGTTTAATAAATACTAAAATATATTAAACAAAATATTTGTTAAACTTTTTATGGAAAAACAAGAGTGCCAGTTTGTCATTAATTGCCATTGTGGTATTTTTTTTGACAATAGGGTAATACTAACAAATAAAAAAAATGAAGTATGGCCACAGGCAAGATCAATGTTTCGGTTGAAAATATATTTCCATTAATTAAAAAATTTCTCTACAGCGACCACGAGATATTCCTGCGTGAACTCATTTCCAATGCTACGGATGCTACCCTTAAGCTAAAACACCTAACCTCTATTGGTGAGGCCAAGGTGGAATACGGCAGCCCTTTAATAGAAGTGAAAGTGGACAAAGAAGGCAAAAAAATCCACATTCTGGACCAAGGCATTGGAATGACGGAAGAAGAAATTAAAAAATACATTAATGAAGTTGCCTTTTCCGGTGCCGAGGAATTTTTGGACAAATACAAGGATTCCGCCAAGGATTCCGGTATTATTGGCCATTTCGGCCTTGGTTTCTATTCGGCCTTTATGGTGGCGGGCAAGGTGGATATCATCACCAAAAGCTATAAAGAAGATGAGCCAGCGGTTCATTGGAGTTGTGACGGATCGCCAAATTTCACCATAGAAAAAACGGAAAAGCAAGATCGGGGAACTGAAATTATCCTTCATATAGCGGATGACTCGACCGAGTTTTTGGAAGAAAGCCGTATCAAGGAATTATTGCGCAAGTATAACAAATTTATGCCCATCCCCATAAAATTCGGGACCCGGACAGAAACACTTCCAAAACCCGAAGATGCCAAAAAGGACGATCCGGTACCCACGCAAATAGTGGACAATATCATTAACAATCCCGATCCGGCCTGGACCAAGCTGCCAACAGACTTAAAGGATGAGGATTACAAAGCGTTTTACCGAGAACTGTACCCTATGCAGTTTGAAGAACCTTTGTTCAACATACATTTAAATGTAGATTACCCGTTTAATTTAACCGGGATTCTCTATTTTCCTAAATTGACAAACGACCTTAATATACAAAAGGACAGGATCCAACTGTACCAGAACCAAGTCTATGTTACCGACAATGTGGAAGGGATCGTCCCCGAATTCCTCACCATGTTACGAGGGGTAATTGATTCGCCGGATATTCCGCTGAACGTATCCCGATCTTACCTTCAGGCCGATGGGGCGGTGAAAAAAATCTCATCATACATTACACGCAAGGTAGCGGACAAATTGACATCACTCTTTAAAAATGATCGGGAAGATTTTGAAAAAAAGTGGAACGACATTAAAATCGTCATAGAATATGGAATGCTTTCCGAAGATAAATTTTTTGAGAAGGCCGACAAATTTGCACTTTACCCAACAGTGGATGGCACCTATTTTACCTTTGATGAATTACAGGAGAAAGTAAAGGACAACCAAACGGATAAGGATGGCAACTTGGTCCTGCTGTATGCCTCGGACAGGGAAGCGCAGCACAGCTATATTGAAGCGGCCAAAGCCAAAAGTTATGAAGTATTGCTTCTGGATTCGCCCATTATTGCCCATTTGATGCAAAAACTGGAAACTTCAAAAGAGAAGATTTCATTCGCTAGGGTAGATGCGGAACATGTGGATAGTTTAATAAAAAAGGAAGATGCGCAGATTTCCAAACTATCCGATGAAGAAAAAGACCGTCTTAAAGCAAGCATAGAAGAAGTGATCAAAACCAAGGGATATACCATACAATTGGAAGGTATGGATAGTGGATCCTCCCCATTTATCATTACAGAGCCGGAATTCCTAAGGCGTATGAAAGATATGCAACGCTCTGGTGGAGGAGGAATGTTCGGGATGGGGAATATGCCCGAAATGTACAATCTTGTGGTAAACACCAACCATGAGCTGGTAACTGAAATCCTTAACACCAAAACGGACAAAAAAAAGGAACGTTTAATTAACCAATCTTTGGATTTGGCTCGTTTGTCCAAAGGGCTTTTAAAAGGCGAGGAATTGACGAACTTCATAAAGCGGAGCTATGAGATGATCAAATAGTCAGCCCTATTATATAATGCAACAACTTACAGGAGCCCATTTCCCTAAAAAGAAAGGCTCCTTTCTTTATATTTGTCCTATGAACTATCCCTGGCATCTTTACCTTATGGCTGCAATATACGTTTTTGCTGGAATCATGCATTTTGTAAAACCCAATGCATATTTGCGTATTATGCCCGGATATTTACCTCTTCCTAAGCTTTTGGTGGCATTAAGTGGTATTGTGGAAATACTTTTGGGTATTGGTCTCTGTTATTCAATAACAAAAAACGCTTCTATTTATGGGATTATAGTTATGTTGGCCATTTTCTTATGGGTGCATTTTTACATGCTCTCCGGAGAAAAAGCGGCTGCCGGAATTCCGAAGTGGATTCTTATGCTACGTATTCCATTGCAGTTCTGCCTTATGTTTTGGGCCTATTGGTATCTGCAATTTTAACAGTTTTACATTAGGCTTACCCGTTTATCCATGTAACGCTTTAGTAGATATAACTGTAGGTAGACAAAAAAAGATAATCCTAAAATACTGTAGCTCAGTGTCTCTGAAATGGGACTATTAGCCAATTTGGTCAATAGGTCATATTTAGATAGAAAATCAATATTTTCAATGGATGACCATAGTCTAACACTGTTGACCGTTCCGAATATCGAATAGAAGAAAATACCCAATAAGGCCATGGCCAGAAGACCCCATGTTGTTCTGGAAATTAAGGGTTGATAGACGGTTGCAGAACTTTGTTGCTTAACATGTTGAATTTTGTAAAGTATCTGGTCGGTAAAGTGTACGGAAGGCGATTCCAAACCGGCTTCTTTGACCATTTTTTTAAGTAATATATCTAACTCCTTATTTTCATTCCCTTTCATAACTACTCGCTTTTTCAGTTTCTAAAAACCCACTTAAAATTTCAGAAATCCTTTTTCTACTCCTAAACAATCTCACTTTTACCGTGTTTGCCGAAAGATTCATGATTTTCGCTATTTCCTCAAGGGAAAGTTCCTCAAAATAAAATAAGGTGATTACAACGCCATCTTCTCCATTTAATTGCTGAATGGCCCTCTTAATTAATACCTGCTGTTCATTTGCTTCCCATGGTGCTGCTTCATTTATTTCATCTCTTAGATCTCGCCCCGTGAAATTGTCTATTGATGTGGTTTCCAAATTCTTTTTCCGTTTCTTCAACACATCCAAACTTCCATAATATGCTATTTTATACAGCCATGTAGAAAACTTGGAATCCCCTTTAAATTGTGGTAACCGTTTATATAGCTTCACAAAGGTATCCTGTGCCACTTCTTCGGCGTCTTCCTTGTTTTTTAAAATTCGGAAAGCCAGTGTATAGACCATATATTTATAACGGTCTACTAAAACCGAAAAAGCATGGGTATCACCATTTAAGGTCTGCGCTATATAAGGTTGGTCCGGATCAAGGCTCATTACACCATAAGACGAAAGCTTCTTACCATAGGTTACCAAAATTTGGAAAAAAATTTATATATCCGGTAACCCGGATGCTTCTTTTGTCGTCATACCCCAAAAATAGATTCATTAATCATAAAACAACAATCTCATGGCAGGACCAGTTCTAATTGTCGCTTTAATCTTTGGAGCCATTTTTGGCGTATTTTATCTTTATTTTTCAACCCGAAACAAGGAGCGTTTAGCCCTCATAGAGAAAGGTGCGGATGCCAGCATTTTTGTGCAGCAAAGAAAAGGGGCACCAGTACCCTTCTGGAAGATTTTTCTTCTTAACCTTTCCCTATTATTAATCGGGATCGGACTAGCTATTTTTATGGCCTATGCCATTATAAATATCTTGGGTGTAGAGTACGGCGTTGCCTTTCCCGGTACTATTTTCTTAATGGCAGGGATTGGGCTTTTTGTAGGTTTTACGCTCACCAAAAAAATGGATAAAGAAGGTTAAACTTTTTGTTTTATCTAAAGTGTAAAAGAAACCATCTCAAAACTAGAGACGGTTTCTTTTTTGAAGTTTGATTCCTGTGAATTTCCAGAAGTTATCTATACAAGGTAAAATGACCCACAAATTGTTGTTTGCTCTTATCATTGGCATTTACAACATACCAATAATCCCCTGTGGGCACTTCTTTTCCATTATATGTTCCATCCCAACCGGCCACATCGTCCAAGATGGCCACTACCCTTCCATATCGGTCGTATATCTTTACTTCAATGTTAGGGAAGAAGTTCCTGTTTTTTGGTGCCCAAACGTCATTGATATTATCACCATCCGGGGTAAAGAAATTGGGGAATTCCAACATTCCGGTAAAATTAAATGGAATGGATATGATTGCCTCACAACCATTTTGGTCCACCACCCTAATTGTAACAATGGTGTCCTCATTGGACAAGAATACATTGTTACTGCCTGTGGAAACTCCTTGGAAGAAATATTCATAGCCCCCAAAACCACCTGCTGCTATAGCCGTAATTTCATTTGGCCCTGTTTTTTCGGCAGACAATGTTAAGGGATCGAACGCATCAATGGTAAACGTCACAAAAGTGATACAGCCATTTTCATGATATATATATACTGTATGATTGCCCGGTGAAAGATCGCCAAAAGTACGCTGATCGGTTGCCAAGGTAATATCATCAACATCCAAAGAGAATAGCAGCCGTGGCAATAAGCTCGTATCCTGCATCTGTACCGTTACCGTGCTGTTGGGGAAAATTCCTTCACAACCGTAAACAATCTGGGGCGTTGCTGTTAAATCTACCCCAATTTCTATGGGAACTATTACATTGGTTTCGCAACCCATGGAATCCCTTACAAATACCACATAGGTTTCTCCCCCTAATAGATCGTCGAAGAACAAGAGATCGTTTCTCACAAAAACCTCATCACCGATAGAATTGGGGCCCACTATTTTTGTTTCATAATAGACCGCCCCACTTATATCCGTGAACGGAGTGCCCCCCACAACGTTGATCTGAGCCGTTCCATCTGCGGCATTTATACAGGTCTCCGGGGTAGTCTGTACGGTGGATGCTACGAGAAGCTGAGGTTCGGCCACCGTCACCTCTTGAAGAATGGTGCATCCCAACTCATCTTGGGCAATGATCTCATAGGTTCCAGGAGGTAAATCCCTAAAGGTAATACTGTTGGGTTTTGACGGATCATCGCCTTCAAAAAATTCGCTAAGGGTTTCCGAAATGGAGAAACGCACTATTCCGGTTCCTCCGCTGACCTCGATAATAATTTGGCCGTCCGTGTCCCCGTTACAGCTAACCGGTACCGGTTCCAAACGATCGAGGACCAACGGGGCTACAGGATTTATAACTACTTCAGTTGAAATGGCGACACACCCCAAACTTTGTGCAAAGACCCAGTAATTGCCCGGGGCCAAATCCCTAAAGATCCCGGAACTTTGCGGACCTCTTACAATATCTGCGGCATTTGGCATGCGGGGCACTCCCGGAACACCACTATCCAAAACATTATTTACCAGTGTATAGACATAATTGCCTACCCCGCCAAAGGCTTCGGAGCGAATGATACCTGTGGCTTCCCCTGCACATTTTATATTGGCATCTACCAGATCCAGACCAACAACCAATGGAAGTGCCCGATCCAGGTTGATTTCGTTGGACTGTTGCAATGGACAGCCATTACCATTCTGGACATCGAACTGATAGGGCCCTGGATTGGTATTGACATCTGGAATTATGATTTCTACGGTTATCACATCTACACCACCAAAGGATACGAAAGGATTTGACGTACCTGTTCTCCTGTAAAAATATTCCATTCCCGGAATGGGATTGGCAATGATAAGCTCCATTCTTCCTTCATCCCCACAGCCCGGTGCCAAAGTTTCTACAAGGTCGGCATCCACAGGGGCAGGATCTTGAATAAAAATTTGTGGCGTGGTAAAACTACAGCCCCATCCATCGTAAACCACTATGGTGTACAATCCGGTAGGCAAATTTGGGAAAATAGGGGATTCCTGTAAACCACTGGTATTCAAAATAGTTCCCGAAGCATCCAAACGATTCAGTTGGAAAAGATACTCTTCCCCATCTCCATCAAGATCTTCCCCTCCTGTTATAGTATAGGCTTCAATGATACCGTCATTGGATCCTGGACATAGCAAGGGCTGTACTATCTGTATCTGGGCATTGATCGGAATTGGCAAATCTAAAAGGATATCGCCAAAACGAATACAGCCCAACATATCACTGATATTTACCCTGTAATTTCCTTGTGATAAATTACCAAAAACATTAGAAGCGCCGAAAGGAACCACTTCCGTATAATTTCCGGGCGTGGTCTCTATCTGCAGTTGGTAACTGTAACCGCCCCATCCGCCATCCCCTGTGGCCGTAATCTCGCCCCTTCCGGGAACAAAACAAGTTACAAAGTCGGTTTGCACGGGAGTTACCGTCAATTCCCTATCCGGGGACCTTACTGTGGCAACATTGCTGTCCACATCACAGAAAGGCGTATCCAGTGCTTCAACTCGGGCTATTAAATTTCCAGCCGGTAATCCGGTAATAATTTCAGGTGAATTTATGGGATTTGCAGTATCAAAAGTACCCGTAACCCCGGTGGAGGTTTCCACACCGGCAGCATCCCTTGAGAAAATTTCATAATTATAAACCCCTATATAGTTATTGACCTGAAGGCTAATTTCGCCATCATTTCCATTGAAGCAAGTTACGGGCTTAACCTCGGCAATTATGGCTTCTATTACATTGAATTCGGGCACATTATAGGTTGGCGTCACAAACAAACAACCCCCACTACCCAAATCCCGTACCGCAAAAATATAATCCCCCGGGGTATCCAAATCCCAAACCACTCTATCGGATCCTCCAGAGAATCGTTCCGGTTGAGAACCTAATGGTAAAATCTCAATTCCATAATTTCCCAGTCCCTGATTTATAATAATTTCCACGGTGCCCGGAGTTACCCCACTTCCAGAAGCATCACAGGTAATGGGCGTCAAGGTATTAAAAGCAAAAGTTAGATCGGTTGGGGTAGCCAAGAAAACGGTGGCCGTTTCTTCGCATCCATTGGCATCCCGTAGGGTTATGATAATGTTCTGATCAGTTCCGTTATCTATAATCTCAAAAGTGTTGCCGGTTTGAAAATTGGTGCCATCAAAAATTGGGGTACCGTCATTGATACTATAACTGTATGGTCCGGTTCCTGTTAATGCTCCCGTTCCATCGCCATTCGTGTCTGCAAATACGGTAATTGTGGAGGTATTGAACACATTTGCAGCCGGGTTGCAGGAAAACGGTGTAGCTGCTGCATTGCTCATCAGTTGTGTGGGTTCGGTAATAGGAATATTCCCAGTACGAATGGTACATCCCCTGCTTGATGCGATTTCTAACTGATAGGTATCAGGAGCCAATCCATCAAAAATGGCATCGGTCTGCGGTACACCTACCGGGGTATTGGAACTATCAAAAAGCGTATAGGTATATGGGCCATCTGTTGCACTGGCAGGATTTAAATCGACCGAAATACTGCCATCGTTCAATCCAAAACAGGATATATTCTCCGCATTAATAGCGTCAATAACGGGCAGGCTTACACTAACGATTTGTACTATAGCCGTGTCATTGCATAAAACCGGGGTATTAGACAATAGATCTGTAACCAAAATCGAGTAGGTCCCAGGTCCCAAATTGGTAAAAATATTGTTATTCTGCGTGACTGGGGGGTTTATACCATCATCCAAAACATATTCAAAAGTGCCACTGCCACCTGAAGTAGTTACGGTAATGCTTCCATCCAAATTATTGCAGGAAGGTTGCGCCGTTGCGCTGGCGGTGATGGAAAAAAAATCGAAAACCTCAGCAAGGACGGTATTGGTACACCCATTGCCATCCCGAACTGTTATCGTGTACATGCCCGGATTGGTCACAATAAAATTCGGCGCGTTTTGGAAACCGTTTCCGATATCGTATTGAAAGGTCGTCTCAGGTGCCGGACCGGTGGTAAGGGGCGATGTTATGAATACATTGAAATTAGTTACAGCAATACACTGATTTATAACATTAACCGTAGGATTAGGTACTCCCGGATCTGTAGTAACCACCACATTGGGCAAAACAGAACTACATCCCTGACTATCAAGAACATAAACGTCATAATTTCCGGGAGCCAGGTCGTAAATGGTCGTTGCCGCATATGAACCCAATGCCGGTGCAGCGCTGCCGGCAATAACAATGGAAAAAGTATAGAATGGCGTACCCCCTAACCCACGGATTACCAACTGACCGTTGGGATTGTTGCAGTTGGCATTGGTATTACTGTCTATGGCTATGGAAGGGATATCTTGTACAATGACGACCAAATCACTTGCCCGACAGCTGGTTGTAGTGTCTTCCGCAATAATTTGATAATTCCCAGGTGCAAGTCCGGTAATATCCGGAAATGACCCAGAAGAAGGCACAATAGAAGGCCCAAAAACAATTGCCCCTGTAACCGTGTTGCTCACTGTAACACGTATGGAAGCTCCGGAAAATCCACCGGCAGTATATGATATAACGCCATTTCCTGACACATCACAAGAAGCACTGGTAGCCGTTGCCGTTACCGTTACGGGGCTTGGGCCGGCAATTGGGTCTATCTGTTCTATATACCTACAGCCCAAGGCATCTACTACCTCCACAAAATAGGTTACACCGGGGAGAACTTGACCCGTAAAATCATGTGTGTCAATATCCACATTGGGTGGAGTTAGTGGATTACCAACCAAACCTATTTGATAAGGAGCCGTACCACCCACAATATTCACAACAAAGGGAAAGATAGAAGTACAATCTAGCGGAACCGTAGGTGCAACCGGAACCAAATCTATTGTGTTTTGTGATATGACCACCAAATCGGTATCCTCACAACCCGCACTATCTCTGGTAATTACGGTGTAAGAACCTTGGGGTAGGTTAGGAAACGTAGCCGTTGTACTGGGTGTTGGCCCAACAGTACCCACAGTAATCCCGGTAGCATCTACAAGGGTATATACAAATGGTGCCGCCCCATTGGCTATGCCCGTAACATCAATTGAACCGTTGGCAACACCGGCAGAACAAACTGCATCAGCTGGTACTACAGTAGCATCAACTCCGGGCGTTGGAAGTCCAACCGTAAAAGGTACTGCAACAGAACAACCCCGACTATCCCGTACATAATAGGTATAATTTCCGGGTGATAAATTTGCATATACGGCCTGATTGGTATAGGTAACATCGTTTGTACTAAACTGATAAGGGGGTATGCCCACAGTACTATCGGGTATCAATTCCACAATCCCGGTGTTGGGATCCCCGCAACGGGGATCGGTCACCGCAGCGGTTGCTACGATGGTCTGCAAAGGACTGATGACTACTTCATTGGTCTCCACAACACAACCTAGGTTATCCGTAATTTGAAAACGATAGGTGCCATCCGTACCTGTAGTATATACAAAAGAGCTTCCTGCAATACCCACGGTGGCACCATACGCACCGCCATTAAAACTTACGGCGTAAGTGGCATACGGCGTGTTTCCGTTGGCTATGTTAACCCGTATTTCGGCATCTCCGGTACCGGAAAGGCTACAGGTAAGTTCCTTTTGGATGGCTACCGTGGTAGTGGTCTGAGGACGAATTGTGCGACTTACAGTTGCCCTACAATCATTGCCATCCCTAACCTCAATGGTATACGTCGCCGGGTTAAGCCCGCCGAACGTAGCACTGCCTCCCCAAGGACCACCATTTATCCTATATTGATACGGTCCTGCTCCGCCAGAAGCAGAAACGATCAGCGTTGCCGCATCAAAACTATCAAAACACAGATCCGAAGCCGGGTCCAAAGTTAAGGTGGGGGCACTAATGGGTGTTAAGGTAAAGTTGGAAGATAATGAACACCCTTCCCTGTCCGTAACCCTAACCGTATAATTTCCGGCAGCGGTCAATCCCGTAAAGTTGGGATTGCTTTGGGGTCCCAATGGAGCTCCTATAGGCCTAATGAGCGTATATCGATTACTGCCCCAACCTCCCGAAGCATTAGCATTTACAGATCCCCTGTTGTTGTTCTGGCAACTCATAGGGGTTACTATTGGCGCAATAGTGAGAGGCGATGCTGGTTGTGATATAGTCAAAGTTGCCGTATCCGTGCAATTGGTTTGGTCATCAGTTACCGAAATCACATAACTTCCGGCTGTCAAACCATTTAATGGGACAATATTGGAGGTTTGGCCGGTTACGATGGGCCCCACACCAATCTGATACCGGTATGTTGTTGCAAAACCATCTACTATAAATCGGCCTTGGCCATCACTATCGCCAAAACAGGTAACATCATTTATGAGCTGACTATTAACCCCAATAGAACTTATGCTCGTAATGGCGAAACTCTCAGAATAACTACATCCATTTACGTCTGTTACCCTAAACGTATAACTTCCCAATCCAAGGTTCGCAAACGTATTACTGCCACCATTATTTACAGTAATCGGAGCTATGATCTGATAATTAGAAATACTTCCTCCACCGATGACTGCCAAAGAAACTGATGCAGTACCCGTTGCACAGTCAATACTTGAAACGGTAAAATTGATGTCGGTTGGTTTGTTCAATGCGGCAAATACAATGTTGGGCAACGTTTGTACACAACCATTGGCATCCCGTATCTGCGGGGTGTAGGTACCCGAAGAAAGATTGTTAAAAACAGTGTTTCCGGCCAAAAACCCGGAACCTATACTATAGGAATAAGGACCAACACCACCACTTACCCCGGAAAAAGTAATTTGACCCCCAAATTCATTGGCACAGGTTGGTGTTAGCGTGGCCGTGGCAACTCCTGTTATGGTAGAAGGTGTATTTATGGTACGTACAACCGGAGCCGTGGTGCATACAAATGTATCTTGCTGGTATCTGATAACCACATTATAAGTACCCGGTGCCAAATTTGAAAATACATTACTGCCTTGATAGGTTGCCCCGTTGTTGTTACTGAATTGTAAGTTGTAGCCATTGCTATTGGTGATATTTACAGTGATACTGCCGTTATTGGCACCACCACAATTGGCATCCTGTGAAACCACGTTGTACACAGGTGGCTGAATGTTCTGGACTTCCACGGCCGCGGTCTTGGTACAGCCTTGGGCATCCCTTATCAAAAGATTGAAAGTGCCAGGTGCGGTAACGGCAAAGACCGTTGATCCTGAAAAATTGGAACTATAAGTAACCCCGCCATTAAGACTATATTGGTATGGACCTGTACCCCCGCTGGCATTTAAGGTTACATTCACCGAAGTGGCCCCGCAACCAAAACTATCCGTTGCAAAAGCCGTGGCCTCCAGAGGTATTAACCCCGCTCCGATAGTAATGGGACTGCCTGCAATGGTACTTATAGTTTGGGTACAACTACTACCTGCCTGAACGGTTACTGAATACGTACCTGCGGCAAGATTACTGAACGTATGTGAATTGGATCCGTTGGGGCCAAATGTATCTATTGTACTGCCGTTTCTAATTAATCTATAGCTATAAAATCCCGGCACACCGGTTATGTCAATGGTAAGGCTTCCCTTGTCGCCACTACAGGTAATATCCACTTTTGATACATTAACCATCATATCCACTTGGGTAATGGGCACGATCTGCGAAGGGAATATACAGGCACTTGCAGGAGCATTTTTTAAACGGGTAAATATCTGATAATTACCTGCTGTGAAAATATCAAAATACGGGGTATCCTGATATGGTCCCGTTGGGGAATTTAAACTATACTCATACCCTGCGGGAACATTGGTAACCTCTATCCTACCAGGGTTACCACAGATAATATTGGTTATTGCCACTTGTGGATTTAAGGGATTGGAACTCACCCTAAAATAAAAAAACGCACCGGAATCCACCCGAACCCGGTACTCTCCGGCCACTGTACTGCTGGCGGCATTTAGCACAAATGTAGCACTGGTACCCACCGTGGCCCAATCCCCATTACAGGCACTATTAAAGACGGGGCAGGTATCCGTACCTACAAAGGAACACCCTGCACCCAATTTTTGCCAGGTGTACGAACTGCCCGATTGGCTTAAGGTAATTGTCCTGTTGTCTCCCGTACCGCAAAGAAAAAATTTGGCCAAAGTGCTTCCGTCAATGGAACAATTAACCTGTTCATTCGCCCCATTGATTATTGTTGCAAAAAAGGGAGAACTGGCCAAAGGAGCCAATGTCCCGGTTACCGAAAATTCATTATCATTAGGCAATATACGGCTTTCCTCCTCTTCCAAAATGGGTTGGATTACCTTTCCAATTCCTGTCGAAATTTCAGTAAAGAGCTTGTTTATGTTTGGGTTAGCTATTGCCGATGTACCTATAAAGGAAAGCACTATCAACAATACGGCATATAGAAGATGCCTTGGTTTATTTGGGAGCATAGGTTAAGTCAAGTTTTTAAAGAATACTTGGATTTGGGATCTATATATTCTCAGTGTAATTGTTTATACTTATATTTTCTTGTTATCTTTAGGCCAAAATGCCTACATATTATTATTTATTAACGTTACATTATGAAGAATAGTATATTACCTGTGAGCTTTATCGTTTTAGTGTTTAATTTATCATGTGCCCAACAAGCTGATAATAAGGTGAATGACCCAAAAGAAATTTCCTTCACCACGGAATTGGTTTTAGGTGGTCTCCAAATACCCTGGAGCATGGCCTTTTTGCCGGACGGCAGTATGCTGGTCACCGAAAAATCCGGACAACTAATACATCTAAAGGATGGTGTTAGCACCAATATTGAAAATGTGCCTAAGGTATACGACAGGGGGCAAGGCGGATTATTGGATATAAAACTGCATCCGAATTATGAATCAAACGGTTGGATCTATATTTCCTATGCGTCTGCAGAGGGCGATGATAAAGGAGGAAACACGGCTATTATGAGGGCTAAACTAAAAGATAACTCACTTGTAGATAACGAGTTATTATACAAAGCAACCCCAAATACCACCAAAGGCCAACATTTTGGATCCCGGTTTGAATTTGATAATGAAGGTTATTTATACTTCTCGGTAGGAGAAAGAGGGGAAATGGATATCAACCCTCAGGACATTACCCGCGATGGGGGAAAAATTTACCGTTTAAATGATAATGGAAGCATTCCCGCAGATAATCCGTTTGTAGGCCAAAGTGGTTCTATAAAAGCTATTTACAGTTATGGCCATAGAAATCCGCAAGGATTGGTTAAGCATCCGGAAACAGGAAAAATATGGGACCACGAGCATGGCCCCAGAGGCGGCGATGAAATTAACGTCATTAAAAAAGGGGCAAATTACGGTTGGCCGGTAATCACCTATGGCATCAACTACAGCGGCACCCCTATAACCGACAAAACAGCCATGGACGGTATGGAACAGCCCATACATTACTGGCTTCCGTCCATAGCACCAAGTGGGATCACTTTTGTAACCTCTGATAAATATCCTGCTTGGAAAGGCAATATCTTGGTAGGCTCCCTTGCTTTTCAATATTTGGAACGCTTGGAACTGGATGGAGAAAAAGTTACCTACCGTGAAAAACTATTGGCCGACATTGGCAGGGTCCGGGATGTAAGACAGGCTCCGGATGGCTTCATTTACGTGGCCGTGGAAGGTAAGGGGATTTATAAGTTGGTACCCAACAAGTAACAGTCTTTCACTATATCTTGCGTCTAATCGTGCCCCGATTGGATGGAAGGTTTTTTATGTGATCAGTTCCAAAAAAAAAATCACTTCAAAAACAGATAAAACATGAAACTTTTCTTTTTCATTTATGTTCTCGGCATTATTTGTTTGCCTGGTTTTTTGTTCCAAAATACTAAATTGGAAGAAAGCATGAAAAGAGGAAGTGGAATTTATGCCGATTTTTGTATTAACTGTCACTTGGAGAAAGGCGAAGGAGTTCCCAATGTCTTTCCCCCTTTGGCCAATTCCGATTATCTGAAAACCAAAAGGTACGAAAGTATCTCAGGAATTAAATACGGGCAGCGTGGCAAAATCATTGTCAATGGTGAAACCTATGACAATATCATGATGCCTTTGGGCTTGGAAGATGGGGAAGTAGCAGATGTCATGAACTATATTTTAAATTCTTGGGGCAATACAAGCGAAACCCTTGTAACCCCTAACGAGGTGGCGGAAGTAAAAGAGAAGTAGTAAAATCCTATTTATTTGCTTCCATAGCCCCTTTGACCGACCCATATTTAGTAAGCATTGCTTCGGCTTCTTTATACCCTATTTTTAGTTCTTCAACCAAAAACCGGGCACCCCTATCCACCAATTTGATATTGCTCAATTGCATGTTTACCATTTTGTTGCCCTGTACCCTACCAATTTTGATCATCAATGCGGTAGAAATCATATTCAAAACCAGTTTTTGGGAGGTACCGCTTTTCATCCGCGTACTGCCGGTAACGAATTCAGGTCCCACGTTGACCGCAATCGGAATTTCCACTTCCCTTGTCAAAGGAGACCCCGGATTATTGGTAACACATGCTGTTAGCAGCCCGGCTGCCCGTGCTTTTTGTACACCGCCAATAACATAGGGCGTAGTTCCAGATGCGGCAATCCCAACAATGGTGTCGTTTTGGTTTACTTCAAACGCCTCCAAATCCTTCCAAGCCTGCTCAGGATCATCTTCTGCATGCTCCACGGATTTCCGAATAGCAATGTCCCCGCCCGCCATGAGGCCGATAACCCGGTCGTGGGGCATGCCATAGGTTGGTGGAATTTCAGAAGCGTCCAGGATTCCCAATCTACCGCTAGTACCCGCGCCTATATAAAAAAGGCGTCCGCCTTGAGCAAACCGCACCGTAAGCCCATCGACAAGTTTTGTAATTTCCGGAACGACCAACGAAACGGCCTTGGCCACCTTCTTATCTTCCCCATTGATTCCCAATAAAATAGAATGGGTGTCCATTTTCTCCAAACCATCGTAATGAGAGGGTAGTTCCGTTATTTTTATGTATTCCGGCATATCTATAAAAGGTGTATTTGTTGGTTTCTAAATGGTTTAAGCATTATATCTTCAGGATCCAATTCGGTTATAAGGGTATGTATTTCATTTAGATCGCACGTCTTATAACGATGTTGCGAATTCAATTTTTCCGATATGCATAAAAGTATCGCTTTTTTGGACGCTTTTATAACGGCTTTTTTGAGCTGAACAATATCCCAATCAAATTCGGTAAGACCATAGACAGCGTCTACATATCCTGTACCTATAAATGAATAGTCAACCTTTATCTCAGAGAGATGATGCACCGCATTGGCACCTATAGCGATCTGCGCTTCCTTGGAAATAACCCCCCCCAGAAAAATAACCTCTACATTGGGCTTGGAAAGCAACTCCATGGCTACGGGCAAGCTTAGCGTAAAGCAGGTTAACTTCAATTTTAAAGGTATCAGTCTAGCCAACTCCAAACACGTAGTGCCTCCATCTATCAAAATGACACCCCCATCTTTTAAAAGTTTAACGGCCTTCTCTGCAATTTTGGTCTTTTGTGGCAACGCATAAATGTTATGACCGGGGCTGTAATTGGTGAAACTTAGCGAAATGGCACCGCCATGCACCTTTCTAAGTTTATTCTCCTCATCCAACTCCTTTACATCACGACGCGCGGTATCAATGGAAACACCTAAAATTTCTGCAATATCGGTCAGCAAAACCCTATTGTGCAGCTCAACTTCGTTTAAAATGGCTTGATGCCTTTCCTCTTTCAGCATAGAGATTACTAGTATTTTATAGTTTCAAAAAACAAAGATAGCAAAAAAATTGAATTGCTGTTTTTTACCGTTTTAAAAATTAAAAAAGTTAAAAATGCATAAAAAAGCATAAATTATTGCAAAAAACAGCATGATGATAATTTTTTTTTTACCTTTGTCCCACAAATCAAAAACATTAAATTAACCAATTATGGCAAGCACCCTTAAAGATGCGAATAAACTAGGCATTCTATCGGATGAGGAATCCAGAAAATTTGAGAAAATTGAGACCATTATCCATGAAAGCTCGGAAAATGCCTCATATTTCGTGGCCCAGGAAATAGCAAACCTCATAAAACAGCGACAAAAACAAGGAAAAAAATTGGTTTTAGGCCTTGCTACAGGCTCTACCCCTATAAAGGTGTATGAATATCTGGTACAATTCCACAAAAAAGAGAGGTTAAGTTTCAAAAATGTAATCACTTTTAACCTCGATGAATATTTCTCGATGGAGCCCGACTCCATCCATAGCTACGTGCGGTTTATGAACGAACATTTGTTCGACCATATTGATATCGACAAAAAAGACATCCATATTCCAGACGGAACTTTAAAAAAGGAAAACGTAAGGGCTTTTTGTGAGGCTTACGAAAAAAAGATTGCCAAATTAGGGGGTATAGACATACAAATTTTGGGTATTGGGCGTACCGGGCATATTGGTTTTAACGAACCTGGCTCTTCCATAAACAGTAAAACAAGGTTGGTCCGATTGGACAGGGTAACCCGGTTGGATGCCGCCAGTGATTTCTTTGGCCACGAAAATGTGCCCTCCAGGGCCATTACCATGGGAGTGGGAACCATTATGAACGCTAAAAGGATCATCCTTATGGCATGGGGCGAGGGAAAGGCCGGGATCATAAAACAGGCTGTAGAAGGAGAAATTAGGGAGTCGGTGCCAGCTACATTTTTGCAGCAACATAAAAACTGTCGCTTTATATTAGACCAGGCGGCGGCATCTGCGCTAACCAGAATAAATAACCCTTGGCTGGTAGGAGAATGCCTGTGGGATGACAGGCTAATTAAAAAAGCGACCATTTGGTTGTCCGAAAAACTTGGGAAAGCCATTCTTAAACTAACCAATGAAGATTATAACGAATATGGCATGGGCAATTTAATCGCCGAAATTGGTTCTGCCGAAGATATCAATTTAAAGGTTTTCAATCAGTTGCAACGCACCATTACGGGTTGGCCCGGCGGCAAACCCAATGCAGACGATAGCAGCAGACCCGAACGAAAAAGCCCTTTTCCAAAACGATCCATTATTTTTAGCCCGCATCCCGATGACGACGTGATCTCTATGGGCGGTACGCTGCTCCGTTTGGTAGATCAGGGGCATGAAGTGCACGTAGCGTATCAAACCTCCGGGAACATTGCGGTGTTTGATGATGAAGTGATCCGGTTTATGGACTTTGCAAGGGATATACAAAATAACAATTCCGAAATTGAGCATCAGTTTAAAAAAGTGAGGGAATTTCTGAGCCATAAAAAACCCGGACAGGTAGATAGCCCCGAAATCCAGAAATTCAAGGGATTGATCCGAAAAGGGGAAGCTTTGGCAGCCTGTAGGTATTGCGGGGTTGATGAAAGAAACGCCCATTTTCAAAATCTTCCGTTTTATGAGACCGGGACCGTAAAGAAAAACCCCTACTCAGAGGCCGACGTTACGATTACCATAGACCTTCTCAATAAGGTAAAACCGCACCAAATATTTGCGGCTGGAGATTTATCAGATCCTCATGGGACACACAGGGTGTGTTTGCAGATCATTTTTAAAGCACTGGAAAAACTGGTAAAAGACAAGGTAAAATGGCTAGACGATTGCTATGTTTGGCTTTACCGCGGAGCATGGCAGGAATGGGATATTGCCGATATGGAAATGACCATTCCCATAGGTCCCAAGGATATGTCCAGAAAGAAAAACGCCATTTTTAAACACCAATCGCAGAAAGATGCCGCCATGTTCCCGGGCAACGACTCAAGGGAATTCTGGCAACGCGCTGAACAGCGAAATCAGGAAACAGCCCGAAAGTACAACGCCTTGGGCTTGGCCGAATACGAAGCCATGGAAGGCTTTGTTCGTTATAAATTTAATTGATAACTTATTTTATAATTTAAAAGACCTATTTTTTTTCCTAAATAGGTCTTTTAAATTGTATAGACCCATGTTAAAAAAAACGGGATTTCTTATTTTTCTGTTATGCACGTCTTGTCAAATATTCAAATCGGGTATAGCACAGCCACGGTCCGAATTTCGGGGAGTTTGGATTGCCACGGTAGCCAATATTGATTGGCCAAAAAGTGGCACGGATACCATAGAAAAACAAAAGAACGATTATGTGGCTCTCTTGGATTTTTATGCCGACTTAAATTTTAATGCGGCCATCGTACAAATCAGAACGGCTGGAGATGCTTTTTATGCCACCGAATTAGCACCTTGGTCGCGGTTTTTAACAGGCCGGGAAGGTAAGGCTCCTAATACTAATGAAGATCTTTTGCAATGGATGATCCATGAAACCCATAAACGCGGTATGGAATTCCACGCTTGGCTAAATCCGTACCGTGCCACCATGAATGAAAATACGGCTATTTTGAGTCCAAAACATGATTTCTTCCAACATCCGAATTGGATGTTAAAATACGGCCCAAAATACTATTACAATCCGGGACTTCCGGAAGTGCAACAGCACTTAACCCACATCATGGAAGAGGTAGTTACCAAGTATGATGTGGACGCCATTCATTTTGACGACTACTTTTATCCGTACACAATAAACGGCGAAATCTTAGCCGATTCTGCAACCTATGCAGCACATGCACTACCCGATCAGTCTGTAGATGATTGGCGCAGAAGCAATGTGGATTCTTTGGTAAAAAATGTGCAGAAAGCTGTTAAAGCCAAAAAACCCTGGGTACAATTTGGGATAAGCCCTTTTGGCGTTTGGAAGAACAAAGCTACCGATCCTAAAGGCTCTGATACCCAAGCCGGACAAACCACCTACGAGGACCTGTATGCCGATCCCTTACTTTGGATGGAAAAAGGTTGGATTGATTATCTGATACCCCAAGTATATTGGAGCATGGACCTCCCTGTGGCCTCGCACCGGAAAATCGTAGATTGGTGGGACGAAAACAGTAGTAACGCTAACTTGTATATTGGGAACGGAGCCTATAAAATTCGGAACAATAGTGATGTGGCCTGGTTTCGTAAAAAAGAGCTTCCCGAACAAATTAAATTGGCTCGCCAAACAAAAGCCGTAAAAGGCAATGCTATTTTTAGCGCCAAAAGTTTGATGCAAAACAACGCCGATGTGGTTGCCTATCTCAAAAAATACTATTACAAAAGACCGGTGCTACCTCCCGAGCCGCATGTTTTTCGCTCCCCATTGGAAAGTAAGGCCAAGGTGTTGTCCATGCAGTTTATAGCGGATTCCGTAACGCTGAAATTTTTGGGAACGGATCAATATCGTTATGCCCTGCTATTTGCTACTGGCAAAAAAGCCAGAAAGATTTATCCCATGAGAAAATTATTGGCCAAAAAACCTTTTGAAAAGAAAAACCTCATTACCTTATCTGCCGGTGAAATCAAAGGCAAAAAACATATCGCAATTACATTTATAGACAAATTTGGACAAGAAGCCGAACCGCTTGTTCTATATTTAAGGCAACGTATTCACAATGATCCAAAAAGATAAATGGGCTTGGGCCTGGGTGCCCGTACTTTATTTTACACAGGGCTTGCCCTATGTTTTAGTGGTTACGGTATCGGTCATCATGTACAAAAAATTAGGGGTAAGCAATGCCGATATTGGTCTTTACACGAGTTGGCTGTACTTGCCTTGGGTTTTAAAACCTTTATGGAGTCCGTTTGTAGATCTAAAAAGCACCAAACGCAACTGGTTTTTGGCCATGCAATTGCTTATCGCATTGGCCCTATTGGCTGTGGGTCTTGCCTTGCCCACCAATATGTTTTTTATTACCTCGCTAGCTTGTTTTTGGATGGCCGCCTTCGCCTCGGCCACTAACGATATAGCCTCAGATGGGTATTATATGCTGGGGCTTACCGAAAAAAAGCAATCCTTTTTTGTTGGCATGCGCAGCACCTTTTATCGCCTGGCCATGGTAACCGGTGAAGGGTTGATCGTAATTTTGGCCGGTTTTTTAGAAAATTACTACGGAGATAATACCAAAGCATGGAGCATAACCATGATTGCTGCTGCGGTATTAATGCTAATGCTTACCATTTCCAATTTTTTCGTAACCCCCAAATACGAATCTTCGGAAGCTATTGTTACCCAACGTCCCAAAGGTTTTTTCGAGGTTTTTGTTTCGTTTTTTAAAAAACCGAATATTGGCATTGCCCTTGCCTTTATTTTGACCTATCGCTTGGGCGAATCCCAATTAGTAAAAATGGCGGCTCCTTTCTTATTGGATAAGCCCGAGGTGGGCGGTCTCGGATATTCCACGGAATTATTGGGGACTATTTTTGGTACGGCAGGCGTCATTATGCTTTCCATTGGGGGTATTTTAGGAGGGATATTAATTTCAAGAGACGGCTTAAAGAAATGGATGGTGCCCATGGTACTTTCCCTCAATATTCCCAACGCATTGTACGCTGTTTTGGCACTGACCAAAACCACCAATATAGTGGCAGTTTCGGCTACCGTGGTTTTTGAAAAATTTGGCTATGGATTTGGTTTTGCCGCTTTTTTAATGTACCTCATTTATATTGCCGACGGCAAATCAAAAACATCACATTACGCCATTGCTACCGGATTTATGGCGTTGGGGATGATGCTTCCGGGAATGGTCAGTGGCTACATTCAGCAATGGCTGGGCTATGGTGGATTCTTTATTTGGGTGGTCATCGCTGCCCTGCCCTCATTATTCCTCTTAAAATTTATAACCTATCCGTCCGATTTCGGAAAAAAAACAAAACCGACCGATGCCTAACCTTATAGCCTATGCTCAAGCCAAAGAGGAATTTACCATTGCCCAAAAAGTAGGGCAATTGTTTATGCCTGCCGCTTTTATTAACGATACGGAAACCGAAATACGCCAATTGGAAAAACAGATAAGGGACTGCCATGTGGGCGGACTTTGTTTTTTTCACAGTAGGGCCAGTGCAGCGACCAATTTTGAAGGAAAAAAGAAGGTTGTGTACAACGAAGAAAGTTTCACAACTCTTAAAAAATTGATTGCACGTTACCAAAAAACCGCCAAGTACCCGCTATTAATCGGTATCGATGCCGAATGGGGTCTGGCCATGCGCATAGAGAATGCCCCACAATATCCCTTTGCCATTACACTGGGAGCTTTACAAGGTCATGACGACCTTATTTTTGAGGTAGGTAAAAACATTGCCAAAGACTGCAAAGCAGCAGGTATTCACTGGAATTTATCGCCCGTAGTAGACATTAATAATAACCCCGACAATCCGGTAATTGGGTATCGCTCTTTTGGCGAGGATAAAGATACGGTCTATAAAAAGGCATTTTCGTATATAAAAGGAACCCAAAGCGAAGGACTTTTAACCAGTATAAAACACTTTCCGGGACACGGAGATACCGCAACCGATAGCCATCTGGGACTTCCTTTAATTGAAAAGTCAAAAAAAGAACTCTGGGACAATGAATTATATCCCTTTCGCAAACTAATGGGAGAGGAAATAGAGGCAGTAATGGTTGGCCATTTGTCCGTGCCTGCATTGGCCAATGGCAACACGGTTTCCTCAAGCATCTCCAAAGACATCATAAAAGGACTGCTACGGGACGAAATGGGTTTTAAAGGGGTGGTTATTTCCGATGCATTAAATATGCATGCTGTAGCCAAAGCATACCCAGTTAAGGGCGAATTGGAATGGTTGGCGTTTGATGCCGGAAACGATATCCTTTGCTTTGCCGAGCATGTGGATGAAGGCATCAAAACTATTTTGAAAAACGCCCAAAAAGATGCCATTGAAGCTAGTTTTGAACGTATCTGGCGGCTAAAGGAAAAAACAATCCGAAATGAAATTACAACAGGTGAAGAACTAATCGATCCCACTGCTTTAAACACCAAAATTGCTGCCGCAAGCCTAACCCTATTTGCCGAAGGTAAGCAAAACGACCGGGCATTTGTACCCGAACATTTTATGGGGGTTTCGGTAGGCAAAGATGGTCAAAATCATTTTTTTGAGGAACTATCCAAAACCCTTAAATTTGAGTATGTTTCCACACAAAGAACTTCCATTAAGGACATTAAAGCACGCCTGCCAAACAAAGATACCTTACTTTTAGCACTATTTCCTCCAAAGGTAAAACCGCAAAACAATTTTGATTTTTTAAGTGCAGAATTAGACTTCATCACTGAAATGATATCCACTAAAAATACCATACTGTATCTGTTTGGTAATCCTTATGTTTTACAATTGCTCCCTATAGCGAAAGTGAACAAAATTGTGATCGTTTATCAAGATTTTAAAGTGTTCCAGGAAAATGCTGCGCAGCATTTTTTGGGAAATGCCAATGCCCCGGGTAAACTATCGGTAACCCTAAAACAAAATTAAAATGTACAAAGTATTGGGTTTAATGTCGGGCACCTCTTTAGATGGTTTGGATATGGCCTATTGCCACATCTGGAACCATAACGGTCAATGGAAATTCGACATAAAAGAATCCGAAAGTATTGCCTACGATGCCGGGTGGCAGTCCAAATTAAAAAACTCCATTTATCTGCCCGCCGATGAATTGTTGATGCTTCATAACACCTATGGAATTTGGTTGGGTCGGCAGGCAAAGGAATTTGCGGAAAAATTTACACTGGATGTGGATTTTGTGGCCAGTCATGGACACACCACCCACCACCAACCCAATAAGGGTTTTACATTTCAGATAGGTTCCGGACAACATTTGGCCAACGAAAGCGGGCTAAAGGTAGTGTGCGATTTTAGAACCAATGATGTGGCCCTGGGTGGGCAAGGCGCACCACTGGTTCCCATTGGCGACCAATTATTTTTTATTGAATACGATTTTTGCCTGAACCTCGGAGGCATTAGTAACATTTCCTTTGATCGCAACGGGAAACGCATCGCGTACGATATAGGCCTTGCCAATATGATTCTGAACCATATTACCCGAAAAATTGGATTGGAATATGATAAAGACGGCACTTTGGCCAAAGGCGGCAGCATCAATTCCAAAATGCTGGAAAAATTGAATCATTTGGAATTTTATCAATTAGACTTCCCAAAATCGATTGGTTATGAATGGTTTATAGAAGAAGTAGTCCCAATTGTAGCATCCACCGAAGATAGCCTCGAAAACCTATTGCATACGGCTGTGCATCATATTTGTGCGCAGGTAGCGGCACAAATAAATCTACATGCATTAAAAGACGCAAACACCTTATTGGTTACCGGAGGCGGTGCCTTCAATACTTTTCTGTTACAAACCCTTCAAGAAAAACTGGGCGTCGCCACCAAAGTAATCGTTCCTTCCAATACGTTGATCGAAAATAAAGAGGCATTGATTTTTGCATTGATGGGCGTATTGCGTATAGAAAACCAGATCAATGTAATGTGTTCGGTTACCGGAGCTAAACGGGATTCCTCAAGCGGCGTGGTCTTTTTGCCTTCTTAAACTATCGTCAGACCGAATTTCTTCAGGCATTAAAAACCTTAATGACCGGTAACCCAAAGTTTCAACCCAAATCCGTATTTTTGGTCAAAATAAACAAACATGCTCGTTATTGGGATTGCAGGCGGTACAGGTTGCGGAAAGACTACGGTCGTCAATCATCTCATTAATGAGTTGCCGGACGGGGAAGTTGGGGTAATTTCCCAAGATTCCTATTACAATGACCTTTCACATTTAACCCTCGAGCAGCGCAGACTTATTAATTTTGACCACCCCAACTCCATCGATTTTAAACTTTTGGGAACGCATTTGGCCGAATTGAAATTGGGAAAACCAATACTTCAACCCGTATATTCTTTTTTGGAATGCAATAGGACAAACCAAACCATACCTACACAACCCAGAAAAGTAATGATCGTGGAAGGCATATTGATTTTGACCCATCCGGAGATCCGGGAAATGTTCGATATTAAAATATTTGTGCACACAGATTCGGATGAGCGATTGATACGGAGGTTGAAACGTGACGTGAATGAACGGGGTTGGGATTTGGACGATACCATCAGTAAATACCAAACCATATTAAAACCCATGCACGACCAGTTCATTGAGCCTACAAAGGAGTATGCCGATATCATTATTCCGAACAATAAATACAATACGGTCGCTGTTGATATAGTACGTACCATCATCAATGAAAAATTAGCTTAAAACTCCATGGGCATTAAAGACCTTAGAAATAATAAATGGTTCGGCATCGCTACCAATATGTACGTTTTGGTACTTACCGCTTTTGTGGTTTGGATGGCGTTTTTTGACACCAATTCACTGCTAATCCACTGGGAATTGCGGAAAGAGATCAAGAAACTGGAAAAGCAACAGGAGTTTTTAAGGGAAGAGATTGCCAAAGACAAAAAAATCATTGAAAAGCTATCGGATAAAGAGGAACTGGAAAAATTTGCCCGCGAACACTATTATTTGAAAAAGAAGAATGAGGAAATTTATCTAATTGAATATAACGATAGTACAAAAAACAGAGGAAATGGCCAAAACTAGTCTTTTTGATGAATTTAATGCCATTTCCCAAAAAGAATGGAAGCAAAAAATCCAGTTCGAACTTAACGGGGCCGATTATAACGAGTCCCTGCTTTGGGAATCCCCGGAAGGCATTAAGGTAAAACCTTTTTATACTGCTGAAGACCTGGACAATGACGAAATACCGATAGCAGCCACAAAAAAAATCTGGAAAATTGCACAAAATATTTATGCAGGCAATACTGATATGGCCAATTCCAAAGCCTTGGATGTGTTGGAAAGAGGTGCAGAAAGTTTGGTGTTTACAATACCATCCGATGAAATTGAAATTGAAAGATTACTTAAGGGTATCGATGTAGAACGAGTCCCCGTTCATTTTAATCTTCAATTTTTATCCTCGGCTTACCTAAAATCCATTTCATCGGCCACAAAAGGCATAAAACCGCATTTTTCCTATTGTATCGATATCGTTGGCCACCTCGCCCAGACCGGAAATTGGTACTTCAACCTGGAAAGGGACCATGGCCTATTGGCTACCATTTTGGGAGAGAACAAAGACCCCATTCTGAGTGTCGATTCCGCCCTATATCAAAATGCCGGGGCCAATAGGGTACAACAACTGGCCTATTCTCTGGCACATGCCCACGAATATCTTAATTTCATGGAAAACCGGAATCTTCTAAAGCCGTTTAACGGCATCACTTTTAAGGTTTCCGTGGGGAGTAATTATTTCTTTGAAATTGCCAAGTTAAGGGCACTTCGGCTGCTTTGGAAAACCCTGTCGCATGAATATAACATTTTTTCCGATTGCCACATCCTTGCCACGCCCACCAAACGCAACAAAACAATTTACGACTACAACACAAATATGCTCCGGACCACTACGGAATGTATGGCAGCTATTTTAGGGGGAGCCGATACGATCAGTAATTTGGCATATGATGCCCTTTATAATAAGGACAATGAATTTGGGGAGCGCATTGCCAGAAACCAATTGTTGCTCTTGAAGCATGAAAGCTATTTTGACAAGGTTTCCAATCCTTCGGACGGGTCGTATTATATAGAGGCCTTGACCCACCAATTGGCAGAAAAGGCTTTGGAATTATTTAAGAGCATTGAAAAAGGCGGGGGTTTTCTAAAACAGTTAAAAGAGAACACCATCCAAAAAAAAATCAAGGAAAGTGCCGAAAAGGAACAATTGTTATTCAACGTCCAAAAGGAAATTTTAGTGGGCAGCAATTTCCATAAAAACGAAAAAGACAGGATGAAGAATTCATTGGAACTCTATCCTTTTGTAAAAACCCATGCCAGAAAGACCTTGCTGGAACCCGTTCTGGAAAGGCGATTGGCAGAGGGACTGGAACAAAAACGCCTTGGGGATGAATAGAAAAAACATTCAACATATTACACTGAATACCCGAAATCCTTATTTGGAATCCAGAGGTTCGTCCGTACCTAAGACAGACTTAGAAGAGGTCTTTAATACCGCCGAGGGCATTCCAATAAAATCCATCTATACAAAAGAGGATATTGAAAATGTGCCACACCTCAACTTTGCCGCAGGAACCGTCCCATTTTTAAGGGGTCCCTATTCTACTATGTATGTACAACATCCATGGACCATACGGCAATACGCAGGCTTCTCCACTGCAGAAGAGAGCAACGCTTTTTATAGAAGGAATTTGGAAGCGGGCCAAAAAGGGCTTTCAGTGGCTTTTGATCTGCCCACACATCGGGGGTACGACAGCGACCATGAACGTGTTGAAGGCGATGTTGGAAAAGCCGGGGTAGCCATAGATTTGGTCGAAGACATGAAAATTTTGTTCGGTTCCATTCCGTTGGATAAAATCTCCGTTTCAATGACGATGAACGGTGCCGTCCTGCCCATTATGGCTTTTTATATTGTTGCTGCCGAAGAGCAGGGAATTTCTCCCGAGCAGTTGGCGGGCACCATACAAAATGATATTTTAAAGGAATTTATGGTTCGCAATACCTATATCTATCCACCAAAACCATCCATGCAAATCGTTTCCGATATTTTCGAATATACGAGCAAGCGCATGCCTAAATTCAACAGTATCAGTGTTTCGGGCTACCATATGCATGAGGCGGGGGCCCCGGCAGATATGGAACTGGCCTACACCTTGGCCGATGGCTTGGAATATATCAGAGCCGGATTAAACGCCGGTCTGGACATTGACCAATTTGCACCACGTATCTCTTTCTTTTGGGGAATTGGCATGAACCATTTTATGGAAATCGCAAAAATGAGGGCGGCCAGAATGCTTTGGGCGAAACTGGTTAAACCATTTAACCCAAAAAATGAGAAATCCCTTGCGTTACGAACCCATTGTCAAACCAGTGGATGGAGCCTTACGGAACAAGATCCCTTTAACAATGTAGCAAGGACAACGATCGAAGCAGCCGCCGCCGTTTTTGGGGGCACGCAAAGCCTACATACCAACGCCTTGGATGAGGCCATTGCCCTCCCTACCGATTTTTCGGCCCGAATTGCAAGGAATACCCAGCTTTTTTTACAAGAAGAAACAAAGATCACCAAAACAGTAGATCCTTGGGGTGGGAGTTACTATGTGGAATACCTTACCAAGGAAATTTCAAAAAAAGCATGGGTGTTGATACAAGAAGTGGAAAAACTTGGGGGAATGACCTTGGCCATCGAAACAGGACTGCCCAAAATCCGGATTGAAGAAGCGTCCGCCAAAAAGCAGGCACGCATAGATAGTGGGCAGGATTGTATTATAGGTGTAAACAAATACCAACTACAGGAGGAATACCCGCTGCACATCCTAGAGGTCAACAACGTTGAAGTCCGCAAATCGCAAATAGAAAGGCTTGCATCCGTAAAACAAAAAAGAGATGCCGAAGCCGTGGAAAAAGCATTGAAAAATCTTACCGATGCGGCAAAAGGGAAAATAAGTCAACCCAAAAAAAATGCTTCCCAAACCTGGGAGCGTAAAAATTTACTAGCTTTAGCCGTAGAAGCGGCACGATCAAGAGCCACATTGGGAGAAATCAGCAATGCGCTGGAACTGGCATTTGGCAGACATAAGGCAACTATTAAATCATTTACAGGGGTGTTCTCCAAAGAAATAAAAGATAACGAGGGCTTTAAAAAAGCGAGTGGTCTCGCCAATAGGTTTGCAGCAAGGGAAGGACGCAGACCTAGGATAATGATAGCCAAAATGGGGCAAGATGGCCATGATAGAGGGGCAAAAATAGTGGCCACCGGCTATGCCGATATCGGTTTTGATGTGGATATTGGCCCATTGTTCCAGACCCCGGCAGAAACCGCTAAACAAGCGGTTGAAAACGATGTGCACGTCCTCGGGATCTCATCGCTTGCCGGTGGACACAAAACATTGGTACCTAAAGTTTTGGAAGAATTGAAAAGCTACGGAAGGGAAGACATCATGGTGGTGGTGGGTGGGGTCATTCCAAAACAGGATTACCCCTTTCTTTTCAATACAGGGGTCGTTGCCATTTTTGGGCCGGGAACAAAAATAAGCGATGCCGCCATCCAAATTTTGGATATTTTAATGAGTAAGCCCTGATGTGATTTTAGCTAAAGCTTTTGTTGCCAAAATTTTAACCTACTTTAACAATGGATGCCCCGGTTATTCACGCAGTGTTAACAATTTACATTTTTTGGCATCGTAAATAATCGTATTTTTAGCCCCTAACTTACGACTGTAATGGGCAAAATCATTGCTATAGCAAATCAGAAAGGTGGGGTTGGTAAAACCACTACCACAGTAAACTTGGCTGCCTCACTGGGTGTACTGGAAAAAAAAGTGCTGTTGATCGATGCGGACCCCCAAGCCAATGCCACTTCTGGCCTGGGAATAGACGTGGATTCCATTGAGATTGGAACATACCAATTGTTGGAACATACCAAGACTGCTTTGGAAACGATCATAAAAACATCTTCCCCAAATGTGGATCTTATCCCCGCACACATAGATCTTGTAGCCATAGAAATTGAGCTGGTAGACAAAGATGAGCGCGAATATATGATGAAAAAAGCCATTGGGGAACTACGGAATATCTATGATTTTATATTGATAGACTGTGCGCCGTCGCTAGGCTTATTAACATTGAATGCCCTGACAGCGGCAGACTCGGTAATGATTCCCATTCAATGCGAGTATTTTGCGTTGGAAGGCCTTGGAAAACTGCTGAATACCATAAAAAGCGTACAGAAAATACACAATCCGGACTTGGATATTGAAGGCCTTTTATTGACCATGTTCGATGCGAGGTTACGGCTCTCCAACCAAGTAGTGGAGGAAGTTAAAAAACATTTCAGTGATATGGTTTTTGATACCATCATCCAACGAAATGTGCGGTTAAGCGAAGCCCCCAGTTATGGCGAAAGCATTATTAAATACGACGCCAGCAGTAAAGGAGCGGCAAATTATTTGAATTTGGCCAATGAGGTATTGAAAAAAAATAAGGAAATGGTGTAATGGCGAAGGCAACAAAAAAACAAGCATTGGGCAGGGGATTGTCCGCATTGTTAAAAGACCCGGACAATGACATCCGGTCGGTATCCGACAAAAATGCCGACAAGGTAGTTGGCAATATTGTAGAATTGGATATCGATTCCATAGAAGTAAACCCTTTTCAACCTCGGTCCAACTTTAATGACGAGGCATTGCGGGAGTTGGCAGGTTCAATAAAAGAATTGGGCGTAATTCAACCCATCACGGTACGGAAAATAGATTTCAACAGGTACCAATTGGTCTCAGGGGAAAGAAGGTACCGAGCTTCTAAATTGATCGGGCTGGAAAGCATCCCTTCTTATATTAGGATCGCTAACGATCAGGAGTCTTTGGAAATGGCCTTGGTGGAAAACATCCAACGCGAAGATTTGGATCCCATTGAGATAGCCCTTTCCTATCAAAGATTGATCGATGAAATTGAATTGACCCAGGAAAAGTTAAGTGATAGGGTAGGGAAAAAACGCTCCACAATAACCAATTATCTGCGTTTATTGCGCCTAGACCCCATTATCCAGACCGGCATTAGGGACGGGTTTGTAAGTATGGGCCACGGGAGGGCGTTGGTCAATGTAGAAAAAAGACAGGACCAAATTGCATTGTACGAAAAGATTGTTGGGGAAAACCTTTCCGTGAGGGATACCGAAAAATTGGTAAAGGAGCATCAGGAAGGAAAAAGAGGTGCCTCCCTAAAACCAAAAAACAGCATTGTTGCCCCCGATTATATAGCGGACAGTATCCCCGAAATTACAGATTATCTTGCCGTAAAAGTAGAGATAAAAGCTACAAATAAGGGTAAGGGCAAAATAACCATCCCTTTCCATACCAAAGAAGAATTTAAACGCCTAAAAAAGTTGATCACGGGTGGATAAGAGCCTCTATTTATTCTTTCTTTTTTGCTTTTTTGGAGTCCTTGGTTTGGCCCAGAAAAAAGAAAATAATGCCAAAGAAATAGATTCCCTTTCAACAGATCTAAAAAAAAAGGGCATCGTCATCCAAAATTCCGATATCCAAAAAAAAAAACAAATAAACCCTTTGGCACCCAGTAAGGCTGCCTTCTATTCTTCCGTGCTGCCGGGCTTGGGCCAGGTATACAACAGGAGGTACTGGAAAGTCCCCA
Organism: Flavobacteriaceae bacterium; assembly: GCA_041749595.1. Taxonomy (GTDB): domain Bacteria; phylum Bacteroidota; class Bacteroidia; order Flavobacteriales; family Flavobacteriaceae; genus Aurantibrevibacter. The sequence goes on along the minus strand of JBGTBA010000029.1, from coordinate 25,771 downwards.
TTGTATATGCCGCGATAGGGACCGGAATTTACGCCTATACTTTTAACAACGATCAATATAACAGGTTCCGTGATGCCTTTAAGAGCCGGCAAGCCGGTTTTACCACGGATGAATTTTATGATCTCAACGGGGATAAAAATGGCCCCGATTTTTCTAACGAAGCATTGGAAAGTGCGCAAGAGCGTTTTCAGCGCGACAGGGATCTTGCGTTATTGATCACCATAAGCCTTTATGCACTCAATATCCTGGATGCCAATGTGGATGCCCATTTAAAACAATTTAATGTGGACGATGATTTAAGTATGGACATAAAACCCTTTTTGGGTTTGGATCCAATAACAGCGAATCCAACGTATGGAATGGCATTGATAATTAAATTTTAGGACATGGACATTGCTTTATTCGGTTACGGAAAAATGGGTAAAATGATCGAGCGGGTTGCCCTAAAAAGAAACCATGCCATAGTGGCTAAAATTGATGTGGATTCCCCTGAAATAGATTTTACCACAATTGATGTGGCCATAGATTTCAGTATGCCCAATGCGGCCTTTAACAATATTAAAGCCTGTCTGGAACATAATATCCCCATAATTTCCGGCACCACCGGTTGGCTAAAGGACCATGATAAGGCCGTTGAGATCTGTAAAGAAAATAACGGTGCGTTCATCTATTCCTCAAATTACAGTTTAGGCGTAAATATCTTTTTTGAACTGAACGCCCATTTGGCCAAAATGATGTGGAATTTGACCCAGTATTCGGTTAGCTTGGAAGAAACGCACCACACCCAAAAATTGGATGCGCCAAGCGGAACGGCCATAACTTTGGCAGAAGGCATCATCGCCAACACCGCTTACGAAAACTGGAAATTAAACGGGGGATCGGAAAAGGAAATTCCCATTACTGCCAAACGTATGGCCGATGTTCCGGGCACCCATATTGTATCTTATGAAAGTCCGGTGGATAATATTGAAATAAAGCACACCGCCCATAACCGTGAGGGCTTTGCCCTGGGTGCCGTGGTTGCCGCTGAATGGATCATAGGTAAAAAAGGTGTTTTTAGTATGAAAGACGTGTTGGGAATTTGATAAGTTTAAAATACGAAGTACGAAATAAGAAATTGAAAAACCGGAAACCAGAAACCAGAAACAAAAAATTAAAGCATATAATAGGTACATTAGACTTTAGACTATAGACTTTAGACTTTAGACTTTAGACTTTAGACTTTAGACTTTAGACTTTAGACAAAATTAAATACTTCACCAATGAACGGAACACAATGGATTCTTTTTATTTTGATCATACAGATCATACATTTTCTGGGTACCTGGAAGTTATATGTCAAGGCAGGTAGAAAAGCCTGGGAAGCTGCAGTGCCCGTGTACAATGCCATCGTTTTGATGCAAATTATAAATCGCCCCAAATGGTGGGTGTTTCTGTTGTTTATCCCCATTATCAATTTGTTAATGTTCCCGGTAATTTGGGTAGAAACCATTCGCAGTTTTGGAAAAAACACCTTACTGGATACCTGGCTGGCAATCCTTACATTGGGGTTTTATATCTATTATGTAAACTATGCGCAGGACGTAACCCATATAAAAGATCGCAGTCTACATCCAGCAACGGCATTGGGTGAATGGGTAAGCTCTATTGTCTTTGCCATAGTAGCAGCCACTTTGGTGCATACTTATTTTATTCAGCCCTATGTGATACCCACCGGCTCTTTGGAAAAAACCCTTCTTATCGGCGATTTTCTTTTTGTGAGCAAATTTCATTATGGTGCCAGAACGCCCATGACCACGGTTGCAGTGCCCATGGTACACGATACATTGCCGGTATTGCATGTAAAATCTTATCTAACCCATCCCCAACTCCCCTATTTTAGGATCCCGGGGTTCAAAAAAGTAAAAAAGAACGATATTGTGGTCTTTAGCTGGCCTGCGGATACCGTGCGGCAATTCTTTAAACGGGAAGAAGGGGTTGTAAAGCCCATCGATAAAAAATCGAATTACGTAAAACGATGTGTTGGCACCCCGGGGGATTCTCTTCAGGTTATTGATGGCCGTGTTCATATCAATGGTAAACCCCTTATCCTTTCGGATCGGGCCAAAGTACAATTCGAATATAAGGTCCATGCCCATAATGGGGTTTCATCCAGACTATTGCTAGATCTTGGCGCAACCGACTTTAACCGAACCTATATTACCCAATCCCTTACCCAAGAACAGTATGGTGCCTTACAGCAAACCGGTTATTATGTAGATTCCAAAAACAATCAAATCTTCATCATTACCAACAGTAAGGGGATAAAGCCGGAAGTAGTGCAAAAAAACCGTTTGGCGTTAAAGGAAATCACCGAAAGGGAACGGATATTAACACTGACCGACGAAATGGTGAAAAAATTAAGGGGCAATTCCGCCATAGATTCAGTAATCCAAATCATAGACCCTGTGGGGCAGGCCGGATACAATTTATTTCCGCAAAGCGCCAATTACCAATGGAACTACGACAATATGGGACCCATATATTTACCCGAAGCCGGCAAAACAGTCCCTTTAAATCTTGAGGTACTTCCACTCTACAAAAAAATAATCCGGGATTATGAGGGCAATGCCCTTTCCGTTTCGGGAAACCAGATCAGTATAAATGGTAAGGTTACAAACTCCTACACTTTTAAACAGGATTATTACTGGATGATGGGCGATAATAGGGATCACTCGGAAGACAGTCGGGCATGGGGATACGTCCCCGAAAACCACATTGTGGGCACTCCCATTTTTATATGGATGAGCGTTGATAATTTTAACGACGGAATTGGCAATTGGAAAGTGCGATGGGACCGTATGTTTACTACGGTAAATGGAGCAGGAGAGCCCGTTTCTTATTTTAAATATTTTTTGATTGCATTGGCTGCCTATTTTGGATTTGATTATTTTAGGAAGAAGCGAAAGTTGAAGAAGAACTAGGTTTTGGATGCTTGGAAGTGGGGTTATTTGTGGATTTGGTTGTTTGTTAAATTGTATTAGTACATTTTTCGAATAATCTTCAAAGCAACTTTTATGTATACATATTCATTTTAGAAATTAACCGTATGGCTTGAGGCTAAAGATTGGACGGTTCATCTACTCAAATAAACAAATAAACGCATTAACAAAAAATACGTGACCGTTCTCCTGCATCCGGGTTATTTCCCAAATATTGCCCATTTTGCAATAATGGCCCAGCATGATGTTATTTGGGAAGCCTGTGCCAATTATCAAAAACAAACCTTTAGAAATCGCACCTATATTTGTACCGATCGCGGACTTTTCAAAATGACCGTCCCAATAGCACATATAGGTAAGGCACATGTTAAACAGCTTTATAAAGAAGTGAAACTGGACACCTCATTTCTATGGCAGCGCCAGCACTGGCGTACCCTGCAAACCGCTTACAGGACATCGCCTTTTTTTGAATATTACGAAGACGACATTGCGCCTATGTTTGAAAAAAAATATGAATTCTTGTTGGATTTCAACCTAAAAACCATCGAGATGCTCTGTGGTTGCCTCCAAATTCCTATGCCTTCCGAAAAAACTTATATGTTTGAAGAACAATGTAAAAGCGGTTTGGATGCCAGACATCTTATAATCCCTAAAATAGGTCTTAATTTGGAACAGAAGGAATACGTACAGGTATTTGGGGACAAACACTGTTTTATAAAAAATGTAAGCGTATTGGACCTGCTTTTTAATGAAGGGCCACACGCTTTACAGTATTTGCAGGAACTGAAATTACCATTTCTAAATGCTTAGGTTCTTGCTGCATTACGGCATTCATTTTTTGGTGCCGATTGCCATTGGGCTACTGTTTTGCAAAGAAAACAGGGGCACTGTAATTTTAATACTCCTATCGGGAATCTTTATCGATCTGGACCATTTGCTTGCCCAGCCCGTTTTTGATCCCGGCCGATGCAGTATTGGATTTCATCCGCTGCACGGCTATTGGGCTATTGGGATCTACCTTTTGCTTATTTTCTATCCTAAGACAAGAGTTGTAGGTTTGGCATTGCTAATTCATATCCTGGCTGATTTGGTAGATTGCTTTTGGATTAGTTAGCGAAATGTGGCCATTACCGGAAAATGATCCGATAGTTGTACATCAAAATTTTTGTGCGCAGTGACTTCAAAAGATGGGTCCGCCAGAATAAAATCGATCCTATATGGCAATTGTATTAGATTATACGTGCGTCCGAATCCTACGCCCATTTCCAAAAAAGAATCCTTCATGTCTGCTTTGATAACCCTATACGCATTGGAAAACTGGGTAGTGTTAAAATCGCCGCACACTATGGTTTTGTACGGACTGGTTTTTCTATGGTCATTAACCATTTTTGCCTGTTGCTGCTGCTTTACAAATGTTTTCTCAACCCTCTTGAACAACTTTTCCGAAGGCTCATTTTCGAAGAACTTATACCTTGGCACAACCCTAAAAGATTGTAAATGTATATTATAGATTCTCAAAGTGTCCAATTGGTATATTACGTCCACGTAAATGGCATTATTCGATGATTCAGGAAAATCCAGATCTCCCATGGAAATCATCGGGTATTTTGAAAAAATGGCCTGTTGAACTTTATTCTCATCAAAATTAGTATTCACATAACTAAAAGGGTATTGACCAAAACGTTTAGCTTGTCTAAAATCAAAATCCTGAAAACAAACAATATCCGGATCTTGCTCAGCAATCAAATTTACAATATTTTCGTTTATTCGAACGTTCTTTTTAAAATTGATGATATTACCGTACTTCTTGAAACCCTTAACGTTAAAACTCATGACGCTCAAATCATTTTCGGAAATAGGTGATTCTTTTAGTTTAAACTTAAAGAAAGTTCCAAGCAGAAAATATCCAAAAATGAGTACCCCAAAGGAAAGAACAAAATATTTATTCCTCCTGAAAATCCAGTAAATAAAAAAAAGAATGTTTCCAACAACCAGAATAGGTACACCAAGGCTTAAAAATATTAAGACAGGAAAAGTTTTTGCCGAAATATAGGATATAGCACATGAAAATAGAAGTAATATTGAAAACAGTATGTTTATTATCAGAATAATTCTATTCAAACTATTAAATTTCTTAGTCCTCATAAATCCTCCCTACCTGCTTTAAACAAAAAATCCTTTTCGGCTTTGGAAAGGCTTTCGTAACCGGACTTACTGATCTTATCCAAAATGCCATCTATTTTACGTTGCCTTGTTTCCTGATCATAGTTAATTGAAGTTCCGGTATTTACCTTTTCTTTTCCTTTATGATAGACCGTTCTTAAGGGTGCTTTTTTCTGCTCCTTTGCTTTGAATATATTACCTACACTATCCAAAAACCGTGAAAATCCTTCTCCAATATCCCTGCCTCCCAATAGTTGTCTGGCGTAAACATAGCCAAACAAGGCGGCACCAAGATGCGCCAAACGGCCTCCTATATTGCTTCCGGAAGAAATTTGAACCAAATCCAGCAGAACGAAAACCACGCCCACATGCCATAACTTTACATTGAAAAAAAATACCCTAACATCTTGGTTGGGGATATAGGAGCAAACAAAGATCAGCACGGCAGATACTCCTGCAGATGCCCCGATTAGGGAAGTATTTAAACCTACAAGGGTTGGAAAAATATTATAGCTTAGTAGAAATAAAAGCCCCCCAAAAATAACCCCAAGAAAATAGACATTTATAAATCTTCTGGAACCAAAAAGATTAAGGAATATTTGTGCTGAAAAATAGAGCATGACCATATTCCACAAAATATGCCAAAACCCGCCATGAAAAAACGAATAGGTTAAAATAGACCAAGGTTGCTTAATAAAATCAAAAAAATCTTTGGGCAGTTCAAACCATTGCACCAAAGAGATACCTCCCAGTGCCAAAAAAAGTCCGTTCAAAATAAACACCAAAACGTTCACCGCGATCAACTTTTCGGCAATGCCCAATCGTGCAAATTGGTATTTTATGTTTCCTGCGTCCATGTTTAGTGCCACCGATTTTTGTTAAACTGATTTTTCTTCCAATACCACATCATAATAAATCCGAACAACGCTCCCCCAACGTGGGCAAAATGGGCAATTCCATTGCCAAAGATAGAATAACCGGTAACCCCCGAAAACAAATCCAGCCCTATTAAAACGGGGATAAAATATTTTGCTTTTATGGGAACAGGAAGAAATATAAGGAAAAGCTCGCTATTGGGATAAGACATTCCAAAGGCTACCAAGATACCATAAATAGCACCAGACGCCCCAACTGCGGGAGTACTGTATGAACTCAAAAAACTATCTATGGTGCCTTTAGATGCCACATTATACCAATCGGGACTATACTTGCCACTGGAAATAACTTCCAAGATCTGACTTTTAGAAATCCCGGAATTTACCAAGGCATCCATCCCTTCATTGAAATAATAATAATTTACGGCGGTATGGATTATTGCGGCACCCAATCCGGCAGAGAAATAAAAGAAAAAAAACTTGTTCCTTCCCCACAACTGCTCCAAAGGGGTGCCAAATGCCCATAGCGCATACATATTAAAAGCAATATGCATAAAGCCCCCATGCATAAACATATGTGATATAACCTGCCACCATTCAAAATTGGCATTCTCCGGGAACCATAACGAAAACCATAGGTACATTTGGTCCCCATACAGTGAGGTAGCCACAAAGAACAGGGCGTTTATAATGATCAAATGCTTTACGGCATCAGTAATTCTACCCATCTATAAAAATTTTTTATCTATATCGTCTTCCGTAATGGTGATAAAGATAGGTTTGTTAAACGGACATACCCTATATTCTTTACATGCAAACAGATCGTTTACCAATGCGGTTTGCGAACTTAGATCCAACAGTTCGCCGGTCCTTACCGCCAAGGTCTTGGCCAATGTTTTTGAAAGCACATTGGCTTGGGAAAAACCATCTTCTACCAGATCCTGCGCATAATCTGCTATCAATTGTTCTAATACCATCCCAACTTCACGTTCCGGAATGTGCAAAGGTAATCCCGTTATTTCAATGTGTTCGTCACTTTTCTTGGAAATCATAAAACCTATGTTCGCCAAACTTTCCGCGATTTCCTCTAAGGTAGCCATATCGGCCTTGGAAAACGAGAGCATCAAAGGAAACAACAATTGCTGTGATGCCGCTTGCTTTATCGTAATATTATTTAAAAAATTCTCGTATAAGACCCGTTGGTGCGCCCTTTTTTGATCTATGACCACCATACCGGATTTAATGGTGGTAACAATATATTTTCTGCGCAATTGAAAAGTTGTGGCTCCTGTGCCCACATCTTCTTTAGAAACCTCAAAAACAGAACCGGTAATGCTGTCCGATTCAAAACTAAGGCTGCCAAAACCATCCCGTTTGCCCAATCTGGATTCCAGTCCCACATACACATTTTCCCATCCTTGGGCACTGGTTGCCTGATATCTGGGCCCTGCCGCATGCGTATGCATGTCTTCCTTAAAAGGGTTGAATGCCGAATCTACAATTACCTGGGGTTGCGAGGCTTCCCTATTTCTATAGGTATAGGGTGTTTCCAAATTTTGATCCTGTTCAAAATCGAGTGCTGGCACCACATTAAACTGCCCCAGACTATGCTTTACCGCCGACCGCAACAAGGCATATAGGGTGTGCTCATCATCAAATTTTATTTCGGTCTTTGTAGGGTGGATATTAATATCGATTGACGTTGGATCTACTTCCAAAAACAGGAAATACCCCGGGTGTCTTTCGGTCCGCACCAGTCCGTCAAAGGCCGAGACTACCGCATGGTGCAGGTACGGGCTCTTTATGAACCTATTGTTCACGAAAAAAAATTGCTCTCCCCTACTCTTTTTGGCAAACTCCGGTTTGCATATAAATCCTGTTATCTTGACCACTTGAGTATCCTCTTGTACGGGTACCAGTCTTTCATTGATCTTGGTTCCGAAAAGATGTACGATCCGTTGCCTGAAATTGGCTTTGGGCAAGCTGAACAATTCGCTGCCATTATGATAAAAGTGAAACGTTATGGATGGATGCGCCAATGCAACCCTATGGAACTCATCCATGATATGTCGAAGTTCAATTTGGTTGGACTTCAAAAAATTGCGTCGGGCAGGAATATTAAAGAATAAATTCTTGACCGCCATTGAAGTTCCTTTGGGTGTAACCGTAACCTCTTGTGCCACGATATTGCTGCCCTCTATTTTAATGCACGTGCCCACTTCTTCTTTTTCCGGCCGGGTCTGCATATCCACATGTGCTATTGCGGCTATGGAAGCCAAGGCCTCTCCACGAAATCCTTTGGTCTGCAACCGAAACAGGTCTTGGGCACTTTGTATTTTGGAGGTGGCATGGCGCTCAAAGCTCATACGGGCATCGGTGACACTCATTCCCGTTCCGTCATCTACCACTTGTACCAAAGCCTTTCCCCCGTCCTTAACAATTAATTTTATTGAAGTTGCATGGGCATCAACGGCGTTTTCCAACAGTTCCTTGACCACCGAGGCCGGCCGTTGCACCACTTCGCCCGCTGCTATTTGGTTGGCAACATGGTCCGGCAAAAGTTTTATGATGTCTGCCATTAGTGCCGTAGGAATATGGATAGGTCAAAATCTATGATGTACAGAAAAACTAGAATCAAAACCGCTATGATGATGAGCAGCCTCAATTTTGTGTTACGGTCCCCCACCCTACGAAGATCGGCAAATGCACTATTGAACTTACCCTTTAATCCTCTGGGCGTATTTACGGTGCTTCGAAACTTGTCCAATTTATGCTCTATCTTGAATGGATTCCCCTCCCCTTTATCATCATAATATCGGGGTGAATAACTGAAATTTTTGTTCTTTCGTAATTTTGAAAACTTTCCCATAATACCCATAGTTCCAAAGTTACTTAAAATCAAAAAAAAATGCCGCAGACCAAATGATAAAAATTGTTAACACGGCCACGCTATGAGGAAGGGGACCAGTACGGTTTTTGTCCGTATTAGGCCATTTTATTCAAATACGCCATTTTTATCGCTGCAATGGCCGCTTCCGTTCCTTTGTTCCCGTGTTTTCCACCACTACGGTCTTCCGCTTGCCGCATGGTATCGTCAGTAAGAACACAGAAAATAACAGGTACATCCATTTGTACGTTCAAATCCTTAATCCCTTGGGCAGTTGCACTGCACACAAAATCGAAATGCCTGGTCTCTCCTTTTATGACGCTGCCAATGGCAATAACGGCATCCACTTTCTTGACCAAAATCATTTTTTTACATCCAAAGGTAAGTTCCAAACTTCCTGGAACGTTCCACCGAACAAGGTTTTCTTTCTTTGCCCCACAATCCAAAAGTGCATCAGATGCCCCCTCATAAAGCCCTTCCGTAATCTGGGGATTCCATTCGGAAACAACAATGCCAAACCTAAAATCCTTGGCATTTGGGATGGCAGTTTTATCGTAGACCGATAAATTTTTATTAGCGGTGGCCATTTATCTATTGTTTTTTGGACATCCCGATAAACGCATCTATATTGGTCGCTTCTTGCGATGAGGAAAATTCATCCTTGATCCTTTGGAAATATTTTAGAGCCTTTTCAAACTGTTTCAGTTCAAGCGAGGCAATACCTGCTTTGTGCAGATATCTTGGTGTTGCAAACTCGTTATTGCCCTGGGCGATGGCTTTCTCATAATATGCCAAGGCGTCATTGGGTTGTCCCAATTGCATAAACGCATCACCGATACCCCCTTTTGCCAATGCCCCTAAGATAACATCATTTGAAGAGAAGTTTTCCAAATGGGAAATGGCCTCTTGGTATTTCTGCATGTTAAGATAGGCCATTCCGGCGGAATAATTGGCCAGATTACCTGCCTTTGTGCCACTATATTCATCAATGATATCCAAAAACCCGTATTTGCCTTCGGCACCGTTCAATGCCAAATTGTACAGGGAATCTTTTTGGGCGGTACCATTGAGCGCCTCGTTAAAATATTGCTGTGGATAGTACATTTCGTTGGCCGCACTGCTCTCTTTTGGCTTTTGCACAAATTGATAGTATGCCAAATATCCCAAAACCCCCACCGCTATCATTCCAATTACGCCAAGAATATAATTCTGGTTTCTGGATACCCATTCCTCTGTTTTGGATGCACTTTGGTCCAAAGAGCTAAAAACCTCTGCCGTTGTACTGGCATGCTCATCCAACTCAATCCCTTCTACTTTGCTTTTTGGCTTAAACCCTTTTTTCTTGTATGTTGCCATCGTTAATTTTATTGATCGCGCAAAAATAAAGTTTTTATCCAAAACGGAAAGGTTATTTATTCGTTATTTTTCGATATTTTGCACCCCCCTTTGCCATTGAAAGTAAATTTTTGAATCCCACAATGTTTCTGAAGAATCTATCGCTTATTAATTACAAAAATTTTACCTCCCAAAACTTTGAATTTGAACCCAAAATAAATTGTTTTGTGGGCAGTAATGGGGTGGGAAAAACCAATGCGTTGGATGCCATTTACCATCTTTCGTTCGGGAAGAGCTATTTTAATCCGGTCGCTACCCAAAACATTAAGCACCATGAAGATTTTTTTGTAATTGATGGTGCGTTTGAAAAAGAGGGCAGGGAAGAAAAAATCGTCTGCAGCCTAAAGAAGGGGGCAAAAAAGGTAATCAAAAGAAATGGAAAAGCTTATGAGAAATTTTCGGACCATATCGGCCTTTTACCTTTGGTCATTATTTCCCCAACAGATCGGGACCTCATCATCGAAGGAAGCGATACACGCCGCAAGTTTATGGACGGCGTCCTTTCCCAGGCGGACGGGAAATACCTACAAGACCTCTTAAAATACAATAAAGTGCTCATGCAGCGAAATGCCCTGCTAAAGTATTTTTTTGCCAACCAAACCTTCGATAATGCTACCTTATCGGTCTATAATGATCAACTGCATGGCTACGGGACGGGGATTTTCAATAAAAGAAAGGCTTTTTTAGACCTCTTTATCCCTATCTTTAAGGAACAGTACGCCGCCATATCCGGAGATAGGGAAACAGTAGGTATTAGCTATGACAGCCACTTGCTGGAAAAGGATTTGGCGACACTTTTAAAAGAGAACAGGGATAGGGACCGGGCTTTGCAATATACATCGGTGGGCATCCATAAAGATGACCTTAGCTTTGAAATACAAAACCATCCCATCAAGAGATTTGGAAGTCAGGGTCAACAAAAATCCTTTTTAATAGCTCTTAAACTGGCACAGTTCAATTTTATAAAAGAGAAAGCAAAAACAACCCCAATATTACTTCTGGATGATATTTTTGATAAGTTGGATGAAGATCGGGTGGCGCAGATCATTGCCCTTGTTGATGACGAAAAATTCGGCCAGATATTTATCAGTGACACCCATGCCGAACGCACGGAAAATGTGGTGAAAAAAACCCACAAAACGTATAGGGTCTTTAAGTTATGAAAATGCGAAAAGCGGTTTTAATAGGTTTGGTTTTGTTGTTTTTCTCTTGTGCCAAAAAAGTAAAAAAGGAGGATCTATACTATCTTAACGGGTATTGGGAAATTGAAAAAGTAACCTTCCCGGATGGGAGCAGCAAGGACTATATGGTAAACACCAGCATTGATTACATAGAAATCACCGATGAAAAATGCTTTCGTAAAAAAGTACAGCCTACACTCAATGGCACCTACGTTACCTCAAACGACGCCGAGTTTTTTACCATTATGGAAAAGGAGGGGGTTTTTATATGCCATTATAAAAATAATCTCAGTGAGTGGGAAGAACAACTGGTATCGCTTTCCAAAAGCCATTTTTCCTTAATGGATCAGGACAACACTATTTATAACTACAAAAAATACGAACCTATAAACATAAGGGAGTAATGGCCAAAAGAAAAAACAGTGATTTATCTTTGGGTGATGCCCTACAGGAATTTATCCATGAAAATAAATTGGAAAAAGGTATGGACAAGGTAAATGCGGGGGAAGCATGGAAAAAACTAATGGGAAATGGGGTAAATAAGTACACCACTGCCATAGAGCTACAGCACGATGTTCTTTTTGTCTCATTGTCCTCTTCTGTCCTTAGGGAGGAATTGGGCTATGGCAGATCAAAAATAATTGCTATGCTGAATGAGGAACTTGGTAAGGATTTGATAAAAAAATTGGTTTTAAGATAAGCAAGGTGGCAGTGCCCGGTTACAAACACCTTGCTATCAATAATTTTGATGTTTGCCAAACAAAAAAAGAGCCATGCAAAACAAAGCTCATTTTGGAGACCGGGCTACCTCTTTTTTAATAAATTTCACGTCCCGCAAAATGAAATGCCCCTTCAATGGCGGCATTTTCATCACTGTCCGAGCCATGCACGGCATTTTCACCAATAGAAGTGGCATATAATTTACGAATGGTTCCCTCTGCGGCATCCTCCGGGTTTGTGGCGCCTATTATTGCCCTAAAATCTTCAACAGCATTGTCTTTTTCTAAAATTGCGGCCACAATGGGGCCCCTTGTCATGAATTCGACCAATTCCCCAAAAAATGGGCGGGCCTTATGTACCGCATAAAACTCTCTGGCGTCCCTTCTGCTCAATTGGGTATATTTCATGGCAATAATTTTAAACCCCGCCGAAGTTATTTTTTCCAAAATGGCACCCACATATCCATTTTCCACCGCATCGGGCTTAATCATTGTAAAGGTTCTATCTGTCCTCATTAATTAAAATTTTGCGCAAAAATACGGATAATTCCAATATTGGCAAGACTTAGAGCACCGGATGCCTTCAACCAAACGGTTAAAAAGTATTTCCGATCATTTAGGGGGGCATTTGCCCAGATTTAAAAATCGGTTTTTTGGACAATCCGTATATTTCTTATAAAATCACACATTTTAATGGTTCTATCTGTTTCCATAACCACAAAGATTTACTGTAATATTCTCCAAAAGATATGTTATCCATACAAATATCAAGGTATAAATGAATTCCTTATCATAGTCCATCCATCAAAATAAAATTTGGTCAAGGATCAAAAATAGCTGTCCCCCGTTCTATTGCCATTACTATTAAATTGTATATTTGCGCACATGGATTTAGAGGATATAAAAGCCACAAGAACACTGCTTTCCAAACTGCGGAATATTGTAATCGTACCCCACAAAAACCCCGATGGAGACGCCATCGGTTCAACTTTGGGACTTTGGCATTACTTGAAAAGCAAGGGCCATAAGGTAAATATCATATCACCAAATGACTATCCGAAATTCTTAAAATGGATGCCCAATAATGGGCTGATCCTCAATTTTGAAAAAGACGGCGAATTGGGAAAAAAATTAATCAGGGAAGCTTCCGTTATTTTTACTTTAGACTTCAACCATTTAGGACGAATTGGTCAAATGCAGCCCTTTTTGGAGAGTGCTTCGGCTACATTTATCATGATAGACCACCACCAAGAACCATCGGATTATGCCCAAATAACCTATTCTGATGTTAGCATGAGCTCTACCTGCGAAATGGTCTATAATTTCATAGAATTATTGGGTGATATTGACGGGCTAACCACCGAAACCGCCAATTGCCTCTACGCAGGAATCATCACGGATACAGGGTCTTTTAAATATGCAAGTACCACCAGTAGAACGCATCGGGTAGCCGCCGAATTGATAGACAAAGGGGCAAACAACACACAAATACACAACAGGATTTTTGATACCAACACCCCAGATCGATTGCACCTATTGGGCTGCGCCCTTAAAAACATGGTTATTCTAGATGCTTACAGAACGGCATACATTACCTTGAACCAAACAGAACTAGACGCCAACAATTATAAAAAGGGCGATACCGAAGGCTTTGTAAACTATGGTCTTACTTTGGAAGGAATTTGTTTTGCCGTTATTTTTATTGAAAACAAAGAAGAGGGCATCATAAAGATATCATTCCGATCTGAGGGAGATTTTTCAGTAAACGAATTTGCAAGAACCCATTTTGAAGGAGGCGGGCATACGAATGCGGCCGGGGGGAAAAGCGATATGCCCATGAAGGAAACCGTAAATTATTTCATTTCAGTCCTCGAAAACTATAAAGAAATTCTAAACTCATGAAACTCCTATTGGCCATTTTAACCGTACTGTTCATTTTAAGTTGTGATGGCCCTGAACCCAGAAGGCCCATTAGGGTAAAGACGGGCAGTTTTATAAGGGAATCTGTAGAGCGCAACAAAAAATTATTGGCCAAGGAAGAGAAATTGATTCAGGATATCATAGCCAAAGACTCGTTGCACACCTACAAAGCCAGTGCCAACAGTTCCTGGTATTATTATGAAACAAAAAATGAAAATTCGGATTATATGCCCAAAACCGATGATGTGGTTACCCTATCGTACAACATCACCAGTTTGCAGAACGACACCATCTATTCCTTTGCGGAAATTGACACCTTGATCTATGTTGTGGACAAACAAGACCTATTCCCGGGGCTCAGGAATAGTATAAAATTGCTGAAGGAAAAGGAAACAGCCCTATTTTTATTCCCGTCCTCCATGGGCTTTGGCTATCATGGAGACAACGACAAAATTGGTCCCAACATACCCTTAAAATCAACCATTTCCATAATAACAATTAAAAAAAAACAAGATAGTATTCAACGCTAAATCCATTAAAAAAATGAAGAACGCCTATTTATTAGTATTTACCGTCACCATGGCCCTGAGCAGTTGCAAGTCTAGTCAACATCCTGATCTGGGCGATGGCATCTTTGCGGACATCAAAACCACCAAAGGTGATATTATCCTAAAATTGGAAAGCGACAAAACGCCTCTTACCGTTGCCAATTTTGTAGCTTTGGCCGAAGGTAACAATCCCTTTGTGAGCGAGGAATACAAATCCAAAAAATATTACGACGGCATCATTTTCCACAGGGTCATCAAGGATTTTATGATCCAAGGGGGCGATCCAACTGGAACAGGGAATGGCAATCCCGGGTATAAGTTCAAGGATGAATTCAACGACTCCCTAACCCACAGTAAGGCAGGTATTTTGTCCATGGCCAATGCGGGTCCTACCACCAATGGCAGCCAATTCTTCATTACCCACAAGGAAACCCCATTTTTGGACGGAAAACATACCGTTTTTGGAGAAGTTGTAAAAGGCATGGACGTGGTAGACTCCATTGCCAATGTAAAAACCGGTGATGGGGACAAGCCTGTTACCGACGTGGTCATGAACCATATCGTAATTATTCGCAATGGAAAAGAGGCCAAAAAATTTGACGCCATTAAAATAATGAGCGACTATTTTGCAGAGGAAGAAGCCAGAGTACAGGCCATGGAAAAAGCAAAAGCGGATTTTGTAGCAGAACTTGTCCAACACAAATCGCAGTCGGAAACGTTGCCATCGGGGCTTCAAATTTATTACTTAAAAAAAGGTAATGGGGAAAAGCCAAAAGTTGGGCAGCAAGTACATGTTTTTTATGCCGGATTTTTAGAGGATGGAAGCCTTTTTGATAGCAATGATGAATTGGTGGCCAACAAATTTGGCCAATTCAATCCCCAACGAAAAGAAGGTGGCGGCTATGAGGCCATCCCTATGGACTATAGCCCTGAAGCCCGCTTGATCGCCGGTTTTAGAGAAGGACTTTTACAAATGACCGTAGGCGATAAAGTACGCCTTTTTATACCTTCCCATTTGGGTTATGGCGCACAAGGTGCCGGAAATGTGATACCCCCAAATGCCAATTTAGTCTTCGATCTTGAGATTACCGGCATAGCTCAGTAACCATTCCGTATAATCCCATTATAAGAGGCTGCCTTTACGGGCAGCCTCTTATAATTGGTAAAATCTTAGGAACGGTATTAGCGATTAATTTTTCCAGCCTTGCAGTCTATCAAGATACAAATAGGACTCCACAAATTTTCTGTGTTCTTTCGTTGTCAATTTTTCCAATACTTCTAAAGCAGAAATATAACTTGCCAAATTTCCATTAGAGGAAACAAATTTTCCGTCCTCTACATAACTTATCAATGCATCATCCTGCACTATTAAATTGGGATAGTCTTTTTGCAGTTGCGCCCCGCCCCCTATCCAGGTTACTATTTTCTTGCCGTCCGCAATGCCCGAGGCTCCAATTAATTGTGCCCCGGCACAATTGCTAACGGTATATTGGGTCTCCATGTTTTTCCTTTTTATAAACGCCACAATTTTGTCATTATGCACTTGAGCATACATATCGTAGGCACTCGGGACAAAAAGAACTTGTAATTTAGGGCAATCCCCAAAAGCATGATCGGCAACCAGGGTTAATCCTTCTTCGGTGACTATTGGCCCATTTGTTTCTGCAATTGTAACAACATTAAAAAGCTGCCGTCCATCCTCGGTAAGTTTGGTAAACACATCCACAGCTGCGGTAACCTCTGTGGTAAGGACGCCATTATACATGAGCAATCCTATTGTGGGCAAATCCTGTCTGTAAGGCTTCAAATGTGCAATAAGCGTATCTTTTGTGGTTGGTTCCTGCACAACTTCCCCTGCTTGTTTGTCTATATTGGGATTGCCGATGCAACCACTAATGAATAAAATTGAAATAATTAAAATAACTGTTGTCCTCATCTGAAATTAGTCTTGTGGGTATGTATTTATAATTGCACGTTGAAAGGTAAAATAGCCTTAAAATAAAAGGCTTTACTTTTGAGAAATATCCTTCAATATTTCTTGTAGGAACTTCCAAAATTTTTGAACCGAAGAAATCCGGACCCGCTCGTCCGGGGAATGGGCGCCTTTAATGGTAGGCCCAAAACTGACCATGTCCATGTTGGGATAATTTTTCCCCAGAATGCCACATTCCAATCCCGCATGGCACGCCACCACTTTGGGTTCTTCTCCGAACATATTGGTATATTTGTTTTTCATAACCTTCAAGATAGCAGAATCCGGATTGGGATTCCAGCCGGGATAATCGCCGGCCAAGGTCGTTTCAAAGCCAGCAAGCTCAAATGTAGCCTGCAAAGAAGTTGCCAAATCCATTTTGGCAGAATTCACTGAAGAACGGGTTAAACACCCAATGAGAATTTGCCCGTCCTCTACAGACACTTTAGCTATATTATTAGAGGTTTCAACCAAATCCGGAAAGAACGAACTCATAGAATACACTCCATTTTGAGCAGCATATATAGCTTTGAGTAATTTATCCTGACTACCTAAACCCATTACCTTTTTAGGAACCGTTTTCGATTTCAAGCTAATTGTTAAATCCGATTCCATAACTTTTAATTCCTCCTTAATAATAGAAGTCAGTACTTCAAAATCACTTTCAAAAAACTTTTTTTGGGATTTGTCTATAACGATTCTGGCATAACTTTCTCTGGGGATGGCATTGCGTAAACTACCACCGTCGATTTTCGCTATGCGCAAATTGTACTTTGCTGCGGAAGTATATAATAGCCTATTCATTATTTTATTGGCATTGCCCAGTCCTTTATGAATATCCATTCCGCTATGTCCGCCTTTCAATCCTGAAATATAGATCTCATAACCTACTACTGCTCTGGGTACTTCCTTTTGACTATATTCCTTACTGGCAGTAACATCTATACCACCGGCACAACCTATATCGATTTCATCATCTTCTTCCGTGTCCAAATTCAACAAGATTTCTCCCTGCAACACCCCTCCTTTTAATCCCATGGCACCGGTCATCCCCGTTTCTTCATCAATAGTGAACAAGGCCTCTAACGGTGGATGCGGGATATCCGCACTTTCCAACAAGGCCATAATGGCGGCAACCCCCAAACCGTTGTCTGCACCTAGCGTTGTCCCCTTTGCCTTGACCCAGTCGCCATCCACGAACATCTCAATCCCTTGAGATTCAAAATCAAAGTCCGTTTCCCTGTTTTTTTGGTGGACCATGTCCAAGTGCGACTGTAGTGTTACTATTTTTCTATTTTCCAGACCATGGGTAGCCGGTTTTCTGATGATAACATTACCCACTTTATCTTTCAACGTCTCCAGGTTCAAGGACTTGCCAAAATCCATCATGAACTTAATGACATGTTCCTCCTTTTTAGAAGGTCTGGGTACCGCATTTAAATCGGCAAACCTATGCCATACCGCCTTTGGTTCCAATTGTCGTACATCCAAACTCATAGTATCTAAATTAGTGTGTAAAAATACAGATTGAAAAACAACAATACTCCATATTTCGCTATTTTTGGATAAATGAACAATAAAATTAAAAATGGCATTGCCTGGTCCATTCTTCCCCAAATTATCTTGGTGAAAATACTGGCCCATTATCCGCAGTTTATTGAAACCTATTACAGTCAAGGTCTTTACCCCATAATCTCCTATTTTTCAAGAATGCTTTTGGGATGGATTCCCTTTTCGGTCGGGGATATAGCCTATACCCTTCTCTCCGTGCTCGCGATACGATATGTAATTTTAAAACGAGGTTTTATCCGAAGAAATCCAAAAACCTTCCTTTTGAATGTAGCCCTTATTCTTTCCGTTACCTATTTCGCGTTCCATCTACTATGGGGTTTAAATTACTACCGACAGCCCATCTCCAAGACATTGGGATTAAAACAAGGGATATCGCAGGAAGAACTTGTGGATTTTGTGGAACACCTCATTGAAAAAACCAATGATATCCAATTTCAATTAAGTACGGACAGCACGGCAATGATCAAAATCCCTTATACCAAAAATGAGATTTTCGAGATGACCATTGCGGGTTACGCCAATCTTAAAAAACAGATACCGTTCCTTGTCTATGACCCGCCCAGCCTAAAAAAAACGCTTTATAGTACCGCTTTGACCTACATGGGATACGGAGGCTACCTCAACCCCTTTACCAATGAGGCGCAGGTAAATGGCAAATTGCCCAATTTTAGGTTTCCGGTGGTCAGCGGTCATGAAATAGGGCATCAATTGGGGTATTCCGCAGAAAATGAGACCAATTTTATTGGATATATTGTTACGGCGAACCATAAAGACCTATATTTCAAATACTCGGCCTATACCTATGCTTTAAGCTACTGTTTAGGCGATATACGACAACAGGATGAAGCTGTTTTCCAAAAACTATATGGCCAACTAAATGTGGGCATCAAGAAAAATTTTCAAGAAATGGCAACATTTTGGCAGGCCTATGAAAATCCCATGGAGCCTGTATTTAAATCTGTTTTTAACTCCTTTTTAAAGGCCAATAATCAGGTGGCGGGGATACAAAGTTATAACCTTGTGGTGGCCTTATTGGTGGCCTACCACCAAGAACACCCTTTATAATATTCAATAAGAAAATTAAAAATAGTTCTTAGAACATGAACCGTCCCGAATTAAGTAAAAACCATCTTGGCAACTATAATCTTACTTTGTGTATACCTTTACGCTATTTTTGTGTTCCATGAATTTAGCAAAGCAAATCAGCAGTTTACAAAATCCTTTGGTAAAAAGGATTTTACTTCTTCAAGAAAAATCCAGGGAACGAAAAAAATCCGGGGCTTTTGTTTTGGAGGGTGTCCGTGAGCTTCAACTTGCGCTAAAAGGTGGCTATCATTTGGAAACCTTATTGTTCCAGTCTGAAATTATTTCTGAAAAAACGATCCTTGAACTTTTACAAAAAGAAGGTTCTCAACCGGAACTCATGGGATTGTCCAAAGAAGTTTATCAAAAATTGGCCTATCGTGATACTACGGAAGGCATAGTGGCCATCCTGAAATGTAAAACCCACGACCTGCAAAGCCTAAAGTTAAAAAAAGAAAATCCCTTACTCTTAATTGCGGAGGCAACGGAAAAACCGGGCAATATAGGTGCTCTGCTCAGAACCGCGGATGCTGCCAACCTCGATGCCGTAATTATTGCCAATCATCGTGGCGATCTTTACAATCCCAACATCATACGTTCCAGCGTGGGCTGCATTTTTACCAATGACATAGCTACGGGCACCACTTCAGATATCATCGCCTTTCTAAAGGAAAGGAATATTTCCATATACTGTGCCGCCTTAACGGCCACCGAGGTCTATACCAACATAGATTTTGCCAAACCTTCCGCAATAGTCGTTGGGACGGAAGCGGAGGGATTGACCGGGGAATGGCTAAAAAATTCGACCAAAAACATCATCATCCCCATGCAGGGGGAAATTGACTCCATGAATGTTTCGGTCTCCGCTGCAATACTTATCTTTGAAGCCAAGCGCCAAAGAAGATGGCATTGATGCCGAAAAGCCCTATATTGACAAACGAGAATCCGGAAACGGGAAATTCATCCTTTGATATTTAACAATACTAAAATTAAATGGAAAGCAATAGCTTATTTTATACCATTATTGCCATTTTAACCTTCCAGTTTATAGGGGAAGCCTTTTTGGACCAACTCAATGCCAAAAAATTTAAAGATCCCATCCCGGCAGAGCTCAACGACGTTTTTGATATTGAGGAATATAAAAAATCGCAAGATTACAAAAGAACAAACCATAAGTTCGGGTATTTAACCTCTGGGTTTTCCTTTGTACTAACCCTGGCTTTTTTGATTTTTGGCGGTTTTGAGTGGATTGACTCCTTAGCACACGGTTTTACGGATAATAGCATCTTGACCGCACTGATTTTTTTCGGAACGATCATGATTGGGAGCGATATTTTAACAACCCCCTTCTCTTACTATAACACTTTTGTGATTGAAGAACGTTTTGGTTTTAATAAAACCACAAAAAAATTGTTCTTTTTGGATAAACTTAAAGGTTGGATAATGACCATTATTTTGGGAGGGGGAATTTTAGCCTTGATTATTTGGTTTTTTGAATGGGCAGGAACCAATTTCTGGGTCTATGCCTGGGGGACCATAGCTGTTTTTTCGCTTTTTATAAACCTCTTTTACAGCAAGATCTTTGTGCCCCTCTTTAATAAGCAAAAACCTCTAGAGGAAGGAAACCTAAAAGATAAAATTACCGCTTATGCCCAAAAAGTGGGCTTTGAACTAAAAAACATCATTGTCATCGACGGCTCAAAAAGATCTACCAAAGCCAACGCCTATTTTTCGGGTTTTGGTAGGGAAAAAAGGGTAACCCTCTATGACACCTTGATCAATGATTTGGAAGAGGATGAAATTGTGGCGGTCCTGGCCCATGAAGTGGGCCATTACAAACGCCATCATATTATCTTTAATTTGGCAACATCCATAGCCCTAATGGGGCTTACCCTTTATCTTTTGTCCCTTTTCATAAACAAACCTGAAATGTCACTGGCCATTGGGGTAAACCAACCCAGTTTTCATGCAGCACTTATTGCATTTGGCATACTGTACGGTCCAATTTCCAAAATAACCGGTTTGGGAATGAACTATTTCTCCCGCAAATTTGAGTATCAGGCAGATGACTATGCCAAAAACACCTTTGGCGCATTGCCCCTGATATCTTCCTTAAAAAAACTATCAAAAAAGAGCCTGAGCAACCTTACGCCCCACCCGGCTTATGTTTTTATGCACTATTCCCATCCCCCACTTATCGCAAGAATCCGGAATTTAAAGGCATAATTTTTGTTGCCTACCATACTAGATTGTGCTATTTTTAGATGACCATGGAAATGACAGCGTCCGATATAGAAAAAGAGAATAAGGAGATCGCAAAGCAATACAAGGAATTGCTTCGGCTTAGTTACCAAATGCTATCGGACGATGACAAAAAATTGATCCGTACCGCATTTGATATTGCTGTGGACGCCCATAAAAATCAGCGCAGAAAATCCGGGGAAGCCTACATTTTCCACCCTATTGGTGTGGCCAAAATCGTGGCATCCGAAATTGGGCTCGATGCCGTTTCCATTGCCTCTGCCCTACTTCACGATGTGGTGGAGGATACAGAATACACCTTAGACGATATCGATAGGATTTTTGGGGAGACCGTGGCCCGTATTGTGGACGGCCTCACCAAAATTGCCCACTTGAACAAGGATATGAACATATCCCAACAAGCGGAGAACTTTAGAAAAATGTTGCTTACCCTGAACGATGACGTCCGGGTAATCATCATAAAAATTGCGGACCGCTACCACAACATGCTTACCTTGGATTCCATGCCAGAGCATAAGCAAGTAAAAATGGCATCTGAAACCCTATATATTTATGCCCCTTTGGCACACCGCATTGGGTTGTACAACATTAAAACGGAGCTGGAAGACTTGAGTTTGAAGTATACCGAACCCGAAGTGTACAATGACATTCTGGGAAAGATTGAAGAATCCAAAGAAGAACAAAAGGCTTACATAGGGGCATTTTCGGGAGTCATAAGCAATTCTCTGGATAAAGAAGGATTGAACTATTACATAAAGGGACGTATGAAATCCATCTTTTCCATCCGAAGGAAAATGAAGGCCCAGAGCGTTACCTATGATGAAATTTACGATAAGTTTGCCATCCGGATCATTTACAAGGCCGACAAACAGAACGAAAAATTCCTGGCCTGGAAAATATATTCCATTGTTACGGACCACTTTACGCCAAATCCGGTACGGTTACGGGACTGGATATCTTCCCCTAAATCAACCGGCTATGAGGCATTGCACATCACGGTAATGGGGCCTCAGGGAAAATGGGTGGAGGTACAGATACGGAGTGAACGAATGCACGAAATTGCGGAAAAGGGCTATGCCGCCCATTTTAAATACAAACACGGCCAACAAAAAGAGCAGGGAATAGAAATGTGGCTCAATAGATTACAGGAAGCTTTGGAAAATTCCACGGTCAATGCCGTTGATTTTGTCGAAGAATTTAAATTGAACCTTTATTCCAAGGAAATATTTGTTTTTACCCCAAAAGGGGAATTAAAATCCTTGCCAAAAGGCGCAACCCCCATGGATTTTGCCTTCAACATACACACAGAGGTCGGGATACATACAAGAGGTGCCAAGGTAAACGGAAAATTGGTTCCCCTGAACACCACCTTAAATAGCGGGGACCAGGTTGAAATTATCACCTCGGAAAGTGCCAAACCAAACCAAAGTTGGTTGGACTATGCCACGACCGCCAGGGCTAGGGCCAAGATAAAGTCTTCCCTCCGGGAGGAAAAAAAGACAGTGGCCCTGGATGGAAAGG
This sequence comes from Flavobacteriaceae bacterium, assembly GCA_041749595.1. GTDB lineage: Bacteria > Bacteroidota > Bacteroidia > Flavobacteriales > Flavobacteriaceae > Aurantibrevibacter. The sequence continues at coordinate 2,692 of JBGTBA010000029.1, read as the reverse complement.
AAATTCTAAGGAGAAAACTAAAATCGCAGAAAATAAGCCTGAACGAGGATACCATAAACAAAATGGTGGTCTATTTTAAGCTCAAAACCAGTTTGGACCTGTTCTACAGGGTGGGCATTGGTGCCATTGACAACCAAATGCTAAAAGACTTTGCTTCTTCCTATAGCAATGCCTTTATAAGTTTCTTCAAAAATAAAATGCGGAGAAACCCTGTTCCTGAGGATATAAACAAAGAGGAAATTACCATAAAGTATGATACCCTTGTGTTCGGGAAAGAAGAGGAAAAATTAACCTATAAGCTCTCCCAATGTTGCAACCCCATTCCCGGTGACGATGTGTTTGGTTTTGTAAGTATAAATGAAGGGATAAAAGTCCACAAAAAGAATTGTCCCAATGCCATAGCGTTGCAATCCAATTATGCGTATAGAATAATTTCCGCCAAATGGATCGATTCCAGTCAAGAAGAATTTACCGCGGAAATACAACTTACAGGCATCGATAATTTAGGGTTGATAAGTGAAGTCACCGAAATTATTTCCGATTTGATGCATGTGAACATGAGGAACCTCAATTTCAGTACCGATGGAGGCACCTTCACAGGAAAGATAACGGTGGTGGTAAAGAACAACTCCATCTTGAACAAGTTAATAGATAACCTGAAGCGTATCAACGGCATCGACAAAGTAACAAGAATTTAAATTTTAACCGTACCTTTGCCAAATTGCGCAATAAAGCTATTATGGGCAACAACAAAAATCAGGAAATCGTAAAAAATGTGTTTACCAACTTTTTGGAGGGTACGGCACACCGTAAAACCCCTGAACGTTATGCCATACTACAGGAAATCTACGATAGCGAAGAACATTTTGATATAGAATCGCTTTATATCAATATGAAAAATAAGAATTATAGAGTAAGTCGCGCTACACTTTATAACACCATTGAACTTTTAATGGAGTGCAAATTGGTGCGTAAGCACCAATTTGGAAAAAATCAGGCCCAATACGAAAAATCGTACTTCGATCGCCAACACGATCATGTAATACTTACAGATACCGGTGAGGTCATAGAATTCTGCGATCCCCGTATACAGACCATAAAAAAAACAATAGAAGAGGTTTTTGATATCAAAATAAACAATCATTCACTGTACTTTTACGGTACAAAAAACAAAGAAGAACCAACTAACCAATCAGAATAGAATGACAGTAGATTTGCTGCTAGGACTACAATGGGGAGACGAGGGAAAAGGAAAAATCGTTGATGTACTAACTAAAAATTTTGATGTTATTGCGCGCTTTCAGGGAGGGCCAAATGCAGGGCACACCTTGGAATTTGATGGCATAAAACATGTTTTACACACCATACCGTCCGGGATTTTTCATCAAAATGCCATAAATATCGTTGGGAACGGGGTGGTAATAGATCCCATAATATTCAAGAAAGAACTGGACAACCTCAAAAAATTCAATTTGGATATAAAGTCCAAACTTTTAATTTCCCGTAAGGCGCATCTTATCTTACCCACGCACAGACTTCTGGATGCCGCTTCCGAAGCTTCGAAGGGAAAGGCCAAAATCGGTTCCACCTTGAAAGGCATAGGTCCCGCCTATATGGATAAAACGGGCAGAAACGGTATGCGGATAGGCGATCTGGAATTTTCGGACTGGGAAGAAAAATACCGTGCCCTGGCCAACAAGCACCAGGCCATGATCAACTTTTATGATGTGGATATACAGTATGACCTTAAGGAACTGGAAACGGAATTTTACAAGGCGGTTGAAGAATTAAGAAAACTGACCTTTATTGACAGTGAGGAATACCTTTTCCAAGCCCAGAGGGAAGGAAAAAAAATATTGGCGGAGGGGGCTCAAGGATCTATGTTGGATATCGATTTTGGTACCTACCCATACGTCACCTCCTCAACTACCACCGCTGCGGGGGCTTGTACCGGGCTTGGCATTGCACCCAATAAGATCGGTAAGGTTTTAGGTATTTTCAAAGCCTATTCAACCCGTGTGGGCAGCGGTCCATTCCCTACAGAGCTTTTTGATGGGGACGGTGCCACCATGGGCCGCGTGGGGAACGAGTTTGGATCCACTACCGGAAGGCCGAGGCGCTGTGGCTGGTTAGATTTGATTGCCTTAAAATATGCCGTCCAGATCAATGGCGTTACAGAGTTGATAATGATGAAGGCCGATGTATTGAGTGGGTTCGAAAAAATAAAAGTGTGTACCGCATACAATTACAAGGGCACCAAAATAACCCATCTTCCCTATAATATCGAAACGGAAAACGTTACGCCAATATATACGGAACTAAAAGGATGGACCGCCGATCTTACCTCATTTACCAAGGCAGGGGAGCTTCCCAAAAACTTAAATGACTATATTGGGTTTTTGGAACAGCAATTGGAAGTGCCCATTACCATAGTATCCGTGGGACCGGACAGAACACAGACAATCCATCGGTAATTAAATTTTACTTTAACGGTAATTCCCCATTTTTCTGCAAGAAAATAATTTCTTGTGCTAACGGGAGAATGAAAATATTAAATGATTATCCGTATTTATACCTAAATTCATTTTTGCTACTGACGGCCGCCACCAAAAGTCTTCCAAACAAAGCCTCGCCGAAGTGCCCACGATTAAATTTATAGCAAAATTCATCAAGGTATGACTGCAGAAACTCG
>JBGTBA010000028.1:0-9627 GCA_041749595.1 Flavobacteriaceae bacterium | reverse complement strand
ATCAGTTCAATTTTAACTTCATGAACAGCCTCATTAAATTTCAGGTCAGCGGGCTGCTTCAAACCGATCCACGCTACGATTTTGGGAACAACAGCTTCTACAGTACTGTTTTTATAAATCAAAACCCCGATTTTTTCGATGTCCGTAACAACGATTTTAGGATCGGGGAAAACTCCGCCGCCAATGGAAATGCGGATGTGGGCACCGCTATTCTGGTGCCATTTGATATTTTGGGCGATGACCGTACAGTTTCCCCGGATATCGGAGCCTATCAAACGGTTCCTAAAAATTGATGCCCTGTCCCGTTGTCCGAAAAAGCCGAACCCCAATCTTCTTTTGATCCTGATCTAAATAACGTGGGTTCAAGATAATGGCTTTTAGAAGAGAAAATGTCATTTCGAAATTCTGCACGGATTTTGTAAAATGGATCATCCCACCCGATGGCGGGACCAACATGGCATAGGTTTTTAAATTCGGTTTCCAAAGGATTAAAAAACATCCTTGAATTTGCCTTAGATCTCCTAAGGTTTAAGGTGTTTATTTAGTTAGCATTTGCCATTTGAAAGCCTTTTTTTGTTAAATAGCTTGTTTTCAGTAAATTATATAACAAAACCTTAGTTTTTATAAGGTAAAAATGTAATTCCATTTCATTTAGGATCATTAATTTGTACCCAAATTACTGCCATGGAGTACAAGTATGTAATTATCGATTCGGATGCTACCTCCAACCTTCAACTACAACACTACTTGGAGGAGTATGGCTATTTTATAAACGCCGGTTTGGCCAAGAATAGTATGGATGGGCTAAACAATATCCTTAAAAAAAGCCCGGACATTGTTTTTGTAAATCTCAATGAAAGTGCCGGTGCCTATTTTCAGATGGTAACGGAATTGCACCAATACGTTGCCGAAACCCCTATCCTGATCGGGGTGGCAAAGACCAAACAATATGCGTACGATGCCCTGAAAAACAATTTTTTTGACTATTGGCTCATGCCTTTTAATGAATTCGATATCCGTAAGACCGTGCTGCGCCTCAAAAAAAGATTCCCAAAAGAGGCCGTTGCCCATACCCTCTGTTTAAAATCCTATCAGGATTTCCAATACCTGAACACTGATGAGATCCTCTACCTAAAGGCGGACAACAATGCCACCGATTTCTTTATGAGCGATGGCAGCACCATCAGTGCCTATAAGACCTTGAAAAGTTTTGAGGACCAATTGCCCAAGAACTTTGTGCGCGTGCACCAGAGCTATATCCTTAACGTGGATTTTATCTCCCGCATCAACTACGGCAAATCTGTATGCGCCCTTAAGGGAAGCAAACTGCAACTGCCTTTTTCCAAATCGTACAAGGAGAACGTGGAGAGCCTAAAATGCATCTTGGCCAAAAACACCATCGCCACCCTTAATTGACGGAATCCTCTCAAAAAACGACACTATACTCACAGACCCTGGCCGTTCACTAATAAAAATTTTAGGCCTTCCGTTTCTTTTCAAGGTTAATTAGTTTAGCAACATAATTAGTAACAAACTATCTAAAACAAAAAATATGAAAAAAGTAATGGGTATTCTGGCAGTGGCACTTTTCAGCATGGGTTTGGTGTCTTTTAACAGCAGCGAAAACAGTACGGACCAAACAAAAAACCAATATCAAAATTTGGGCAGTGCCTCGTTCACGGATGGTGCGGTAACGCCAACATCCGGTAGGAAATAGGGTATCGATCCAAAACGATTTCAAAAACAAAAAAAGCCTGTATGGGCTTTTTTTTGTACCTTGCAGCAAAGCAAAACCCCCGTTGTGCCCTAGGCACGCTTTTTTCCTTTTATGCCCCTTCCCGATTGCCCGTTCGGGACCGCGGTAAAAAATGGAAGTCCGTTGCTCCTCTCCCCTTTATGATGGAGGGATATAGAGGTGCATTTGCGTAGCCTTGCGCAACGGGAAAGACTTATTTTTTATGATATTACACTACCACTGAATGGGGCCAAAACACCTCTTGTACGGGATCATAGGGTTTTTCTGTGGCCTTTTCCTGCTGTTGCCTTCCGCCTGCAGCCGGGACGGGCAGGGTACGCCTAATGGGGCAAATGCTGTGGCGAAAGACAGCGTTGCCGCATGGATCGCCCGGGGCAAGAATGCCGCCCTCTCCATGGAACTGCGGAGGCAGGCCCTGCAAAAGGCATACCCCAGGATCAAGGCCTATAAAAACGATTCTGCCAAAACCCGGGCCCTATCCCAGTTGTCCCTGGCCTATTTGCGGCTGGACGATTCCTTGGCGTTCAGGAATACGAACAGGGAAACGCTATTGCTCGCCAAACGGATCGGGGATTCCATGGCCCAGGCGGAAACCCACTGGGACCTGGCCGAGTTTTTTAGGGCCAAGGCGGTACCGGACAGTGCCTATGCCCATTTTTCGAGGGCCCAAAAAATATATACTGCATTGAAGGAAGGTGGGCTTTCGGGCACCATGCTCTATAATATGGCCATTGTACAGGCCGATGTAAAGGACTATACGGGCAGCGAGATCGTTACCATTAGGGCGATTGAAATGCTAAAGCCTTTGGATGAATACGAACAACTGTACAAATGTTATAATAATTTGGGAACTATTGCGATTGAATTAAAGGAATACGACCGGGCGTTGGGCTATTACCAAACCGCTTTGGGGTATTTGGACAATCTTGAAGGAAGGGACAATTTGCTGCAAGTGACCCAAAACAACATAGGGTTGGTGTACCAAGAGCAGGGGGCGCACCAAAAGGCCATTCCCTATTTTAAAGAAGTGCTAGCCCATAAAGCATTAAAGGAAGCAGACCCCCTACTCTATGCCAAAGCCTTGAGCAACCTGGCCTATAGCCAATTCAAGGCCAACGACAACGGTGGGCTGCCCGGGCTTTTTAACAAGGCCGTGTGCCTACAGGACAGTATAGGGGACCTCTATGGCGTGGCCCGCACCCATTACAATATGGCAGAGTACTACCTGGTACAGAAGGATACGGCCATGGGCCTGGCCAATCTGCAAAAGGCCAAGGACTATGCCGTGGCCAGCGGCAACAACAAACGCGTGCTGCAAACGCTAAAACTCTTTCCCCATTTAGATCCCAAGAACATGTACGCCTACGTAAAGGAATACATCGCCCTGGACGACAGCCTGCAGCAGGAAGAGCGCCGGGTGCGCGATAAGTTTGCCCGGATCGCGTACGAGACCGATGAGGTCATCGCCAAAAACCAACTGCTGGACCGCCAACGGCAATTATGGGCCTGGATCGCCTTTGGCTCCATTTTATTGGCCGGGGCCGTATTTGTCATCATCAACCAGATAAGGCGCAACCAAAAATTGCGGTTTTTAAAGAAGCAGCAGGAAAACAACCAGGAAATATTTGAGCTGATGCTCTCCCAAAAGGGAAAACTGGAAGAAGGAAAGCATTTGGAACAACAGCGGGTTTCCGAGGAACTGCACGACGGTATTTTGGGCCAGATGCTGGGCATACGTCTGGTACTCACCGGATTGAACAGCAAAACAGATGGGGAGTCCATTGTGCAACGGGCGGAACTGATACGGAAATTGCAAGCGTTGGAAGAAGAGATACGCACAATTTCGCATGAATTAAGTGCGTCTTCTTCCGAAAAAATACATAACTTTATCATGTCCCTACAGGATTTGGTGAAATCGGTGGAAGATGCAACCAAGATCAATATCGATTTTGGCCACGACCATGAAGTGGACTGGGACAAGTTAAAGGGCGATATAAAAATAAACCTGTACCGTATTGTGCAAGAGCTGTTGCAAAACTGTGCCAAGCATGCAAACGCAAAGAATGTCAGTATGGATTTTTCCGTCCAAAAGGCAATGCTCCACATTACCATTGCGGATGATGGAAAAGGTTTTGACACCAGTAAGGGGAAGCGGGGAATAGGCATGAAAAACATAAGCTCGCGCATTGGCAAAATAAACGGTACGTGGCACATCAACAGTAAAATTGGGCAGGGTACCGTGGTCCATATTGAAGTTCCGGCAGCGGATTTACAAACAGTAACCGAAAGAAATGTCCAAAATCAAATTTTGCAAAAAGCATAACAATTTAAATCAATTTTAATGGATTTAGTTCGGATCTTAGCAGTAGATGATCATGAAATGACCTTGGTAGGTTATAAATATATCCTGGAAGCAACCGAATTCAAGGATTTTAGGGTAAGCCTTGATACCGCCACCAATTTTGACCAAGCGGTGCAAAAGATTGAATACTCGGCCAAATCCTCTCGCTACGATATTATTTTATTGGATATACAATTGTCCGCCGTAATGGATGGCCCGGCAAAAACGGGCGAAGATATCGGTATATTTGCACGGAAAACCGTTCCGGAATCCAAGATCGTGTATATGTCGTCCTTTAGTGACAACTACAGGATAAACAGTATCCTGAAAAGCGTTAACCCGGACGGGTACATGGTAAAATCGGATATTGACGAAAAATCCCTACAGGCCATGGTGATGACCATAATGGATTCTCCCCCCTACTATACCCAAAAAGCGTTGAGTGCCATCCGGAAAAAGATGGCCAATGACTTTGTTTTGGACGATAACGATAAAAAAATACTTTACAATCTATCCATTGGCACACGAACCATAGATATGGTCGGTAATGTAGATCTTTCCCTGGCGGGCATTGAAAATCGCAAACGGCATTTAAAGGTACTGTTTGGTGTTGAAAAACAGAACGACCAGGCGTTGATAAACGAAGCCCGGAACAAAGGATTCCTATAGCTGCCCCCATAGCATAACCCGCTTTTCTTCTAAAAAATGGTGTTTTTATTCAATTATTGAATAAAACCATAGTTATTCTATGGTTTTTATGTAACGCTAAGTATATTTTTAACCTTAATTTTGAGATCAGTGTTATATAATATACTGAATCATGCCAATATATACCGATAGTTTTAAAGATATTTTTGATTTTGATATGGGCGGCAATATTAAAATCAATGATCTGGACAATTTTAAGGAAAGCTTGGAAAGGTACCTCCTTTCGGAGGTAACGATACGTAAGTGTCCTTCTAAAAATGGACACTGCAATTTAGCTATAGAAATAAACAGTGATTTCACCGTTAAAGACATACTTGTATGCCTTAACAATCAAAATAACAGGAACGGAGGGGACAAGGAAAATGAAAATCGGGTGAAAAGCCCAAATCTTTTTTTTAACGCCCTATCTGAATTGTATTCCAAGAACACCGTTGGATTGGATATTGATGAACTTTCGATCTATTTAAAAGATACTGCCATTATCATCGAGAAGATATATGATCAGAGCATCCCCGATCAGTTAGAAACTATTTTGGGGACATTGGTAAGCCATTATTCGTATTATACTAGGGGGATTGTGGAAATTCCGTATGAAATCTACATCCCTGTTTTTGAGGAGGATGCTGTGGAAAGGGAAAATACCCTCAGTGAAATTAGCCTTGGCAACAACAGCCAAAAAGACTACTATAGATTCTGGGGACTCTATTTTGAATCCGAGGAAGATGCCTTGATTTATGATTTGGAAAATAAGACCATAGGTTCTGGTGACCTGTTTATGCTTAACCCTTAAATTTTTAATCTAAATAATATAACTATTTTATTTTTAGTACATTATATACGTTAATAAAACCATTACATTAATACGTTATTCCGTTAAAGCCTTCGCATTTCCATAATAGCTGATGGCATCCCTTTGCGAACTGTTTACCGAAATTGTGGTGGACATATCCGGAAACAGATTTACAAACACTTGGTAATTCTCCGAGTTTTCAGCGATGGTAAACCGTAGCATATACCCATTTCCTTTGGTGTTTTTGGAAACCTCATACTCGGTGGGAATTCCCTTAAATTCAATCCCACTATTCCTGTTATACCCTCCGCCCATTTGGCGCTCCCCATAATAAGGTAAATAAGCGCTTACCGAATCTTCCTGTATTTTAAGAAAATTGGTGTTTCCGGTAAGGTCAATCCTTCCCGCCGTGCTCCCCGGTGCCAATAATCCGCTATTCGATATGGCCATTACTCCCCTGGACAGCATAGGCGATGCCCAATTGGAAACAATTTCAAATCTTTTGGAAGCCACCAGCCCATCTAGCGATGCATTGGAATAAGAACCTGGCACGCCCGGTTTGGTGCCTGTACAACACAGGAGCAAACTACTTAGAACTCCTACTAAAACCATTCTTACCATAATTGCCCCGCCTTTAGGTGTAAACACCTTGTTCTCCTTAAAATTACGAAAAAACCGGGGCTTGGGTTTGCCTGCGGCAAAAACTTAACTTTTTATTAGGTCAGTAACCCCTTTCCCAACGTCTATAACGAATATAACTTAAAAATAAAAAGTCATGAAAAAGCTAAAAGAAATTTGGAAAAGGAGATTGGTAAAATGGAACAAATTCCTGATTGAATGTGCGAGGGCCAGCAGTTATGCGATTAGCCGGTAAGCTCCTTGGATTGCGGTGTATCCCTATTGCTTTTGGCCTAAAATAGGGATACAGTTCAGGGATTCTGAAACTTAAGTTATTTTCAAAGGTTTGTATGGACTCGTCAGCAGTGTTATGCTCTTACCGTAAGGACTATGTCTTTAAATCTACTTAGGGGGAGGAATATCCCAACCGGTATTTAATTATAATTCTTTCCCGATTGCCATTCCCTACTATGTATTCCATAATCCATACCGGACAACCGATCAACTGAAATCTAACGGGCTAATTTACTAAAGGTTACGAACGCCTTCTTGATAGGCTATTACACCGCTTTGCAGGTCGTTGAACTCGTTGAATTGTATGGAAATGGCCTCCATCTGGTTGTCCAACATTTTTTTTCCCCGTTTTAGGGATGCAATGATGTCCATATTAACATTCCGCAATCGATCCAACCGTTCTTTCAAACCTGAAAACTGTTCGTAGAGGCAATAGGTTTTCGGTTCACAGGTGTAAGAACTCAATTGGTTCTTTAATTGCAACAGATCTTTATTGTTTCGTTCCAATAATACAATACAGATGCCACTATTTTTTCCAAACACATTGGAATGAGGTTCTACGAGTGCTGTTTCCATACCGGGTGGTTTTTTTAATATTATTAAACAAACTTGTTAAAAGTTACGAAATATTCGACAAAGTAACGCTATCAAAATATAAGAAAAAGCGACTTTAACTTTTCTTAATGTTTATTTTATGTTTTCTTTAAACAATGTAATTTGGTAGTGTACCTAAAGCTTCCTAATTTCAATTAAAATTAAAGCCTTATGAATATCAATTTTGAATACGACGATGTAAAGGCCAGTGAGCGATTGGAAGCCCTGGTCATTAAAAAAGTGGACAAATTAATGGGCAAGTATAATTTTGTGGTCCGTGCCGATGTTTCCTTTAAAACGGAAAACACCTCATCCCCGGAAACGGGAATGATATGTGCCATACGGTTAAGTGCCCCCGGCCCACATTTGTTCGCCGAGGCCAGCCATGGCAATTTTGAGGCCTCCATCGCCGAAGTATCGGACGAACTGGAACGGCAATTGCGAAAAAGAAAAGAAAAGATACAATCGCACTGAACTTAAAAAGCACAGAACAATTATACCATTTCAACCAATGGGGGAAATCTAAGCGGTGATCGCCTAAATATCCGCATGTTCCCTTTTTTAATGGAATGGTATTTTTTTGGATCCATAGTGATAGCCTATTGGTGCCCTTCTTCAAAGCGGGTGTCCACAATTTTGGCCAAACGGTCCGAATATGGGCTATAATGGATCATGTGGATCAACTTTTTCTTTTTTCGATCGGTGATATGCAACGTATCTATAGTTCTCCGCTGTTGCTCGACCAATGCATAACGTTCTTTTTTTTTGCGTAAGCGATCTTCTACCGAGAGGACCATATCCGGTTCATACCGCTCCATTAAAGTTAGCCGTTGTACCTTGATTTCTTTTTTGGGGATGGTTACCGTTTCCGTTTGGGCAAAGCCTGTAAGACAGTCCAAAAAAAATAACCCAATGGTTAATACAGGAAGGATTAGTTTATTCATTTTCAACTATTTGGATTTGTAACAAATATCTAATCTAAAATAGTTGTTTTTTGGTAGGTTGGGTAATAATACAAGCTTGTAATAAAGTTTTGTGCCGATTAAAAAAGGCTGTTCATCGATGTTTTTTTGGTTTGCTTTTGGAATGGAAAAATATGTTGGAATCTCCTGAAATCTTTATATGTGGTTCTTTTGTTCATTGCGTCCGCCCCATATGTATGTGCACAGCAAAATGTGCCTATAAAAACGGTGGGCAACAGCTAAAAAAACTGCCGAATTGAAAAATATCCGACTGAATTGACTTCACGAAAGTTCAAAAAAAAACAGCCTAATTTATCTCGTTGCGAATCAAAACAACGGCGAATTTACCAAAAACAACAAACCCTGAAATTAACCCGGAAAATGAAAGCTGATTGCCCAACACCGGCTATGTCTCACCCTAAAAGACGACCGTGCAAAAAATAAAATGACGACAAAAAGAAAAAATAATTATATTTGCCGAATAATGTCAAGACTAAATTATGTCAACAATCTTTGGAAATAGAATAAAAACACTTCGAGAGGAAAAACAAATCCCTCAACGACAGTTAGCTTCTGTGTTAGAAATAGACACAGCAACATATTGTAAGATTGAAAAAGGCGATAGACGAGCAAAACGAGAACAAGTGAACATTCTTGCGGAATTGCTTGAAGTTGACTCAAAGGAGTTAATTCGTTTATGGTCGGCAGACAAAGTTTATGACATTATTGCCGAAGAAGAAGAAGCAACACAAATTTTAAATGTTGTTGCAGAAAGCATTGTTGAATATAAACGAAAAACTGCCAAAATATGAAACCACTTGTGAAATACAGAGGGGGAAAATCAAAAGAAATTCCCCATTTGATTAAACATATTCCGCAATTTAGCGGAAGATATATTGAGCCATTTTTAGGTGGTGGTGCTTTGTTCTTTCATTTAGAGCCAAAAAAAGCAATCATAAACGACATTAACTCAAAACTTATTTCGTTTTACTTGGGCGTTAAAAATGACTTTGAAACGCTTAAAACAGAACTGACAGAAATTGAAAAACTTTATGCGATAAATCGCAAAAAATTCGAAGTACTGAAAAACAAAACACCTGACGAACGTGTAGATGACGAAAACGAACCTCTCTATTACCAATTCAGAGATATGTTCAACGATTTGACAGAAAAAAAGTATTCGGAAGCTTTGCTTTATTTTTTTATTAATAAAACTGCATATTCAGGAATGATTCGATATAACTCAAAAGGAGAATTTAACGTGCCGTATGGAAGATATGCAAACTTAAACACTTCTTTAGTTACGAAAGCTCATAACAATTTACTCACTAATACGGAAATTTACAATCTTGATTATTCAGAAATATTCAGAATGGCAGATAAAGATGATTTTATGTTTTTAGACCCACCGTATGATTGTGTATTTTCCGACTATGGCAATGTTGAACATAAAGACGGATTTAATGAAAGAAATCACATTGAGTTAGCCAATCAGTATAAACAGCTTAAATGTAAAGCACTTATGGTTATTGGTAGAACGCCATTAACTGAAAAATTATATGGC